>JAISFP010000307.1 GCA_031263525.1 Deltaproteobacteria bacterium | reverse complement strand
GTCACTTCGTCACTTCGTCACTTCGCTTCACTTCGCTTCACTTCGCTTCACTTCGCTTCACTTCGCTTCACTTCGCTTCACTTCGCTTCACTTCGTCACTTCGTCACTTCGTCACTTCGCTTCACTTCGTCACTTCGCTTCACTTCGTCACTTCGCTTCACTTCGTCACTTCGCTTCACTTCTCGGCCGGCCCGCCGGGCCCGTCACCCACCGTGCAGGCCAGGCGCAGGCCCAAATGGTTGAAGCGGTAGCGCGGGAGGGCAGGCTCGCGGGAGGCGCTCCGGCAGTTCCAGTCGTCCCCGATCCAGGAGCACCCGCGATGCACCCTGAAGTCCCCCTTCTCGGGGCCCGGAGGGTCGGAGGCAGGACCCTCGTCGTAGTAGCTCTCGGAGTAACGGTCCTGGACCCACTCGGAGACGTTCCCGTAGATGTCGTGGACGCCGAAGGCGTTGGGGAGCTTCCGGCCCACGGGATGCGTCCTGTCGCCGGAGTTGGCCTCGAACCAGGCGTATTCGCCCAGATCTCCTGGCTCGTTCCCGAAGAAGTAGACCTGGGGCCTGCCCCCGGCCCGCGCCGCGTATTCCCACTCCGCCTCGGTGGGGAGGCGGTATCGCCGCCCCGATCCCTCGAGCAGGTTCATGCGGTTCACGAAGATCTGGGCGTCGTACCAGGTCACGAACTCCACCGGCAGGTCCGGCCCCCTGGCCAGACTGGGGTTCTGGCCCATGACCCGCTCCCACTGGGCCTGGGTCACCTCGAAGCGCCCCAGGTAGAAGGGCCTGGTGATCCTGACCAGGTGCCGCGTCCTCTCCCCGGGCATGGCCCTCTCCCGCCTCTGGTAGGTGGCACCCATGATGTAGGTGCCGGCCGGCACCAGCACGAACTCCATGCCCGTGACCCTGGCTTCCGCCAGGGGCGCGGGCCCGGGCCGCGAGGTCACCGCCGAGGCCGCGGGAACGGCCGGGGCAAGCCTGCCGCTGACTGACGGGGGGCCGGCCCTCTCCCCTGCCCGTCCCGAGCCCCCTGCCCCGGACATGCGGCTGCGCCCGGCGGGCCCTCCCGGAAAGGGCGGCCTCCCCTCGCGCCCGGAGGCCGGAGGCCGCAAGTCCCCGGAAGAGGATGAACCTGCGGCCAGAGGCCGCGTCTCCCGTGACGATGGAGGCCCTGAGCCCAGAGGCCGCGTCTCCCGCGAGGAGGAAGGCCCGGAAGTCAGGGGCCGCGTCTCCCTTGAGGAGGAATGTCCGCCGTCCGGGGGCCGCAGCTCTCCAGAGAAGGAATGTCCGCCGTCCGGAGGCGGCGACTCCCCGGAAGAGGACGAACCGGCTGTCAGGAGCCGCGTCTCCCGCGAGGAGGAAGGCCCGGTAGTCAGGGGCCGCGTATCCCGCGAGGAGGAATGTCCGCCGTCCGGGGGCCGCAGCTCTCCAGAGAAGGAATGTCCGCCGTCCGGGGGCCGCAACTCCCCAGCAGAGGACGAACCAGCGGCCGGAGGCCACGTCTCTCGCGAAGAGGAAGGCCCTCCGTCAGGGGGCCGCGTCTCCCCAGAGGAGGAATGCCCGCTGTCCGGGGGCTGCGTCTCCCCAGAGGAGGAATGCCCGCCGTCCGGGGACCGCAACACCCCGGGCAGGAGTGCCGGGAGAGTGAGGCACATGGCCGCCGCAGCTGCCACGGCCAGGACTTGAAGCTTGGGCAAACGGGGCTCCGGGTGCCGCGCCGGGGCACCCGCCCGCGCCGCAGAAACGATGCCAGGGCACGGCTGCGGAGGCCAAGGCCCGGGCGGGGGGGTAAAGGGGAACGCCGCCGGTTTCCGGCGGACCCTGCCGGCTTCCGGGGGGCCTGCCGACATGGCGGAAGCCTCGCGGCTTCCGGAAAGGCCCGGCCTGCTCGCGGGAGGCCCGCCCCCGGGCGGCGGCCCCTAGTCCATCATGTACCTGCGGCTCAGGGCCCCCTCCTGGCGCTTCACGTTCTCGACTATCAGCTCCGCGAACAGGGGACTGGACCCAAGGCCCCGGACGCGGGGGTCCACGGTGTAGCCCCTGGCCCTGAGAAGGTTCCCCCAGCTGTCCTCCCCCGGCCCGTCCAGGTCGTCCGCCACCTCAATGCCGGAAACCGGGGCCAGGGTGGCCAGGATGACCGGCCCGGGGACGGGGAGAGACGCGGAGATGGCCTCCACGGCCCCGCGGGGCTGGATGGCGTCCCTGACGGCCACGGCCAGGGGCACAGAGGGGTACACGGTCTTGAGGCAGCTCTCGAGGCTCCGGTAGGCCGGCGGGTTGATGCCGCCTGAGGGGTCGGCCACGAGCACCATCCCGGCCCTGGCGGCCTCGGCCTCAGCGAAAAGGGGGGCGAGCGTCTGGGCCGTGCGCAGGAGCATCTCCTTCTGGCCCTCGCCCGGACCCAGGGCGGGCAGGCCCAGGCCTATCCAGGGGAAGGGGGCCCTGGCGCGGTCGAAGGTCTTTATCTGCCTGAGGGACTCCACCAGGGAGGAGAGGTCGTAGTAGTCAGGGCCGTCCGTGAGCAGGAGGCCCTGGACCAGGGTGAGCCGGGGGCCGGTCTCCTGGACGGAGGCCAGGGCGGAGATCGCGTTGCCCACGGAGTAGATCCTGGGGTCCATGTCCGGGTGGGCCTCCCGGAACGCGGGGTCCTCCCCCCTCTCCCGCCAGAGGGCGCGGACGGAGTCCGAGGAGAAGGCCAGACGCTCCTGGTAGCAGGGGAAGGCCTTCTTTATGCCCCTCAGGACCACCAGCACGTCCTCCAGTTCCTCGGGATCGGACGCGCCCCTGGCCACCAGTATCACGGCGGGAGGCGGGGCGTCCGCCGAAGCCCTGCGGGCTTTCAACAGGAAGGCGGCCAGGGCCGCCGCCGTCAGCAAGAGGATGAGGCTCATGATGAACTCTTTTCGAATGGGCCTGCCGGGCCGGCACAGCCGGGGGACCCGCCCCCGGCGGGGTCAGGCCGCTCGGAAGCTTGGCGGGAGGCCGGGCCGGGGAAGGCTGATATGCTGATTATCTCACATTCGCCGGAAAACTTCCACGCCGGTCGCACCGGGGGCCGCCGGGGCCAGTTTCTGTAAATGGCCGGAAGACATAAGGAAGAAGACGGGAGTTGGCGGCAGGTTACGGCAGGAGACGGCAGATGGCTGCTAGGCGTCAGAAGATGCCGGCAGCTGACGGAAGATGAAGGCAGAAGGCGGCGGGGTGGCGGAAGATGCCGGTAGATGCCGGTAGATGCTGAGTTATTACCCCGGAAATTAAATCTGGCCCCTCAGGCAGGGGCGAGAGTCGAGAGGGCTTTGGGCAGGGGCGAGTACCGAGTGCTGAATGGGTGAGAGCTTTGGGGGAAGGGTTGGGGAGGGGGAGGGCAGGGCCTGTTTCACTGCCTAGCTCACAGTGAAGAGGTCACATAGGGCCAGATTTGATTTCCGGGGTAATATCAAGGATGGCGGCTGAAGATGCGGAAAGAAGCCGGGATTTGGCAGGATGACGGAGGACAATGCCGGGAAAAGCCGGGGCATGCGGCAGGATGGCGGCGGAAGATGCCCGTGAACCGTACACGTCCAGCCGCCCTGCGAGGGATGCGGGCACTCGGACTGGCGAGGCGGATCGTGTGAGAACGGAACTCGTCCGCACCACCGGAACACAGGGAGGCAGTGGTGATGACGGCTGAAGCGACAGGAAGCGGCACTGCCTCCCGGCCAGGAAGCCCCAGAAAGCCCTGGCCTGACCCGGACTGGACATGACTGAGCCTGGGCTGGACAGGACAGGCACTGTACAGGACTGGAGTCGGATCCGCAATGGAACTCCCCGTGGATCAGACACACCTGCAAACAAAATTTTCAATTCATAAAATATTGTGTCATTTCATTAAATGTCAAAATGCATTTCGCAAGCGCGATACCGCCGAAGACTCGCTCCGCACAGCCATCAGGGATCTGCCATGCATCCCATCGAGACCGGCTTTTTGAATCTTTCAAAACATTGGAATCTTTAGAACAATTGAAATCTTTTGAATCTTTTGAATCATTTGAATCTTGACATCATCATATTCTTTTGAATCATTTGAATCTTGACACCATCATATTCTTTTGAATCATTTGAATCTTTATATCATCATATTCTATTGAATCACTTGACCATCACGGATCTATCAAATCAATTGAATCACCAACAATTCTCAAAATGATTAAATCATAGAATTTAATAATTTCATGAAACTATTCACGTTGAAGTCTTGTAACCATTTCCATAAGCAATTTAACCGTTTAAACAACTTTTGCTATTTCAGTTACATAATTCAGCAAATCGTTAATTTTTAGACACCTGTTAGACAATCCAATCAATTTTACCCTTGAGGCAATATGATCCGGTTAACCACAGACATGTTTGGATAGCTTCACGGAAACGTCTCCCTGAAACGTCCCGGAAACATCCCGCTGAAGCTCCGCAGGATGGGGCCCTGATGCCGCCACGGGAAGCTGCCGGAATCCTCCCCGGGAAACTTGCCCGGATGCCGCTCAGGCACTCAGGAATGCTGGCAGGTTGACACCCCTGGAGGCTAAGCTGCCAGGATGCTCCGGGAAGCTGTCATGACGCCTCCCGGGAAGCGCCCGGACTCCTCTTCAGGAAAGCATCCCGAGGACGCGGCATCACGATGCTGTGCCCTTCACGCCACCTGTCCGCAAACGTCCCCCGAAGGCACCCTGGAAGCCGCCCGCGACGGCGCCGCGTCCGCAGGCCCCCGGGGACGGGACCGATGGCCGGCCCGGCCGGCTCCTCCGGACATCTTCAAGCGATCGCGGGGCGCACCCGCAGGCGTCCGCAGGGCACCACCTCCCGGAGGCCTACACCCCCTTCTCCCACTTGTCGGAATACCCCATGGCCAGGGCCTCGCCCAGGAGCCTCACGAAACCCTCCCGCGAGCTGTCCCCCGGGAGGCGGGCCAGCCGCTCCCTGTAGCTCCCTATCATGGAGAAGTCCCCGCAGGCCCCCGCGGCGAGGACGGCCGCCTGGGAGACCATTATCTCCGACCAGAGGAGCGGGGGCAGCGTCCCCCAGATGAACTGGTCGCGCAGGTGCATCATGGCGGCGCAGGCGGCCACCGTGGCCGGGTCGCACAGGGCCGCCTTGCTGTTGCAGCGGAACAGCTCGGCGGTCTCCGGGTCCATGGACGAGGAGAACAGCTCCGCCACCTCGTCCCTGGTGCTCCTGAAGACGCCGTCCTTCTCGAAGAGACGCTCGGTCAGGATCTTTACCGAGCACTGCCTGTCCGGGGACAGGCTGTTCTGGCGAAGCAGTGCCCCCTTCACCGCCCCCTTGACCGCGAGCCCCACGAGCTCCCCCAGCTTGGAGTGCTTGCCGGCGCTGGAAAGGGCCGGGAAGCCGTCCACGAAGAGCGACGCCACGGCTATCTGGTCGGTCCCCGTGCCGGTGGCCAGCCCCTCCGAGTACCTGGAGTTGATGTTCAGCTCCTGCAGGGCCGCCGTCTTGGCCTCAGTGGCGGTCATGATGACCCTGGCGAGGCAGCCCGGCGTGAGGGGGAGGTTCACGAAGACGAGGATGTTTATCGTGCCGTGGGGCGGCAGCTCCGAGGGGTCGTCGGGACAGGGGGCGGCGTCAGCCTCAGCTCCGGCATCTCCCGCTGCCCG
>JAISFP010000377.1 GCA_031263525.1 Deltaproteobacteria bacterium | reverse complement strand
CGAAGCCGATGAAGCCAATGAAGCCGATAGCGACCCCGGCTTTATGGACCCGACCGCCGCCGATATGCCTGCCAGGGGGTCCGAGTCCATTCCCGAGGAGGGGGGCTGGCCGGAGGCCTTTGCAGAGGCCGACGAGGCCGGCAAGGCCGATAGCGACCCCGGCTTTATGGACCCGGCCGCCGAAGATACGCCTGCCAGGGGATCAGAACCCATTCCCGAGGAGGAAGGCGCGCCGGAGGTCTTTGTCTGGGCCGACGGGGCCGCCGGGGCCGAAAGCGACCCCGGCTTTATGGACCCGGCCGCCGAAGATACGCCTGCCAGGGGGTCAGAACCCATTCCCGAGAAGGAAGGCGGGCCGGAGGTCTTTGCCGGAGCCGACGGGGGCGACGGGGCCGAAAGCGACCCGGGCTTGATGGACCCGGCTGCCGCAGACATCCCCTCCAGGGGGTTCGAGTCCGTCCCGGAAGAAGGAAGGGCGGGTGACTCGGAAACGGCAGGCGCGACGTTCCCGGCCAGCGACCCCGGCCTTATGGCTCCCACGGAGGCGGGCACCCCCGAGAGGGGATCCGGGTCCAGGGGCGGGGGCAGGCCCGGCCCGGCCCAGGCACCCAGTCTCGAAGGGTCCGGGGCCGCAGGCGCGGCCTCGGCCGCGGTCGGAAGACCCTCTCCCGAATCTCCGGGAAGCGCCCGGACCGGCGCCGGGGGCTCCATGGGGGCGGAGAGACGGACGACAAAATCCAGCCTGGCACGGCCGCCTGCGTTCAGGGCCGCGTCCAGCCGGGACATGCTCTCGTCCGTCTCACCTATGGAGAAGGTGATTTTCCAGTTCATTCGGAAAAACTACTGCCGGCGGCAGAACACCCCCGCCGGATGTGGCACGGGAGACTGGATAGCAACGACCACCAGGAACCCGTCCGCGGCCGGGTGCGAAAGTGCCGCGGCTACCTTCGGGCGCATCGTATTATTCTATTATAATTCGCCCCTTAGAAAAAGCGGGCTTTGCTCCGTATTCCCCCCGAAACCGGGAGCCTGCCAGACGACCGACCGCAGGCAGGATGTCAGGTTCGCAAAGTGTTGGGCAGCCGTGACCTCAAACCGCAATCGCTGGCCGGAGCTTGCCTTGAATCCGGACCCCAAAAGTCTTTCAGGCCCCGGACCGCCTAGCCTGCCACCCATCCCGCCCCCTCTGAGGCCTTCCCGTGCCGGCACTTGCAGCTCCTCGCCCCACAGCAGGATCTAACTGCCATGACCGCACAGCACCAGGAATCCGGGAGATGCGCGATTCGAAAGGAGTGCCGGGACGCGCCCTGCAGGGCGTGCAGTGAAAGACACGTTATCCCGGACAACAGGCCCCTGAAGAAAAGTGTGCCGGAAGACCGCCTGGCTTTAAGGTGCGCGTTTGAGACGTTGCCGATGACGTTCGCGTTTTTGGGCCAAATGATGCCTTACCTACACAGCTGTTATTCTGTCTATGATTAAAAATAATGTCCTTATGTTTAAATCAAACAATTATCATGACAATCTAGCAAACAATATTCGGATTACTCAAGATACATGCCTTTAACTTTGACAAATTAACCATATTCAAATATCATTAGAATCTTTCATGACATATGCAATTCAGCGAAATAATACAATTATATGTAATTCATTAATCTTTAACGATATATGTCATTTATTCAATTATTTCAACCACTTATAATACTTGAAGATTGTGTGATATATTGAACTCGGTAAATCAACTTAGTTATATTTAAATAACATATAATTCTTTTGTGACATTAACCATTCATTGAAACAGTTTGATTACATAATAAATATTATTTTAATTAATTTGACTTAATTCAATTTCCTAAAAAGAAAAAACTATATAATGATTATCTTTTAAACACATAATCAGATTTGTGATTTACTCAAACACATGGATTGCACGACTAATATCGCTGAAATATCTCAAAAAATGATTAAACTGTAAAAAGCATCAATTTCATAGGAAATTGATATTTTCTATATTATAAAATCTATCATTTAATTAAATTGATTATTTTATTGATGCACGTCATATAGATTATTATGCATAAATATATTTAATATATAATTAATATAATTTAGCAGTTTAACGTAATGGCAAAGAATTTAGCCTTAAGAACGTGACATTAGACAAATTGGCTGAATAATTCCAGACCAGGCCGCGAAAAAAAAGCCCCCGGGGAGACCTGCCTCGCGGCGGGTCTCCCCGGGGGCCGGGGGTCAGGGCTGACTGGCTTTTAGTGATGTCCGGATGGGAGCGGCGCACGCCCGAAGACCCGCCGGGTCCTCAGGCGAACGAAGAGCGTCCCGGACCGTTCTGGACATCCCAGGTTGTCGGGCCTGCCGGAGTCAAGGCGGAAGGAACCGCGCCGGAAGCGGAGCTTCAGCTCCGCCCCTACCTGATGTCTTCGGAAATCACCGTCGACGGGCCGTCGGAGTCGTCGTACGAGTCCGACGCTGGTGCCTCCCCGGCCTGAGTCCCGGTCGCGGGCTGGGCCGGCTGGGCCGGCTGGACGACCGGCTGGGCGGGTGGCGCCCCTGCCGCCACCGGGGCGGGAGCCGCGGGGGAAGCGCCTTTGTACTTTATGACGACCACGGTCTGGTTGGGGTCGAGCCCCGTCATGCTCTCGGGGAGGGTAGTCGAGGTGAAGAGGTAGGTTCGGTCCCCGAAGGTGAAGGTCTGCCCGGCCACGGTGAGCTTGATGGAGGGCCCTCCGGAGCTGTCTCCGTTAAGGACCAGGGGTCCTTCGAGCCTGATCTTCAGGGCGGCAACGATGGACCTCAGGACCGTCTGGCTGTCACGCGCCGAGGAGATGATGGAGAAGCCGTTCCTCTTCAGCACGTCGAGCTCGTCGGTGGTGAGATCGCCGTACTCAAGGATGGTCTTGGAGTTGCCGGACTCCCAGAACACTGCGGGCGGCGGTCCGGTCCCTATCGTGGCCCCTCCCGTGGTGACCCGGCCGGCGGCGAGATCCACCGAGACCCCTATGCGGGGGTTGAAGCCCAGCGCCTTCACGAAGGCCTCGGCAAACGCCGAGGGGTTGTCGCTGTCGGCGTCGACCACGGTGAAGTTGTTGATCGGGGTGGCGGCCTTCCCGCCCCCGGCCAGGACCTCGCCGCGGTAGAGGTCGATCACGGAGATGTTGTGATCCGCCAGGAACCTGACCCAGGGGAGCGGGGTCCCGTTGTCGGGGGCCGGCGCGAGGTTGATGACCACTGGCTGCCCGCGGTTCCAGTCGGTTGAGGTGGGCCAGACCAGCCAGTCCGCGCTGATCCTTATCTTCACGTCCTTGCCGCCCTCGAAGGCCTGTCCCTTGGGATAGACCCTGAAGTAGCCGCACATGGGCCAGAGCCGCTCCAGGGCCTTCTCCATCCTCTCGCCCCGGGCGGGCTGGAAGACCACGTACTCGGGGTACTTGGCCCGGAAGCGGGTTATGAAGGCCTCGGGGAGCGACCTGTTCAGGTCGAGTATTATGTGCCTGCCGGTCTTCAGGTCGACGACCGGCATGGTCGAGGTGTCCACGTCGAAGTGGGGCGGCTCGTCCAGGGGAAGGAACAGCCTGCCCCTCTGGCTCACCTGCTCGCCCAGGCGGGTAAAGATCAGCGACAGTATCTGCTTAGCGTTCTGGGCGTCCGCCGTGGGAAGCGGGGCGGCGGGAAGCCGGGCCGTGTTTATCCTGAACCGCCCGCCGGACGGCGCGGGCGCGGAGGCCTGCTCCGCGGCCGGCTGGGCCCGGTCGGGCCTCCTGGTGCGCTGGCGCTCCCGGGTCCTGCGCGCGGGCGGGACGGCGGGGGCCGCGTCCGAGACCACCTGCGAGGACGCGTCCGCCACCTGGACCAGCTCCGGACCTCCCCCGTAGGCGGCGAGGTAGGGGCCGATTGCCGGGATGCGGAGCTCGGCCCCGGTCATTATCATGTGGGGATTCTTGAGTCCCGGGTTGATGTCGACGGTCAGGCGGATAAGGTGGCGGTAGATGAGCTCGGGGTCCAGGCCCTCCCTTTTCAGAAGCCTTTCCAGGGTGTCCCCGCTCCTCACCTTGACAGTCCGGTAGACGGTGCCGTCCGGGGTTGTGGAGAGCTCGCCCTCGTTGGAAGGGGCGGGACGCGTCCTCTGCCGCCTCCTGGAGGCCCTCGCTGGCTCAGGCGCCTGCTCCTCGACCGCCGGCTCGACCGCCTGGGCGGGTGCGGGGGCGGCAGGCGCAGCCGTCCGGTCACCCGAGACCGCCTGGGCCTGCGGGCCGGATCCCTGGGCGGTCCCGCCAGGCGCCGTCCCGTCCGCCGGGACGGCTTGCGCGCCGGTTCCCGGCCCGTCCGCGGGATCTCCCACCACCAGCCTGAAGGTCCCCTCGGGAAGGGGCTCTTCGGAAGACTGGGCGGACGTTCCGGGGTCGCCGCCGTCAGGCTCCGTCCGTCTCACCACCACCGTGGCGGGGCTCTGGCCGGCGTTGCTGCCCAGGGCGTAGGAGACCACCACCGTGGGATCGGGCTCGGGCGGCGGGAGAGGCTGGGCCTGCGCCCTGGGCAGGTACAGGGTCTGGCCGGGGCTTATGAGATCGAGGTTGGCTATGGCGGGGTTGAGCTCGGAAATGAGCCGCATGAGCTGGGCTTCGCGCTCGCGGGTCCAGTCGGCCGGCCAGAGCCCCTGGTCCTTCAGGACGCCTTCCAGGTTGTCGCCCCGGTTCACCTCGTAGCTGTCCACGGTGAACGTGAGATCCTCGTAGGAGTACACCTCGACGTTCTTGGTGATGGTGATGGTGGCGTCGGAAGGCATTATTGCCGGGGCCGGCGCGGCATCCTGGGCCGAGAGCGGGGCCTGGGCCGAGAGGACCGAGGCCGCGAGGGCGAAGGACAGCCATCCGGCCAGCCAGCTGACCAGATCCCGTCCGCGGGGCCTCGGGCCGTCCTTAGTCTCTAGGGGAGTATAGATTGGCAATTTTCTCACGGCTCCGTCCCGTCCAGACTTCCCGCCGGGGGGTCCCCGGCGCTCCCGCCGCGCCGTCCAGGGGCGGCGGCGCGCTCGCGCGGCGGCCGGAAAATGCGTCTTTCCGCGTCATGTGGCCCCCCGCCGGGGCCGGCAGGGTTCAATTGCGCAGAATTAATCCAACTAAATCGATTTAGTGTACAAATTTTCCTAAATTTTTGCAAATGGATTCCAACTTTACATCTCTGATATTCACCTCTTTTTACCCGCCTTCCGGCGCCAAAAATGCGTAATTCCTTCATAATATGTCATTATTGGACATTTTATTAAAAACGAAGCCCGCCGGAAAACTCCTCGTGCCCGCCACTCGCCAGAAGACTCCGCCCGGTCCCGTGCCCGGCCTCACTGCCCTCCCTTGTCGCCTCCCGCGTCGCCTTGCCCTCAGACTGCGCGATTGGAGTCCTGAGCCCTGCCGGGCCCGGCTTCCAGAAACCGCTTCCTTGTGTCCCCATGAATCGAAAAGCGCATCTGTTCGCATCATCTTGCATCATGACACCCGCCGGACGCAAGAGCTGCGGCTGCCATACGCGATCGGGCGTAGTCCGTCCGGAAAGGCCCTTGTGCCGGGCGGCGTCCCCGGCCCCGCCGATGGTCATGGCCCGGCCCCGCGAGCGGCCCCGTCGCCTGCCGCTGACTAATATAAGGTGCCGCTCTGATCCTTTTCGCCGGTTCTGTGACGGCATCCCGCTGCCTGTAACAGGACTTCCCCATCCAGGATGCAAGATTGTGTAGACTGAGCCGGGATCAGCACTTCGAATGCCCCGACCGGCCCATCCAGCCGCCGTGCCGGGCGGGCTGATCCGTGCATGCTCGGCTAAGGCTCACGCGCCACGCATCCGGATGGTTTCCTCCCGGCCCCACGGCTTCCTTGAAGCCTGGCGCTTCTGTGGGCTGGCCGGACCGGCTTGGACGCCTGCCGCTCCCCCGGGCTGTGCCGGGACGCCTGCCGCTCCCTCAGGACAGGCCTGGCCGGACGGGCCCCCTGCCGTTTATCAGACCTCGGCGATCGGGGGCTCCTGCCGCTCCCCTGGCCCGGTCAAGCGAAGCACCCCCCGCTTCCCAGGGCTGGGCCGGGTCGCCTGCCGCTCCCCTGGCCTTGACCGGGACGCCTCCCGCTCCCCTGGTGTTGACCGGGACGCCTCCCGCTCCCCTGGGGCGGACCGGGACGCCGCCGCTCCCCAGGGGCCTGCCGTTCCCCTGGGCCGGACAGGGACGCCTGCCGCTCCCCCGGGCCAGGCAGGGACGCCTGCCGCCCCCCCGGTCCGGGCAGGGACGCCTGCCGCCCCCCCGGGCCGGGCAGGGACGCCTGCCGCTCCCCCGGGACGGGCAGGGACGCATGCCGCCCCCTGGGCCGGGCAGGGACGCCTGCCGCTCCCCTGGGCCGGGCTGGGACGCCTGCCGTTCTCCTGGGCTTAGACGTGACACCTGCCGCACCCCGGGGCTCAGCAGGGACGTCTGCCGCAACCCGGGCTGCCCTTGCCGGCCAGGAAGCCTGCCGCTCCCAAGGACTTGACCAGGAAGCCTGCCGCTCCCAGGCCCGGACCAGGAAACCGACCGTTCCTCTGTTCTCGCCTCTCGGGACGCCTGCAGCACCCCTTGGCTGGACAGGCCGCCCAGGACGCCTGCCACTCCCAAGGGCCGGACCAGGAAGCCTCCCGCTCCCAAGGCCTGGACCGGGACGCCGGACGCTCCCCTGGCCTCGCCGCCCGGTACGCCTGCAGCACCCATTGGCTGGCCTGGCCGCACAGGACGCCTGACACTCCCAAGGGCTGGACCAGAAAATCTGCCGCTCCCCAGGCCTGGACCGGGACGCCGGTCGCAACCCTGGCATCGCCGCTCGGGACTCCTGCAGCACCCATTGGCTGGCCTGGCCGCCCAGGTCACCTGACACTCCCAAGGGCCGGTGCAGGAAGCCTGCCGCTCCCCAGGCCTGGACCGGGACGCCGGCCGCTCCCCTGGCCTCGCCGCTCGGGACTCCTGCAGCACCCCTTGGCTGGCCTGCCGCCCGGGACGCCTGCCGTTCCTTACAGCCGATGGCCTTTCCGCCTGACGTGCTGAATTCCCCGCAGATCCGAAGATTTCTTGGACAGGCTCAGATCTCGACATGAAGCCACCCCTGAAGCTATGGACCCGAAGCCGGATCCTGGGGCACCCGTGTTTGTGTTCTGCAAGTCATGGTCGTAGTCAGCGGACATGGGGCGGTCAGGAATTAACTTGCCATGTCCCCGAAAACGGTGTAAATTTTTTTCTATATGGTGTAAAATAATTTACAAATGACCGGCAACCATTTTAGGAGGCAATATGGATTTGACAGATCAGTTGAACGAGATGGACCGGAACAGGGACCTGTTACGCGATAAATGTATCCTGACACCCCACCAGATCACGAATTACGACAACCATTTCCGTATCACCAACACCTTCACTTCGAACTCACTTGAAGGGAACCGGCTGACGGTCATGGAAACTAAACTGCTACTTGAAGACGGGATTTCTGTCGGAGGTAAGAAATTTAATGAGCTTCTGGAGACCGTCTCTCACGGGAAGGCGTTCGACATGATGCTGGAAGTCTCCCGGGGAAACACGCTGGATATGATTTCAAAAAATCTATTGCGCATCATTTCAGATCTTCACTTCGTTTTTTACGGGATGATAGACAACAAACGCTCCGGCGTCTACCGCAACGTACCAGTGTTCATTGGAGGCTCGAGCGTTGTCCCGCCTTATCCGGAAAAACTTAACATGGCTATGGAGGATTTCAGTGAAACGTTCGCCAGGCTCAAGGAAACGTATCATCCGGTCCTCCTGGCGGCATTTGCCCACCTGAGATTCGTTCAGATCCACCCTTTCATCGACGGCAACGGCAGGACGTCGAGGCTTCTTATGAACCTTGTCCTGGTCAACCAGGGTTATCAGATCATCGACATCGGAGAGCTGGACCGAGAGAGGTATTTTTTCACGCTTGAGACGGCTTCCAATCAGAACTACAGGGACAACGCTTTCTACGATCTCATAGCCGCTCTTGAGCTGAAGGCGCAAAAGGACTACATGCGGATGAACAACATTGACTATCCCGGGCCTGTACCCCAGGTGACGCCTTCCGAACCGTGCGGCGGACCCAAGATGGGATGATCGCTGGGTATCCGTTAACGGATGGGGCATGAGTCCTGAATCAAGCTGGGAAATCTTTTTAGTTCTTGGTAAGAATTGAAGCCAGAAGCCTGTCGCATAAAGTGTTTTGAAGAGGGGAATGAGAACGTATGCGCTATGCAGGTGACAGTTCATCCCAACCACCCGTTTCATGAAATTCTGTCGAGATTAATGCAACTGCCACCCAGGGGGCAGGGGAGGATGCCGGGTCTGGTGAGTAGATTGCTGAAGTCTGGAATATGGAAGAACAGGATAAGACAAGAACAATTTCGAAAAATTTGCTGTTTTTATAATTTATGGCTATCTTGGATAATTAAATACTTAAAGGACAGAAACATGGCAAATCCCTTTTGACCCCAGAACGAGGCATGGAAAACAAAATGAAATTATAAACCCAAACAAAGTTTTCAGTCATTATGTTTAAAATGTAACAGTTCAGGCGCCCCTCAATTGAGGGCCTTTTCGGAGGAATAGAGCCCAGACGAGGACACCTTAACGCTTAAAAGTCAACAATGGATACTTCATGTGGAGGGAAAGAGTTTCCTCGATGGATATTTTAGTTGAAATGGCCCCAGTCGAGCTCCCCTTGGAGGGGCACATGAACAGTTACTTTAAAATAATGATTAATCGTAACCATTCATGTACCCGTCTATTTGGGAACTTTGTCGGGAGAAGAGAGCCATGTTGACGAACCCTTGAAGTTGAAGAATCAACTATTGATACTTCATGTTGGTCAAATAATTGTAACTGTTCAGGTGCCCCTCTATTGAGAGCCTTTTGAGAGGAAGAAAGCTCAGATGAGAAACTTTCAATGTTAAATAGTCAACAATGGATACTTCATATGGAGGGGAAGAGTTTATATATAGGGCATTTTGGCTGGAAAGGCCTCCTGTTAAGCTCCCCTTGGGGCGGCACCTGAACAGTTACAAATAATTTTCATGTCGGGCATTTTAGTCGGCAAGCTTCCCTGTTGAGTTCCAGTCGGGAGGGGATACCTGAACGGTTACGATTAATCTGAAACTATCTAAACATAACATTAATTATTCTTATATTACCCTTTAACGGAAATTTGAACGAATGGGGTGGTGAGCTGGCGAGGTCGCCTGGCTTTTGCACCGTTCGCCCGACAGACCCTTATCCAAGCATGATGTGCCTTCAGGATAATGATAGACAATCTATTGCGGATTGAGCCATAGTTTCATATTAAGGTCTTGCGCCCCTCATTCGTTTATATTTACGTGAAAGGGTAATAGTATTAATCAGTAATTTTTCAATTTTTTACACACTATTTTCAATATGATTTTTAAAACAAACAATTTTTAGGGCACTAAAACTTAAGATCAAAATTCTTATCGAGAAACGTGAGCCTGATCTCCGCAAGCTGCTCAGGTACATTTTATTGTTCCGGCAACATACTTTGGCTTGTATATTGAATTTCTTTCGGTTCTCCTCATAGCCATCTAAATCATCATTCCAGAGTCTATTGTCAAACGACCTAATTTCACAGGCCCTCCTCATTTGACGGGTCTATCGTCGTAAAACTGGTATCTGCTCACCGCCAAAGCGATCCTGGTGCCGGTGGGCCAGCACGCTCCCCTGACGGGACAGACGGCTTCCACTAAGGAGCTGGTTCCGCCCTGATGACAACCGCCATGTCCAAGGAAAGAAACTTTCAGCTGGCCGGCGGGGGAACAAGCTCGATCGCAGGGAAGGAACAGGCTCGTACCGGGATGGTGAAACGCTGCCTCTCCCCAGTTCGCCACCGGCGAGAAGGGGCCGGGGCTGTCGCGGGTACGGTTCCACTGACGCCCCGCAAGCCGAAAGAGAAGCCTGAGCCAGAACCCCCGAATGCCTCGCCGGGCTCTCGCCAAGCCCGGAAGGCGTGTTCGGGCAACGGCACCTGCGGGCAGTGAACGGGAAGCCTGAAGTCACATAAGACAAGGGGGTCAACTGGCCTTGCCGCCACCGCCCGGGATTGCGGCAGCAACTGACAAACCGAGTTCGACATAGCCAGTTGACTCACCGCTCATGTCGGTGGCGAGGCAATCCGGGACAGCCTCGTCCGTCAAGCCTTAGGTTTGTGCTCCATAGGACTTGGCCAGCTCCTGCCTCATCGCCTCGAAAGTCTCCATGGCCTTGCGCTCCGCTTCCAGGGCCTTGTCCTTCTCCTCCATGGCCTTGCGCTCCGCCTCCAGGGCCTTGCGCTCCGCCTCCAGGGCCGTGCGCTCCGCCTCCAGGACCTTGCGCTCCGCCTCCAGGACCTTGGAGTTGGCCGCCTCCAGGGCCTTGCGCTCCGCCTCCAGGGCCTTGCGCTCCGCCTCCAGGGCCTTGCGCTCCGCCTCCAGGACCTTGGAGTTGGCCGCCTCCAGGGCCTTGTCCTTCTCCTCCAGGGCCTTGCGCTCCGCCTCAGCCTGAGACTTCAACACCTTGTTCTCCTCCTTCAGGGCCCTGACCTCGTTGGGTCCTAGCGAGAAGACACCCTCCTCCACGTCATTAATCAGTTGAATTATATCGTACTTCATGTATTTCATCTCCTTCACGCATTCCGCCAACATCTCCTCGGTGGCGAGGCCGCCCCGGGCCACGACCGACACGTACATCAAGGAGAGCGTGTCCCTGTGGCCGGGGTGCCCCGAAAGAACAGTGCCCATCCAGAAGAATTTCCTGGTCACGGGGAAGGGGTCTGCCGGGATGCTCCCGAAAGTCGAGTAAAGCAACTCGAAGAGCTCGGGGTCCGTCAGGGGGAAGGCACCGACCCTGCCGGCCTCCGCCCACGCCACGATCCTGTCCCAGTACTTGTCGACGATGTCGCCGTAGCCGCCAAGACGGTCGCCGATGAAGACCGGGATAAACGTGAACAGCAGGCAACCCAGGTCCTCGTCAATCATTTTCTCATCGGGAAAGCAAAGCTGCTCGTGTTCCTTGATGGCGCCGGGAAAGATGCCAAAGGCCACGATCTTGAACGGAGCGTCATTCTCCTTGCGGAGCCTCAACAGATTCTCCGCCAGCCGAGAGGCATAACCAAGATGATCGGCAAGAACATCCTTGTACCACGCGGAATGGAACTCGATATCGTAAACGATGTGCTCAATCCGCAACGCGATATCAAGACGCCTCATCTCCAGGACCGGATAGGGCAGTTCCGTGTTGAACTCCTCGCATTTGGCACCGGCATGATCGATATTCAGCAAGTTCAGATAGAGTTCGCGGTACTTAGAAATGATTGCCTTCTGGAAAAAATCCTTGTAGTAATGCTTCGCAGGCACGCCGACCTCGTCGGCAGCCTGACAATCCGAAGGAGTTAGCTCCAGAAACACAACGACAACAAGAGCTATGAGAAGCTCGAACAGGGCTGCGGGAAGCCCGAACAGAAATGAGAGAAGCCAGACCATGAACTCTCCTGTGCAGTACCTTGCGGAAGGCCGGCTTGGCCAGGCTTCGGATCCGTTTCCTTACCCGTGGGCTTTCTGAATCCGATCTACCCTGCTTCTTACATATTATACAGTTTCGGCCAGGGTTTCAACAGGTGCCCGAAAACACGGAGGCATCTCCCTCCCCGTTTTCGGCAGACTCATGCCTCCGGCAGCGCCAGGTCCCCGCGTCCCGTCAGAAAGCCTGGGAACCCGGAGAGGCAGTCCTCCAGCCTCCGATCCAGCTCCTCCTGGCTCACGGCGATGGCGTCGCGTGGCCCCTATACGGCGGCATAGTGCTCGCCCAGGGCGGTGTCGGCACGTCCCGCGCCTTCCTCCTCGGCCCTGACGACGAACATCGCCCCCGAGCCCAGGTAGTAGGCGTCCTCTTCGGGCTCGAGGACCTGGCGGCACACGGTTCCCGGGGGCACATGGATCCGACCGGTCTCCCTGCCCTCCAGGATGCCCTTCATGCACTCAATGAAGTTGGGGGCGGCAGTTCGCCCATCATGCTCGCCTCCCGCCAGGGTGGTGCGGCTCGCGTCCCTCCCAGACACCGCAGGTGTACTCAGGGTTGAAGCCCGCGGACATGGCGTATGAATGGGAGTTGGTGGTGCCGGTCTTTCCCGCCACGGGTATGCCGCGGAGGGCCGCGAAGACCCTCGCGGCGGTGCAGCGGGTGGCCACCCCTGTCAGCATGTCGAGCATTATGCAGGCGGTCAGTTGGGTGATGGCCTCGGTGAAGTAGGGCTGGGGCTCCAGGGTTGTCCTGCCGAAGCGGTCCTCGACCCAGGTTATGAAGGTGGGCCACACCCAGGTGCCGAGGTTCGGGAAGGTCGTGTAGGCCTTGTTGAGGTCCAGGAGCGTCACCTCGGAGGCTCCCAGGGCCAGGGGCAGCACCGGCTGAAGGTCCGTGGATATGCCCATATGCCCATGCGCTTGACGCAGTCGATGACCGTCCTGCGCCGAGCGCGTCGCAGAGCTTCACGGCCACCACGTTGACGCTCATCATGCGGGCGTCGTAGAGGGAGAGGGCTCCGGAATGGCCGCCCGAGTAGTTCTTGGGGTTCCAGCAGCGGCCCGTACCGTCCGGATAGCTCGCAGTGACGTCGCAGACGACCGAGGCCTCGGCGCAAACGAAGGGCTTGAACGAGCTCCCCGGCTGGCGCTGGGCGAGTATTGCCCGGCTGAAGTCGGAGTTCCCGACCCCCTCGATGCCGAAGTCCCTGTCCCCCACCATGGCGAGCACCTTGCCGGTGGCAATCTCGATTAAGACGAGCGGCCCCCGGATCTCGGGGGGAGGCGCGGTCTCGGGGTTCCATATCCCCGTGTCGGGATGCCTGTCCACGGCCCTCACCATGACCAGGTCGTTCTCGTGGAAGAAGGCCGAGGGATTCCTCTTGCCGGCTATCCAGGAGCTGGCCGAGCCGGGGAGGAAGCCCGTCTCGCTCCCTATGGAGAAGAAGGTGCCGGGCCGTTCGGGATCCTCCGAGAAGCCCGTCACGAGCGCCGCGGGGTCCTGGTTCGGGAGAAGCGGCCTCCGGGCCAGCCTCTCGCGGCTCCTCTTGCAGTGAAACGCGGCCTGGCGGGGGTCCTGCCGGGCCAGGACGGGGCTCATCCGCTGGAGGCGGGCGAGGTTGTTGAGCCCGTTCCTCACGCCCTCCTCGGCCCTGTGCTGGACGTCCAGGTACGGGGTGGTCCAGATCCGGAGCCCGCCGTTCAGCACCGCCTCGGGCCCGAACTCCTGCATCACCTGCTGGCGCACACCTCGGAGATCATGGGCTCCACCTCACGGCAGTGGTTTGGCGTCCTGATGAGGAAGCGGAGCTGGGTGGCCAGTGCCGTCAGGCCCTCGTCGGTGGTGATGCTGCCGTTCGCGTGCATGCGGTTCAGGACGTAGCGCTGCCTGTCGCGGCTGGCCTCGGTGCCCTCGTGGGCACGGAGCTTGCCCGGCACCTTCACGAGACCAGCCAGAAGGGCCGCCTCTGCCAGGTTCCCGACCTTTATGGACTTTCCGAAGTAGAGCCTCGCCGCGGACTCCACCCCGAAGGCCCGCGGCCCTGGCAGATCCGGTTCAGGTACAGAAGCAGGATGTCGTCCTTGGTGAGGAGCCTCGCCGCGGACTCCACCCCGTAAGCCCAGCGGCCCAGGCAGATCCGGTTCAGGTACAGATGCAGGATGTCGTCCTTGGGGAGGAGCCTCGCCGCTTTCCAGGCCAGGCTCATCTCCTAAAACTTCCGGTCGAAGGTCTTCCAGTTGGACAGCAGGAAGGTCCTAATCATCAGCTGGGCGACGGTGGAGGCCCCCTGTACCTTGTGCCCGGCCCGCTAGTTGGCTATCACCGCCCTCCCCATGCCGAAGAGGTCAACCCCCTGGTGCTGGAAAAAAGGTATCTGTTCAAGGGGAGGTGAGGGGCTGTAAGCTCATAAAGGCTGAAGTACTGGATGGTTTAAGACTTGAAAGGGCCGGGGTGGCTAAAAGGCCTGCATGTCGCCCTGGGACGCTTGGAGGACAGGAGCTCTCGGGGAACTTAAGGGCCATAGGGCCGAGCTTATAGAAGGCGAGATAGATTGGAGTCCGGAAAGGCGGATGAGGCCAACTTCACAACCTCAACCCTCCCCGTGAACGAATACCCGGCCAAAAAGTAATGACATCACGCGAAGACGTGGTGCCGGGGAGTCAGGGCTGACTGGATCATAGCCACAGGTCTTCAGTAAAGCCTTACTAACCAGAATGACACCTCCATAGGCCAGAACAGATTCACGTCTCATGCATCAAGCAGTGGGTGGCCTAGAGTAAAAGTTAGACATATAAACAAATCCTCTTGACAAGGTCCGACAAGCAAGTAAAATATCATAATATATATATTTTGGAATCTGTATTCCTTGCAATATTCACGCCAACCTAATTTGCTTTAACCGTAAATATAATTGTTAATGATGTCTTCATAGTTGAGTCTTCATAGTTGAGCTAATGTCTAAGGCTTAATGTCGTATTGACTCAGATGTAATATCAAACATGCAAATTTTTTAAAATTCTGTTCTGTTTCGGAGGACCAGACATGGAGACAGACTTAATTCTAGAACCGAAATCCACAGATAAGGATTTGGGGTTAGGCATCTTCTCTTTCGAAGATATGATAATGAACGGCCATGTATATGTTGACAAAACTGACGTAATTTATGACCTGCTGAAGCCTAATGATGGTATCTATTTTCTAGCCAGACCGAGAAGATTCGGAAAATCCCTTCTCCTTCAAACAATAAAATGCATTTTTGAAGGCAAACGTCACCTTTTCAAAGGACTAGCTATAGAAAACATGATCCCTAAGTATGGATGGGACATCTGTCGTGTCATTTATATTGACATGTCCCAGCTTGATATGGACCCTGGCCAATTGAACGACAGCCTGCATGACGAGCTTAATGAAATCGCCAAGAGTTATGGATTCAGCCTTAAGAAGAAAAAGTGCGGACCCGCATTTTCAGAATTAATTAAGGCTTTATATGCTTTGCCACACACCTCAATGGCTGACTCAACAGATATTGTTCTAACAGATAAATATCCAATAAAGTTTAATAAGAAACCCGTTGTGCTTATAGATGAATATGATTGCCCGCTAATAACATATCTGTCTAAATCAAAAGAACTCAATAATAACAAAAAAATTCTTCAAAATTTTTACTTAAATGTTAAATCATGTTCTCCCATGATTCGCTTCGGATTAATCACTGGCATCACACTTTTTCAAGAGCTATCAGTATTTTCATCGATGAACTCTTTTCAAAACATTTCGTTCGATCCTGATTTTTCTAAAATTTGTGGATTCACAGAAGCTGAAATCAAAACTTATTTTGAAAATCATATCAATAAATCATTTTTTATAATGCAGGAAAATAAAAGTTTGTCCACCAATTGGACAAAAAATGATTTTTTTAATGCTATAATTGAATGGTATGACGGGTACAGCTGGGATGGTAAATCAAGGCTGATAAATCCCCAATCAATCAAAGAGTTTTTCAAATTCAGCATATTTAATAATTATTGGTATACCACCGCTCAACCTCAGTTTCTTGAACAGTTGAAATTTTTAAATATGGATATAAAAGATTTCCTAAATATCTTCGATGAAAATATGGACATTCCACATAATTCTCAATCGCCTGCTTTATCTGTTATCAATCCGCAATCTGCATTATTCCAGTGTGGCTATCTCACACTAGATAGAAGTGAAGGAATTGACGGTGCAATTCAAAAAATATATTTAAAAGTGCCAAACAAAGAGGTAAAAATATCATTTGCGCGAGAATACCTTATTCAGCATTTTTTTCCTGATTTATCCAGACAAGAAAGAGACGGACTTTTTGACCAATATGAAAACTTCAGTAAATTGTTTATCCAGCATGATTCAATAAATGCAGCCGGTGCGCTTTCTTCAATTTTTGAAAATTTTTCTTGCCAAGCACAACAATCAGGAGAACATTTTTTCCAGTCACAAACCAAAACAGCTTTGTCTTTTGCCGGACATATCCAGGACGAACCTTCTGTTGCTGGCGGAAACATTGATCTTTATCTCGAAAGGTTTAGTGCCAAAACAATTTATGTAATTGAAATAAAGTACAGAAAATCTCCTATCCCTTCAGAAAGAGTTGTCAATAGAGAGATTACGGATCTTCAGGCACCCTCGACATCATCAGTTTCAATGTCAACACGTGTTGTAACTTCAGAAGAACTCAGGAATTCCACCAGAATTAAATATGACGCAAAAAAAATTAAGGAAAAAAGATCGCTTGGTGAACAGTTAAAAGTAAAGCATGCTTTGGATCATGCTGTTAGAGATGCATTTGATCAGATTCGCAACCGGAAATATCCCAGAGCATCTCTTTATCAAAATAAAACTGTCTACAGTGTTGCCATTGGTATAATCGGCAGATCCGACGTCAAGATAGAATACAGGGAAGTCAGCCCTTCCGACTTTGAACTTTAACTGACGAACAACAATATTATCCATCATTTTCAGTCTTATAAATCAACTTTATAATTCAAGATATAAGATATATCATTAAGCATTAAGATGTTAACTTCATAGAAACAAACAAAATTTGATTTTATGAAACACTAATATTATCTATATTTTAAACGCCCTTGATGTTTAAGTCTTAAATATGTCACAATATATATTAACTAAATATTAATGATAATGTTATATTAATATCTTAAAAATGACTTTAATTATCAGTACATTATCCGAATTGAATTTATTTCTGCGATCTAAATTACAACGAATCGCTCATTTTTAAAAAAGTTCAAATCTGACCGCCGATAATCACAGCTCGCAGTTCAGTCCTGCCAAACACAAGGCGGGTTCCCAGCTCTCAAACTCACTGCTTTTATAAACATAAAAATCAATATCGATTCTTACGCAACATATTTTACTGATTATTCATGTCGAATCGGAAATAACTCGAGGGAGTGAGAAAGGACGGTTGACCAGTTGGCAGCGGCCAATGCAATGCTCTGGTGCCAACTAGTGCAAACTTATAAGGCCGCCCCGAGCCTGAAGGAAGGCCGACCAGGACCCAGAGGACTGAGGAAGGCCGACCAGGACCCAGAGGACTGAGGAAGGCCGACCAGGACCCGGAGGACTGAGGAAGGCCGACCAGGACCCGGAGGACAGAGGAAGGCCGACCAGGACCCGGAGGACAGAGGAAGGCCGACCAGGACCCGGAGGACAGAGGAAGATCGCCCAGGACCCGGAGGACAGAGGAAGTTCGCCCAGGACCCAGAGGAAGGTCGCCCCGAGTCTGGAGGATGGCCGCCGCGAGCCTGGAGGATGGCCGCCCTCACCCGGAGGATCGCGCCCCGGCCTCCGGCCCTCCCGCCACCTGACTGAC
>JAISFP010000248.1 GCA_031263525.1 Deltaproteobacteria bacterium | reverse complement strand
TATTACGCTTCCGGATAAATATTAGAAAATGTTGAAATCTTTTCCCACATTATGGGAGCGAGTCATGGCAAAGAGATACCAGATCTGGGGTCTTGCACAGATTTCTCACCCCTGGAACGAGAGCCAAAATTCTAACATTTAACCGAACTCGTAATATGCCGCCGGAATGCGTCCCGTGACGGGGGCCTGCCGGACCGCTATGCCGCCGAAATGCGTCCCGTGACTGGGGGCCTGCCGGACCGCGTCCCGGGACGGGGGATGCGGCGCTAGTTGCACGATACAGTCAACCGCAAAAAATACGCCAACGGTCCCTCATGCAGGGACTTTAACCTCCAGACAAATATCAGAAAATGCTGAACATCCTGAAATTACGATCTTAGTCAACTAATCATTTTTACCTAAATTATTTTCTAATCTACTTTATGTATAATCTATGATTGTATCTAATGGATGACAAATTTATCAACCAAAACCTCAAGCTGTCTGCGGCACTTCCCGTCCAGGACCTTGATCCTTTTCCATGCCGGCACAACCGGCCCAGCCCACCCCAAACCCTGTCAGGCTCGACCGACTCAGACAAAGGCCAGCCTTCACAGATCCGGCAGGTCAGCTTCTCAAAGCCCTATCCTCATAGCTCACTTCAGGTCAAGTTGATTCCTGCTCATGACTGCCATGCCGTCCTGCCCGGTTTCAGTTCAGTCTCCCCGCCTGTCTCAAAACTCGCGGCCTGCATGATCTTCATCAGACTCACTTGATTGATTTGTCTCATGAAGCTTATGTAAATCATGACCGTTTGTCGAATTTACCGTCACTTTATCCTCTGTGACGTACGCATTTCTATGATAATGCCATGTCCCTTCTCCAGTTGCATTAACGCGGCTCTCAGCCATTTCCTCTCCCAGCGTCAGCACCGTCCTGACGTATGCCTCCAGCACGTACTGACGCATGCCTCCAATACGTCCTGGGCTTACGCCTCACAGCCGCGTGACTAGCTCCCTTCGCCGGCACGGAAGTCGGGAAAGAGGGATCCTTCAAGAGGAAAATTTTTCCGTCGCCCCTGACCCTTACAGACTGTGACAAGCCTCGAGCCGACGTCCCAGTCCGAGGCTGTCTCTCACCCCGTCCTCATGCCCGATACGAGCTCAAACTGTCATAAACGTCAAGGCCACGCGCAGGCCGCAGGCGAGGACGGCATGGCCGAAAATTGCAGAAACGCCTCCTTTCCGGGACCTCATGAACTGAGAAAACACTTGAGCTTTACCTCGCGGAACAAAACCCGGCACGGCTGTTGCAGTGTGACCGGAAAGGGGCCGGCATGTCCTTTCCGTTTCCCGGCACCTGCAGGATCCCTCACGGATCTCTCGGAGGCCTTCCTGCCGACCCCGCCCCTTTCGGCCCGTGAGCCAGCCCTGACCGGATCTCGTCGGCTCTCACAGGCTGTCCGGCACTCCTTGGAGTGGAGGAAGAAGAAAGCTCACACAAGTGGCCTTCCTTATTCTTCTTCCGGGCTTCCCTTTCCGGGCTTCCCTTTCCGGGATTCCCGGGTTCGAAGCTCCATCATCCCGGCCCGCCAAGCTTCAGCCTCCGGCCTCCCGGAGCCAGGAACCATCGAATCAGGCCTTCCGGACCACCGAGCTTCAGCCACCGGCCTCACGGAGCCACGAGCCTCCGAATCCGGCCTTCCGGACCTCCGATCTTCAGCCTCCGGCCTCCCGGAGCCAGGAGCCTCCGAATCCGGCCTTCCGGACCACCGAGCTTCAGCCTCCGGCCTCACGGAGCCATGAGCCTCCGAATCCGGCCTTCCGGACCTCCTAACTTCAGCCTCCGGCCTCCCGGAGCCAGGAGTCTCCGAATCCGGCCTTCCGGACCACCGAGCTTCAGCCTCCGGCCTCCCGGAGCCAGGAACCACCGAATCAGGCCTTCCGGACCACCGAGCTTCGGCCTCCGGCCTCCCTGAGCCACGGGCGTCAGGGCCCGCACGTACCGCCTCCATGCCCGGTCTGAATGTCCGGAACTGTGGCACGGCTATTGCTATTTGACACTCGCCGGCCCGCGGACCCGGCAGGGACCCCCGCCCGAGGACGCAAAGGAACGAACAATGTCCAAGACCACCCATACGCCCAGCGCCCCGCTTGCCCTGACGGCCTCTGCCCTGATAGCGGCCGTGGCCCTGTCCGCCTGCGGGCCCAAGCTCTCCCAGCCGTCCACGCTCAGCAACCAGGAGGCCGCCCTCCAGAACCCGCCCGTGGAGACATACGCGCCCCCGGCAATCAAGAGCGAGGGGAGCCTGTTCTCCGAGGACACGCGGCCGGACTTCTTCGCCGACATGAAGGCCATGAGGGTGGGCGACATCATAACGGTCAACATAGTGGAGACCAGCCGCGCCTCCAAGCAGGCCGCGACCGCGCTCAACCGCAACGGCCGGGTCAACGCCGACTTCAACACCTTCCTGGGCCTGGAGGAGCCTGACCCTCCCACCAAGAAGGGCTTCAACCTCATGCGCGGCATAGACTCGGGGATGTCCACCCAGTTCACCGGGACGGGCACGACCAGCCGCAACGAGCAGATAACCGCCAAGGTCTCCGCCAGGATAGTCCAGGTCCTCCCCAACAGGAATCTGGTGGTGAGGGGCGCCCAGGAGATCCTCGTAAACAACGAGAAGCAGTACATCACCGTCCAGGGCGTGGTGAGGCCCGCCGACATCGCCACCGACAACACCGTCCTGTCTACCTATCTGGCGGACTCGAGGATCGAGTACACCGGCAAGGGCGATCTCACCAGCAAGCAGCGCGAGGGATGGCTGACCAGGGCCATCGGCGCCATCTGGCCCTTCTGATCCCG
Source organism: Deltaproteobacteria bacterium (assembly GCA_031263525.1). Lineage (GTDB taxonomy): Bacteria > Desulfobacterota > Desulfarculia > Adiutricales > Adiutricaceae > JAIRZX01. The sequence goes on along the minus strand of JAISFP010000248.1, from coordinate 28,344 downwards.
CTGAAGGCGCCTCCCGAAGACCCGACCGGGGCCGGAGAGTCTGACAGAAGGCACCTTCCTGAATCCCGACCGGCCCGCCAGGCATGACCGAAAGACCTCCGGGGCCGGACGCCTCGCAAGGCATGACGGAAAGCCCTCCGGACCGGACGCCCCTCCAGGCAGACGGAAAGCTCTCCGGGGCCGGACGCCCCGCCAGGCAGACGGAAAGCTCTCCGGTGCCGGACGCCCCTCCTGGCATGACGGAAAGCTGTCCGGTGCCGGACGCCCCTCCTGGCATGACGGAAAGCCCTCCGGGGCCGGACTCACCGCCAGGCATGAAGGAAAGCCCTCCGGTGCCGAACTCACCGCCAGGCATGACGGAAAGCCCTCCGGTGCCGGACGCCCCGCCTGGCAGGCCGGAAAGCCCTCCGTGGCCGAACTCGCCGCCTGGCAGGCCGGAAAGCCCTCCGTGGCCGGACTCACCGCCTGGCAGGCCGGAAAGCCCTCCGGTGCCTGACGCCCCTCCAGGCATGGCGGAAAGTCCTCCGGAGCCGGACTCCCCGCCTGGCATGACGGAAAGCCCTCCGGGGCCGGTCGGCGTCCTGGCCCCCTTCCTGACACCCCGGTCCCCCAGACACTCCCGCCGCCGCGCCGGACCCCCAGAGGGTCCCTGCGCGGCGGGCCCTTTCGCCGCGAACGGCGCGAAGCCGCCGACGCCGCCGAGGTCACACGAATGAAGCATCCCGGCACACGCCTATCCTCAGACACCTTTCTCCGGACCTCCGAGTCGGCTTCCCCTCGCGCCCGCCCCAGCTTAGAACACGGAACCCTCACTCGCTCCGAACCCGGCTCCCTCCCCCGCTCCGAACCGTCTCCGGCGGCCATCCCCCCGTCCTCCGCAAGCCGCAGGAGCGCCCTCCCCCTTCTTCTGGGCATGGCGCTCGCCCTGGGCGCGGTCCTCCTCGCGCCCTCCGGCGCGGAGGCGATCAGGCTCAAGGAGCTCGCCACCTTCGAGGGGGTGAGGGTAAACCAGATCATAGGTTACGGGCTGGTGGTTGGCCTGAACGGCACCGGCGACAAGGACCAGACTGGATTCACCCGGCAGTCGCTCTCGAACCTCTTGAAAAGGATGGACGTGACCGTCGCCCCCACGGCGCTCAAGGTCAAGAACGTGGCCGCGGTGATGGTGACGGCTGATCTCCCGCCCTTCGTGAAGCCCGGGACGAAGATTGACATCCTGGTCTCGTCCATGGGCGACTCCACCTCACTCCAGGGGGGCACGCTCGTCATCACCGCCCTGCGCGGCATGGACAACCAGGTCTACGCCATGGCCCAGGGGCCCCTGTCCGTTGGCGGCTTCGCCATAACCGGGGCCGCCGCCTCGGTCCAGCGCAACCATCCCACGGTGGGAAGGATCGTCCAGGGCGCCACGGTCGAGCGCGAGGTGCCCATCCGCTGGCAGGGCAAGGAGACCCTGACCGTGAAGCTTAGCCAGCCGGACTTCACCACCGCCGCACGGGTGGCCGAGGCCATAAACGAGGCCCTGCCCGGCGGCGCGTCCAGGCCCCTGGACGCGTCCACCATTGAGCTCAGGGTGCCGGCCAACTTCCGGGACAACCTGGCGATACTCGTGGCGGACCTGGAGAACCTCCAGGTGGAGCCTGACGCGGTGGGCAAGGTGATAATCGACGAGCGAACCGGCACCGTGGTCGTGGGCGAGAACGTGAAGCTCTCCACCGTGGCCGTGGCCCACGGGAGCCTGTCGGTACAGATCCGCGAGGGCTACGACGTTAACCAGCCCGGCCCCTTCGGGGCGGGGGAGACCCAGGTCACCCCCCAGACGGACATAAACGTCCAGGAGGGGGCGGACCAGGTGCTCCTCATAGAGCGCTCCACCAACATTAACGACGTGGTGAAGGCATTGAACGCCATAGGCGTCACGCCCAGGGATCTCATCATGATCTTCCAGGCCATCAAGGCCGCCGGCGCCCTCCACGGGGAGCTGGAGATCATCTAGCCCCGGCCTCGCTGCCGTGCCTGCCTCCGGCAGGGACAGCCCGCCCTCCCCCTGCTGGACATGGCGGTCCGGCCTGACCGGAGCCTCCAACTTCCGGAGACCCTCCTGAGCCGCCACTTGAGGCGATGATCGTCAGGGCCCCTCCCGAATCCTTCCCGTCCTCCTGACCGACCGACCGCATCCCCTCCTGCTGGCCGTCGTCCCGGCAGGCCGCCCCAGCCGACGGCCCCCCTTCCCGGCCTGCCGCCCTCCCCGACGGGCAGCCGTCAAGTTCCACGTGACCGCCAGACGGAAATCCCGTCTCCCCTTCCCCTCCCCGCCAGCTACGCAAGCCGCCCTCCCGGAGGTGCCACCCGTGACCGGCATTCCCGAATACCGTGGCCTCGCCAACAGAGACGTGAGGCCGCTGAAGAACACCCCGTCGGCGTCGTCCGCGAACGACGACGGCAGGTTCGTGGTGAGCGTCGAGGAGTTCCGGCAGGGGATCAACCTGTCCGGAGGCGGGGGATCCGGGGGAATCCCACGGGGCGTCGCCTCCGGCGCCGCCGGCCAGAGCCCCCTGAGGGGGGAGCCCTACGTTCCCAAGGCCTGGCTGAGGGCCCAGAACGGGAACGGCATGAGCGAGGAGGAGAGGGTCGCGAAACTCAGGAAGATCAGGGAGTCCGCCCAGGAGTACGAGGGGCTCCTCATGGCCGAGATGATAAAGCAGATGCGCCAGAAGCCCATGGCCAAGACCCCCGGCTCGGAGACCCTGAGCGAGATTGCCGAGAAGCCCTTCACGGCCGCCCTGACCGCCGCCGGTGGCCTGGGACTTGCAGACAAGATTGTTGAGGACGTGGCGGCCCAGGAAGGACTTGCCGCCACCCTCGCGGACCACCCCGAGGTCATGGGCCCGAACTGGCGGCAGCGCATAGCCCCCTCCAGGCTCTACAAGCCCGTGAACCTGGGCGGCTCGGAGGGAGGCGGGGAGGCTGAAACGGTTCCCTCCCCCGCGGCGGACACGGCCCGCGGCGGATCCGGTTCAGGCCCGGCCACGGATGCCGCAACCGCCTCAGCCCAGTTCTCCACCTCCGCAACCCCGAGATTCGGGACCCTCCGCAGGGCCCCGGACATCCGGACGGGAAGCGGCGGGTCAGGCCTGGCAGATCCCTCCGGCTCCCGTGACGTGTACGGCGCCCAGCCGCCGTCCCGGACCCAGTCGCCGTCCGGTTCGGCCCCGGCCGCCCCCGAGAAGGCGAGGGCCGGCTCAACTGGAGCTTCGGACTCCGGGCTGGTATCCCTGCTTCCGCCCCCGTCCAGTTCGGCCCCGGCCGCCCCCGAGACGGCGAGGGCCGGCTCAACAGGAGCTTCGGACTCCGGGCCGGTATCCCTCCTTCCCCCGCCCCGTCACGTCCCCGGAACCTTCGGGAGGCACATGGCGGCCCCCGGAACGCTCTCGGCCTCGGCTTCCGTCGCCAGCCCCGGCGCCCAGGAGGCGGCAAAGTCTTCCAGGTCCGTTCCCGGGGGTGCGAGGCCAGCCTTCCGGAGGGGGCCAGGCGCCCCGCCCGTGCCGGCCTCCCGCGACTTCCGGACCTCGGCCCACGAGGCGACTGTCGCGCGGGCGGACACCAGGACACCCTCGCCATCCCCCTCTCCGGCATCAGGGGACATCGTGATGGATGAGGATCTCATAAGCGTGGAGGATCTTGCCCCGGCAGGCTCCGGACGGACGGGCCAGGCAGACCCAGGGCGGACCGCCCAGGCAAATGTCCCCGGCACTCCCGGAGGAAACGCTTCCCCCAACGCCCCGGAGCCGGTCCTGACCGGCAGGGAGGCCGCGACGGCCTGGGCGCAGATGGCCTTCCGGCCCGAGAGGGCATCCCGGAGGACCGTTTCTGGCGAGGCGACCCCAGGCATCTCCCCCGCATCATTCCCGCCTGACCCGGCAGTCCAGAAAGCCGCTGGTGCCCCGGCGGACCCCGGAGCAGCCTCCGGCCAGGCAGACCTCAGAACCCCGGCCGACTCCGGAACCCCTGTCACGGACGCATCATCATATGACGGGCCCTTCTAGGGCCCCCTCCCCCCGGACCCGGCCCTGGTCCAGGCAAACCCGAGAAAGCGGTGACACCATGGACATCACAGTCGTGCAGCAGCTTGAGGAGGAACTCTCAGGGCACCTGGCCCGGTACCAGGAGCTCGTGGACTTCCTGGAGCAGGAGAAGAAGCACCTCCTGAACCTGGACCTCGACGGGCTCCTCATAGTCTCCAAGGCAAAGGAAAGGCTGGCCAGGAACATCATCTCCGGCTCGGGGGCGCTCAGGGACTCCATAGCCCAGGCGGCGCTGATGCTCGGGCTGCGGGACGACCCCACCCCGACCCTGGCGGAGATCGCCCGGCTCACCCCGCCGCCCTACGGGATCAGGCTGGGCGAGGGGGCGGGATCGCTCGCGCGGCTCAAGAACCTCATCCTCCGGGAGAACGAGACGGCGAGGCACTTCGTCGAGGAGTCGCTGGAGCTGGTGACAGGATCGATAAACATCCTTTCCGGGGCCGACCAGCTGAAGGGCAACGGCTACGGGAGCGACGGCAAGAAGGAGAAGGGGGTCAAGAAGGCCCTCCCCTCCAAGTTCTCGCGGGAGGTGTGAACGCACATGGGCATCTCCTCCGCAATGTACGTGGCGCTCACCGGCATGCGCATGAGCCAGGCCGCGATGGAGACCGCGAGCCACAACATAGCTAACGTGAACACCCCTGGCTACTCCAGGCAGCGCATAAACCTCTCCACCCTGCCCTCCCAGACAGCCAAGTGGGGGCAGATGGGCCTGGGCGTCACGGCGGACAACGTCCAGCGCTACCACGACGACTTCCTGACCCGGAGCCTCATCATGACCGGCTCCACCCTGGGCCATCACGTGGCGCTGAAGAACCAGACCGACACCCTGGAGGTCTTCTACAACGAGTCGGCGGGCAACGGCATCAACCAGGCCATGAACGACTTCTTCGCGTCCTTCGACCAGCTGGCGAACGAGGCCAACAACAAGCCCTACCGCGAGGAGCTCATAGAGTACACGCAGACGCTCGCGACCCAGCTGAAGTTCCGCCGCGAGGAGATGGACGAGCTGAGGCGCGACACCAACAAGCGCATCGACGACGCGGCCAAGGCCGTGAACACCCTCATAGCCGAGATAGCGACGCTCAACAAGGAAATCTCCGCGGCCGAGGACCCGGCGCTCAACCGCCAGGCGAACGACCTGCGCGACTCCCGCGAGGAGAAGACGAGACAGCTCGGCGAGTACATGGACATAGAGTATTACGAGGACCCGCACGACGGCCAGTGGACCATAACCTCGTCCGTGGGCATCCCCCTGGTGCTGAAGGACCGGCACTTCGACCTCACCACCGGCACGAAGTCCAACGGGGACGTGACCCTGCACACCACCCACAACGACTACTGGCAGGAGGAGATCTCCGGCCAGGTGAAGGGCGGGGCCATGGGGGGCTACCTGGAGTTCCGTGACGTCGTCCTGGCGGACGTCTACCGGACCTACGACTCCTTCGTGGACGGGCTCATCTTCAACATAAACGACCAGCACGCCCAGGGGGCTTCCACATCCCTCTACACGGAGCTCCGGGCCACCACCCTGGTCTCCAACCGGGCCTACACGACCGTGGAGTTCCCGGGCGACGACAACGACATCACCATAAACTCGCTCGTCGCCCACCTGGCCTCGAAGGAGCCCTACGACCCCTACAGCGACCCGGAGAACATCGAGGTCAAGTTCGAGAAGGCCCAGAGGACGACCTCGGAAATCACCTCGTCCATAAAGTTCAACGACGACCCTGCCCGGATGAAGTGGGAGATAACCATCACACTCCCGGTGGACAGCAACGGCAACGTCACGTCCACCTCGCGCCAGCTCATCGACTACATAAACTCCGAGAGGTCCGCGAGCCCCACCGAGGGGACAAACTACCTGCCCCCCAGGACGAACGGCTGGAAGGTGGGCGACTTCATCGAGGCAACCGTTGCCACGAACCAGTCCGACACGGGCCGCGTGAACTTCAACGGGCCGACGCTCCCCCAGGGCCACGAGCTCGTAAGCCACTACTCCCTCGGGAGGGAGCTCAGGTACACCGCCCCCCAGGGCAGCCACATCTCCTGGGGATCTGAGTACGCGACCCTCACCACCCGTCAGATCCACACGGACAACGACATCATCTTCACCGCCGTCGACAAGGGCGCCGCCGGGGACAAGATTGCCGTCGAGTACGTGACCGCCGGCCCGAACCAGCCGCTCAGGGTGAGCGTCGCGGACGAGGAGGACGGGACGAGGCGGATCACGGTGCTCCTCTCCACCGACGCGAACGGCACCGTCACCGCCACCTCCGGCCAGATTACCGAGGCGATAAACACCCACTCCGTGGCGAGGACCCTTGTCACGGCCGAGACCCCCGCCGGCGAGACCGGCCACGGGCTGGTGGACGCCATGGAGAAGACCTACCTGGACCGGAGCGGGTACTTCGAGCTGGTGACATACCCCGACGGCGGCGAGCCGACCTGGCACAAGGTGGTCGTCACCCCCGAGGACAGCCTGGAAGACGTCGTTTCCCAGCTCCGCGACATCGACGGCATCCGCGTCGAGAGCGTTACCGACAAGAACGGAATGGACTCCATACGGATCATCGCCGACGACGGGGTGGGCTTCGCCTTCGCGGGGGACTCCTCCGGGGCGCTCGCGGTGCTGGGCCTAAACACCATCCTCTCCGGCTCCTCCGGGAACGACATAGCCGTGAACCAGGCACTCGTGGACAACCGCGATCTCATTAACGCCGGGAAGATCGACTCCAACGGCGTCCGCGCCACAGGGGACAACACCAACGCCCTGGACATGACGGACCTGAAGGACCAGCGCTTCGACTTCTACCACCAGCCCTCCGCCACCCTGGGCACGATGTTCAACAGCATCTACGCCGACCTCGGCGCCAAGTCCCAGGGCATCACCCGGGACTACGAGTTCACCGAGGGGGTATACACACAGCTCCAGAACCGCCAGGACTCCATCGCCGGAGTGAACCTGGACGAGGAGCTCGCGGACGTCCTCAGGTTCCAGTACATGTACCAGGCCTCGTCCAAGATGATCTCCACCATCGACTCCATGATGGAGACCCTGCTGGCCATGCGCTAGATCTTGCGGGACCGGCCGTTCCGGCCAGGCATTCCTGTCAGCTTCACCGTCCGCCTTTCTCTTGTTTTCCCATGTTCCGTGTTTTCCGGGGATTGCCTTTCCCTCACCTGTCTTTTCGGCAGGATCGGGAATGAGCTTTAGCCTCCGGCAGTAAATCCCGGAAATCTGTTCACCGTTCCGGAGACATGTCTCGACCGCCGGAACACATGGACCTAAAGTCCAAAATCCGGCACCTTACCGGCGCAAGGGGCGATCCCTCCCCGGCCCGTCAGACTGCCTGTCCGACTTCCCGTCCGGCTTCCAGTCCGGCTTCCTGTCCGACAGCCAGCCGTCCCGGCCGGACGGAAACCCCGACCCGCACTCCTCCAGGGTGACGACCATGATCTACCGGACATCCCAGCGCGGGACATACCGCAACATAAACGAAAACCTGGATCTGCTGAGCTGGCGCATAGCACAGCTCTCGAAGCAGGTTGCCTCGGAAAAGCAGATCAACAAGCCATCCGACAACCCGTCCGGTGCGGCCTCGGTCCTTCGGACCAGGACTGTGCTCTCCGAGATAGCCCAGCACGGGGAAAACGTGGGCTACTCAAACACGTGGCTCACGAACACCGGGAACGTCACCGCGAGCATCAAGAGCGTCCTGGACGAGATCTACACCAAGGCCGAGCAGGGGGCCACGGACACGATTAACGGCGAGCAGCGTTCCATCATTGCCGAGGAGGTCGACCAGCTCTTCAAGACCATCATCCAGTTCGGGGACACCCGCTACCTGGACAACTACCTCCTTGCCGGCCAGTCCACCCAGACCCAGCCGTTCACGATGTGGATGAAGGCCCAGGACGTGGTCCCGGGATGCGACAACTCGGATCTCTGGACCGGGAAGATCCAGAACGCCGGGGACCAGATCTTCGAGCCGCGGCCGGACCTGCCCGTGCAGAGCCAGATGTTCCTCATAGAGTGCGTCCAGCCCGGAGGCGTGGACTCGAGGCTGTACGCCGAGCAGTACGGATCCGCGCTGGCCCAGGCGGTCATTAACGGCCAGGGGGGTGAATACTCGCTCACGCTCACCACGACAGACCAGATCTACGATCGCACCACGATCAGGATGGTTCCCGGCCCCGACAACACGGACTTTACCGGAACGGGGACTACCCGGGTGAACTACCAGGCATCCTCCGCGCTAAACGATCCCGTAACGGTCATCTACCGCCACGGGACCTCCGCCTCGGCCACCTGGGCGGACCCCTCCACGCCCGGGCTCATAACCGTGTACCTCCAGACCAACGCGGCGGGAACCGCCTCGGTGGCCACGGCCTTCAGCGTGGCCTCCGCCGTGAACGCCGTTTCCGGCACGACCCTGGTGACGGCACAGCAGGCGGCGTTCCCGGGTGCCGGAGGCGTGGTCGAGCTGGCCGTGGCCAAAGGCACGAGCAGCGTCACCTACACTGAGATAAGCTTCAACAACGGGCTCTCCCACAGGCTCGACGGGGACGAGCTCACGATCTATCTCGAGCGTTCCGGCGGGACCCTGGTGACGGGCATAGACGAGGTCCAGGCCTACATAAACTCCGATCCGGAACTGAGACAGCGGCTCAGGGCGGAGCTGTCGCTCGTCCCGCCCGCCCCCGTCCCGCCCGACCCGGCCTACGTCGCGCCCAGGGCCCAGGCGGTGGGCTCGCCCATGTCCATGACCTACAGCGACCCGTACACGCTGGCCTTCGCCGACTACACGATACCCGGCTCCCACAACGACATCACCTGGAGCATCTTAAACGAGACCTCCGCCGCAAAGGGCGCGGCGGGGAACGGGATAACCGTCAGGTACGACTTCCAGAGCCCCGCCGCGGAGACGCTCTCGGCCACCACCGCCGTCATGAGCGGGACGACCCTGGTCATAACGCTCGCCTCCAGCGCCTCCGCCTACCTGGAGGCCTACGCCCAGGCCTACGAGAACCCCGCGAGCCCCACCTACCGGGACGCGGGCGCCTCGTACTTCATTGCCCGCCAGAAGGCCGTTACCGCCACCGCCCAGGACGTCATCGACACCGTGGCCGGCATGACGAGGCTCACTAGCGGCGGGGTCGCCCCCGAGAACCCTTTCCACATATACGGATCGCTCAGTCCCGGCAATTCCGGGCTGGGGCTCATGACCGAGGCCCCGCCCGTGGCCCTCGCCCAGGGATACGACCAGCCGGCGCTGTTCCGCGTGTCCCAGGACGGAGGCAAGACCTGGGGCCCGCCCCAGTCCTTCGCGGCCTCGGAGTTCCAGAACTCGCTTTTCTACAACAGCCAGCTGGGCCACGCGTCGTACACCACCTCCATCCCGGGGGAGGGGAACGACGTGGTCTTCACCGCGAACTACATGGGCACCTGGGGCGACGACGTGCGCGTGGAGTACCGGAGCCCCAACAAGGCGAACCAGCAGGCGTCCGTGACGGTGGGCCCGGAATCCTGGAACATCTGCGTGACGCTCGGCACGGACGCCCTGGGCAGGGTCACCACCACCGCCAACGACGTGGTGAGCCTCGTGAACAACCATCCCGAGGCGGGCCAGCTGGTCACGGCGTCGCTCGCGAACTACCACGAGGGCGGGTCCGGGATTGTCGCGGATCTGGCCTGCACGGCCCTCTCCACGTCCCCGCCCTTCGAGGTCGCCGACCAGACCCGGATAACCCCCCTGGGCCACGCCACCGCCGAGGTGCGGTTCCCCTACGCGCCCCCGGACGTGAAGAGCCCGGATCTCCTCTACCAGGCCATAGAGCACGGGAACGCAGGGAACAACGTGGGCGTCCGCTACACCGTCTCGGCGGACACCACGATCTACCCGGACGCCCAGTACCAGAACCACGTCTCCATATCCTACGAGGAGATAGTGAGGGACGACAAGACAGTAGACAGGATAGCCGTGGTCCACCTTGCCACGGAGTCGCTCCCCAGCTGCCCGGACGAGAACAACGACCGCGCCGCCTACGACGCCTGGAGGGCGCTCTATCCCGTGTACTCCTGCACGTCCTCCAGGACCGTCACCTCGACCGCGGGCGACGTTCTGGAGGCCCTGGTCGCGAAGAACCTCGAGAGCCCGGCGAGCGCCCTGGTCTGGGCCAGCATGGACTTCAGGGACGAGGGCTGGGACTCCACCGCCAAGGTCGGACCCACGACGGGGACCGTGTGGCTTTCCGGAGGAGACGACCGGGTGAAGGAGGCCGACTACGGGATATCGCTCAAGTTCATACCGGACGGCACCGCCATCCAGACGGGGGACGTCTTCCAGGTCGGGGTCGGCTGGTACCACGGCGACGACAAGGACCTCGAGGTGAACGTCATGAGCGGCTACCGGGTTGACATGAACATCACCGGCGGCGAGCTCCTGGGAGAGAACGGCGCCTCGGACAACATCATCGACACGATCCAGCGCCTGCACTGGGCGCTCACGCACAACGACTCCGAGGGTGTCGAGCGGGAGCTCCCCAATCTCCAGGACGCCATCAAGAAGCTCACCACCGTGGAGACCAACCTGGGCACCCGCCTCATCCGCAACCAGTTCGTCCAGAACACCCTGGACGACAACCAGTACGCCGCGGAGTCCATCCTCTCCGCCACCGAGGACGCGGACTTCACGAGGCTCATAACGGATCTGAAGAACGCCCAGCTGGTCTACGAGGCCGTGCTCGGCGCCACGGGCCTCACCACCAAGCTCTCGCTCCTGAACTACATCTGACAGGCCAGACGTTCCGGGCGGCCCGGGATCCCGGCATCCGTGACGTGGCCGGGAAGCGGAAGCCGAAATCTGAAACTGCCCTGGAAACTGGAGCTGAAACTGTACCTGAAGCCGGAGATTAAACTGTACCGGAAGCCGGAGATGAAACGGCACCGGAAGCCGGAGATGAAACGAAAGCTGTAACGTACCTGGAACCAGAATCATTCTTGCCTTGTAGATTGTCATTTCGAAGACTAATGCCCGCCAAAAGACAATCATTTTCCGCATTGACTTCATTTCAGGCAACTGTTCAGGCGCCCCTCTGTTGAGGGTCTTTTCGGAAATGGAGAGCCCAGACGAGGAACCCTTGAAGTTCAGCAGTCAACAATGGATACCTCATGCGGAGGGGAAGAGTTTCTGCAGATAGCATATTGACTGGAAAGGCCCCCCTGTTGAACTCTCCGGGGGGGCGGGGCATGAACAGTTGCCATTTTAGAATGTTCGACAGATCATAATGACGGATAGCACTTAAGAACAAGGTTTATGCTGAACAAGGAATAATGTCGTGCCACGGAGGAAACTGGGAAATGGCTGAACTGAGGAGTCAGGCGAGAGATGACGAGCGAGCGACAATGGTGAAAGATGTCGCGGCCGGCTCCAGACCCAGACATCTGGCCGGCCGATTCCGTATCCGGAGACGGAAAGATGATGAAAAGACATGGGCGGGCATGGGCATGGGGCAGGACGGCGGCACGTAAACGTTCAGGCCAGGCTCAGCTGCGGAGCCGTTTCCCTCTCCCAGCCCAGACGACCTTCTTGAACCTCACCATCACGTTTGAAGTGCCATAAACGGCCATGGCAGCCGCATATACATCGTCACCCTCGGAGAGATATTTCTTGGCGTAATTTTTTTTAATTATCTGATCGAATGCAGCCGATATCATTTTCTCAAGCCGTCCCTTCACGTACTTGCTAGGCTTCCCGATTACGATCTTATCGCCTGCAAAGACCACGTCAGCTCCCCTGTGGGCAGGATCGGCCTTCTCATGCTTTATCTCGATTGCTACCCACCCGTTTCCGGGAACCTGGACTGCCAGATCGGATCTTCCCACGTCTGAAGGAGATTCAGGTATGGTCAGCTTGTTGCCTAATTCAAGAAGGAGTTGAATTATTGTCCTGAAATAATACTCGTTTGGGCTGAACAGGCAAACCTGCTTGACAGAGCCTCCGCTAGTGACAGAAATGCCATTGTTGACAGGAGTTTCAAGGCTTTCATGACTGTCAAGCCTGTCAGGACTGCCAGAACCGTACTGCACGATACCGGCCAAAATGGTCGACAGGTAAAATTCACATTCGGCCTCGTCATGGGTTGCGAAGGCGTGCAGAAGATTAATATATTTTTCATTCAGACATTCTTCTACTTCTGAAGGATCCTTGTCAGGAGCGAGCAGGTTCGCCAGGAGCTCGAGCCTGATAGAGTCCCTGATTTCGTAGTTGGGAATTTTCAGGTGATATTGGGCATCTTTGCCTAATCCGGTGATGCCGCTGATAGTGAGGTAGCCTGCCTGCATGAGGAGCACTGTTGCGTTCAGTTTGTTTATATGCATTAGCGGCAATGAATCTTTGAATGCAAGATCCTTGGAGAACACCTTGAAGTAATCAACGCCATTATGTGCAATACGGCTCGTGAGAATTGAAGTGCCTGTTTCATACCAATAGTTTTTGAATAATTTTTCCTGAAAAAAACTCATCACGGACAGAGGGTTGAGAACCTCAGTCTCGGCATCCCAGGTGTATCCATTATACCATTCCACCATAGTTTTAAGCAGATCGGCAACTGACGCGTTCATGCCAATCTGGCCCTTTTCCTTGAGGTCCGAAAGGGTAGGAGCAAGATATTCAGAAAACGATTTTTCAATCTCGTCTATCGTGAAGCCGCAAATGCCGGCAAAAGTCGGCTCAAGAGTGATGTCCCGCACAGTGTTCATGGCGGAGAACAGGGAGAGTTCCCTGAACTTGGTGATGCCGGTTATGAACACGAATCGAAGTTTCTGTGCACATCCTTTTATAGTTGAGTAAAAGTCATGCAACGTAAGTCTTAGCTCGTTGCACTTATCCAGATTTCCAATATTGGCAATCAGCGGGAAATCGTACTCGTCAATGAGCACGACGACATTTCCGGAAACAAGTTTGGACGGATCTTTTCCACTCTGAAGCCAGTCTTCCTTGTGACGACTTGACAGCGTTGTGATGAGATCGGCCATGGCACTGGGAGAATTTTTGCTGTCAAGGATAATCTTATGTTCGGCGGCTTCTCTCTTTATTGAGGAGAGCAGGCTAGGCTCCAGCTCCTCCGGAGGGTTCGTCTTGAATCCGGAGTTAAACGAGATTCGGATAACGGGGAAGGCGTCCCACCTTTCTCCCATGAGATTCTCTATCGCAAGACCGGAAAAAAGGTCACGCCTCCCCTCGAATATGTTTTGAATAGTGTCCAGCAGAAGGGTCTTCCCGAACCTCCTTGGCCGCGAAAGAAAGCAGGGCGAGTTCGACCACTTATCGGCTGATATCAGCTTATGGATAAGCGCGGTCTTGTCAACATATACGTACTCTTTGTTGATAATCTTTTCGAATCTAACCTCGCCGACACCAAACGGGTCCTTTTCCAAGATGGTCTCACTCACGACACAGACCTCCTTCATCAAGGTTGTCCGCAGCCTCTTCCATATCTTAACGGCCACGATAAGGAATTATAACACATGGATAAGGCCGGAAGCAACCTTTCTCCGGCTACGTCATGGCGAGACTTTGTTCAGGAGACGTCAACTTCCAGAAAGCCTGGCCGTCTCACAAGACATGTCAAGCACTGCGGTTCCTGGCAAGTCCAGACATTTCTTTCCAGACGAGAGTGACAACCGAACCGGCAGAGACAAGAAACTCGAGACAAGCGCTGACTGAACGTTAAAAAGGAACCTGGTTTATATTCATGGCATAATTATCGCGTTATCTCATCTTTTAATATTTACTTGATTTTCTGCTGGCCTACAATTCTTGAATATTCCAAACTTGTTTTCCTGACGTAACTGTTCAGGCACCCCTCTGTTGCTGGGCTTTTCGTAGGAAGAGAACCCAAATTTTCAACTTTTGAAGTTGGAGAGTAAATAATAGATACCTCATATGGAGGCGATGTGTTTTTTTAAGAGCATTTTTGTTGAAAAGGCCTCCTGTCGAGCTCCCCATGGGGAGGCACCTGAACAGTATCTGTTCACAGACGAAAAACTGGGGAACCTCTAGCAGGACCAAGATCATCCTCATTCCTGGCGCAGGGCGGCCCTCCTCAGATGCCAGGACGGCCCTCCTCAGATGCCAGGACGGCCTTCCTCAAGGGCCGGAGCGGACATCCTCCAGGCCAGAGCGGCCTTCTTCCAGCTCCAGGGCAGGCTACCTCCGTGGTCAGGACGGCCAACCCGTGAACAGAGTATCTGTTCACGGCCTAAAGCAGTGGAAACTACAGCTGGACCCAGATCATCTTCATTTCTAATGCAGGGTGGTCATCCTCAGGTTAGACGGAAGCCTTCTTCCAGGGTCGGAGCGGCCATCCCACGTTTCCAGATCGGCCTCACAGCGTTTCCAAGGCAACCTTCCACCGGATCCATGACAGGCTCCCTCAGTGGCCAGGGCAACCTCCGCGTGAACAGATACCGGTATAATATACATACTTATAAGAACACGTTCTTCACAACAGCACACTTGCCCAGGCCCGGAAAGGAATCCCCTGCAAAGCGGGGCATTAAGTCTGATGCCCCCATGTCCGCTTCTCCTTCAGCCTGCTTCCGTCGTTAAATTCAAGTAGAATGTGAGCTAATTAAGGACTTGACACCGTCCACTGCTCGATCGGTTCCAGGCAGGACAGTACATCAAAGGCTGTACTCATGACGAACGGGGACGTTCCGGATATTCAGAAATTTAGCATCTCCGTAGCCGACTTTTCACTTCTGAGGTCCGAAGGTTACGTCTACGTTGACAAGACAAAGTTCGTTCATGATATTCTTGCCGGCCCCGAAACACACCTTTTTCTTTCCCGCCCCAGACGGTTCGGCAACACACTTCTGGTCGACACCCTGGAGAAGGCTGCTAACGGGAGGAAAGAGCTTTTTTCCGGACTCGAAATAGACAGGTTGCGCAAGGGCACCGAATGGCCCCGTTCGCACGTGTTGCGGATTTCCATGAACGCTTTCGGTGACGACTCGTTCTCGTTGAACAGAAGTCTTGCCAGATTCCTTCGTCGTTTCGCAAAAGTGAGGGGTTTCGCAATCGATGACGGGAACTCAGCTGAAATCCTCACCGATACGGATGAAACACTTTACCGGAATTATGCAGATATTCCCATACTTACCCCAGGCATACAACCTGAAAGCGGGCTGGTCCCCTACCGGAACAAGATTATAGTGCTGATTGACGAATACGACGCTCCCTTAATCAACAACCTTACTGATTCGGCCAGACTCAAAGTCGCGAAAAGTACCCTCCACTTGTTCTACAACGCCTTGAAATCATGCGAAAGCATGATAGATCGCGTTTTCATTACCGGTATTAAGAAATTCTTCCAGTTGTCCGTCTTTTCGGCGATGAACAATCTTATTGACATATCTTTTGAATCCGAATACTCGAAAATATGCGGATTCACTACCGATGAAATCACTAAATTTTATTCCCCTCACCTCGATGGAGCTTTATTACGAGTTCGGTTAAATGTTATAATTTTGGCTATCGTTCCAGGGGTGAGAAATCAGTGCAAGAACCCAGATCTGGTATCTCTTTGCCATGTCTCGCTCCCATAATGTTGGAAAAGATTTCAACATTTTCTAATATTTGTCCGGAAGCGCAATAACTAAATTACGAAATGTGAATGAATTTTGTCCTCGCTTCACCCGCGACTCGCTCATGGAATGTATCGTCGATTATTACGACGGATACAACTGGAACGGCGATGACCGTGTCTTAAATCCATTGTCGTTGAAATGTTATTTTACCAACCTTATTTTTGACAATTATTGGATTCAGACTGGAAGAATGAATTTCCATAATCAATTGAATGTCAAGGATGATATTTTCTCAAAAATTTTTTAAGTGGAGCCAGAATTTTACGGCAGACTCGATGTCCAGGACGCTGACAACGCCGATACGGTGGCGCTGATGTTACAGACAGGCTATCTTGCCGTACGCATGCGACAGGTGTCAGACGAGTCACCCAAACTCTACCTTACCGTACCGAACAAAGAAGTCGGCAATGCTATCGCTCGGGATTACATCGACAAACGTGTTATCCCGTCCATTTCACCAGACGATGAAAATTCCACACCCGAGCTGTGCAAAGAATTCTGCTCCGCTCTCAGCCAGTTGAAATTTAGCCGAGTCTAAATGCTTCTGCAGTCTTCCCTGAGCTCGATACCGGACACATTGTATCTGGAAATGGAATCGTTTTCCCACGTCTTTCTGTTTACCATATTCAGAATGTCCAATTTTCAATCCCAGTCTGAACGTAAAATCGCTAACGGGATTCCCGATATTGTAATCAGGACTCCTGAACGCTGTTACATTGTTACTAAAATGAAATACGGGAAATCTGACAGCACGTCAACCGATAGGCCAGTCGTCTCAGATTCCCCGCCGGGAACCATAATTTCCGGCAAGGACGACAAAAAACTCGATTCCTGCATCAAAGCCGCTTTCAAGCAAATTTTAAAAAGGAATACCTCCTGCACTACTTCGGCAGCCAGAAACCGGTTTACGCCGTAGCCGTAGCCGTTTGCGGCAGGAACAGTGTGAGGATCAGAAGCATGTCCGCCGAAGACCTCATCCAGAGATCGCACGAATTCCTCACATTTGAGGAGGATAAAGAAGATTAGCATTGGCCGGGGCCAGGCGAGGACTCTCGGGCGGAACCATGACCTGGGCCGGAGTCCGGAAAGGACTCTCGTCCGGAACCATGGCCTGGGCGGGTCCTTAACCTGGCCTTCCAAGAGCCCTGGCCTCATCGGGAGCGGAGGCCTGAACCGGGCCGTCAGCCTGTTTCTGGGGGCCCTGACCGGACCGGAAATCAGAGTCGGCGCCGTGAATACGGCTGGGAGCAACCGTTAGGCGGCATCACCTTGTCAAAACGCTGTTCAAGATTTCGTCAACTTTCTGACAGCCAAACCGACTCATACGATATGTCAACCATTGCCATTTCTGGCAAGTCCATACATTTCTTTACAAACTTGTTTTACTGACAATCTATTAAAACAGTTAATACCACAAATTATATCTATATATTATTTTGCTTTACAGAGCATGGAAATTGTCTATACTACATGAACATAATTGCCATTAACAGTTCATATCTGCCAATACAGCAAGCTATTTATTATCCAAATATTTTTTTATTAAAAATTTTCATTCTCTTTCTAGATTTACTACATAGTAAAATCTGTGCATCCATCCGCATGAATCAACCCTGCTGTTTATTTAAATAGATTAAGCCTAAATTCCTGGCTTACTTTGAGCATACATGTTTTTCGTTTTTAAATTACAAATTCCGATTTCTTCCTAACTTTGGCCGTGTGGCAGCAGATGAGCCTGGAGCCATGCCAGCTTGGATCATGCAACATGTGACAATCTTCGATCATTTATCAATTTTGATCGAGAAACAGATTTCTATCTTGATTACCTTACAGAATTTAACCGAACATCATTTGCAGATCTTGAAGCCAGTTTTGTGGTTGGCCGTTCAGACGAACTGACACCTCTGGCAACTAGAATTCAGCCCCAAACATGGAGCCTCCATCATCAGTTTTGTCCCGCTCTTCTGCTAACCTCTCCGATCAACTCCAATCTTCCGCCACTCAACTCCCTTCCGCTCCCTTCAGCTCCACTCAGATTCACTTCTTTCGCTCTCCTACACTTTCCGTCCTTCCCGTCCTCTATTCCGTCTCACGCCCTTGCTCCGGAAATCCAGGAAAAACAATAACGTTTCCAACCTTCCAGACCGGATGTCCGACCTCGCAGCCTCTCCGGCACTCACTCATTGTTTCGACACATTTCACTGTCGCTACGGCCTTCACGCGGCCATTCCCCCAGACGTCCCGGCCTGATTCCGGATCATCCGAAGCCTCCATTATCCGTCAATATATTATCTTTCCGTGCCTTGAGGCATTTGACTTTCCGCCCTCCGGCACCTATTCTCATAATGTTCGCTGAAGGTTCAGGAGCCCTCCGACCCGGCAGGCGCCGGGACCCGTTTCATGGAGGGATGCGCGGGGAATCCCGCCAATTTTTCCTCGGGCCCTGCACACTTTCCTGGACCCAGGACCGCCTCCCACTTACAGAGCCGGACACGTCTCCCGGGCCCAGTACGCCTTCACCTGACGTTGCCGGGCACCTTCCCCTGTCTCGGTCCGACTCCCACGGACGGAGCCGGGCACCTTCCCCTGTCTCGGACTGCCTCCCACGGACGGAGCCGGGCTCCTCCCCAGGTCTCGGACTGCCTCCCATGGACGGAGCCGGGCACGTCCTCTGGTCCCGGTCCGCCTCTCATGGACGGAGCCGGGTCCGTCCCCAGGGCTCAGTCAGCCTCCGCCGGACGGAACCGGGCTCCTCCCCCGGTCTCGGACTGCCTCCCACGAACGGAGCCGGGCACGTCCCCCGAGCCCGGTCAGCCTCCTCCTGACAAAGCCAGGCAAGCCCTCCCGGTCGCAGGCCGTCCCCCCTCCGCCGGGAACCCCCTCACGCGAAAGGAGCACGACATGACCCGCACGAACTTCACCCTGACGGGCATGACCTGCGCCGCCTGCGCGGCCAGGGTGGAGAAGGCAGTGACGGCCCTCCCGGGCACCGAGCGGGCCGACGTGAACCTGCTCAAGGCCACCCTGGCGCTGGAGCACGACCAGTCCCTCGCCCCCGCGCGGGTGGTGGAGGCCATAGAGAGCGCCGGCTACGGGGCTGCCCTTGCCGAGCCCGGCGGCGCCCGCCGGGAGGCGAAGGCCGAGAGCCCCTCCGAGCGCTTCAGGAAGGAGGCTTTGGAGGCGGCGTCGAGGCTCAGGCTGTCGCTGGCCTTCACGGTGCCCCTGTTCTATCTCGCCATGGGCCACATGGTGGGCTGGCCTCTCCCTGCGTACTTCAGGGAGGACGCGGGCCTGCTCCCGTTCGCCTTCACCCAGCTCCTCCTGCTCCTGCCGGTCCTCTACGTGAACCGTGGCTACTTCGCCAGGGGCCTGGCGGCCCTGGCGCACCGGGCCCCCACCATGGACACCCTCATCGCCGTCGGGTCCGGTGCGGCGTCCCTCTACGGGGTCGCGGGCATCTACGTCATGATGGCGGCGCTCGGCCGGGGCGAGGCCCACGCCCTCCACGAGGCCTCCATGATGCTCTACTTCGAGTCCGGGGCCGTGATACTCACCTTGGTCACCATGGGCAGGATGCTGGAGACCGGGGCCAAGGCCAGGACCGGGCTGGCTGTGGAGGGGCTCCTGGCGCTCGCCCCGAAGACCGCGGTGGTCCTGCGTGACGGGTCCGAGACGGAGATACCCGCCTCGGAGCTCGTGCCCGGCGACATGATGATCCTGAAGACCGGGGAGTCCGCAGCGGCGGACGGGACTGTGGCCGCCGGGAGCGGGGCGGCGGACGAGTCGGCCTTGACCGGCGAGAGCCTGCCCGTGGACAAGGGCCCTGGGGACACGGTCTCCTGCGCTACCAAGCTCGCCTCGGGGAGGCTGGAAGTGAGGGTCGACCGTACCGGCGAGGACACCGTGCTCGCCCAGATAGTGAGGCTGGTGGACGAGGCCACCGGGTCCAAGGCCCCGGTGGCCCGGCTCGCGGACAGGATCTCGGGCGTCTTCGTGCCGGCGGTCATCTTCATCGCCGCAGCCACCTTCGTCATATGGTTCCTCATGGCCGGGTCGTCCGCCGGCTTCGCGCTCACCATGTCCATCTCCGTCCTCATCATCTCCTGCCCCTGCGCCCTGGGGCTCGCCACCCCCACGGCGGTCATGGTGGGGACCGGGGCGGGGGCCAGGATGGGGGTGCTGTTCAAGTCGGCAGCCGCCCTGGAGAGGGCCGCCTCGGTCACCGTGGCGGTCCTGGACAAGACCGGCACCGTCACCGAGGGCAGGCCCGCTGTGAAGAGGGTGATAACCGCCCCCGGCGTCACCCAGGAAGAGCTCGCCACCGTCTTCTTCTCCCTGGAGAGGCTCTCCGAGCACCCCCTGGCCAGGGCCGTCGTCTGCTTCGCCGAGGTGAGGGATCTTCGCCCGCGCGAGGTCACGGACTGGAAGCAGCTCCCCGGCCAGGGCCTGTCCGGAGTCATTGACGGGACGCTCTACCACATAGGGAACCGAAAGGTAATCCGGGGCATGGCCGCCTCCGAATTTGCCGGAGAAACAGGGGAAGGGAAGCCCGGAGCCCCGGAAGCGGCCGGGGCCCCCGGCCTGGAGGCTCTCCTGGACCACGCCGACAGGCTATCCGAGGAGGGCCTGACGGCCCTCTTCGCCTCGGACGGGAAACGCGTCCTGGGGCTCATGGCCCTGGGCGACACCGTGAAGCCCAGGAGCGCCGCCGCCGTCAGGGCCCTTTCCGGGATGGGCATACCCTCGGTGATGCTCACCGGCGACGACGAGAAGACGGCCCGGGCCGTTGCCAGTCAGTGCGGCATAGCGAAGGTCAAAGCGGGCGTCCTCCCCCAGGACAAGGAGCGGGAGATCCGCGCCCTTCAGGACAGGGGCCACACGGTGGCCATGGTGGGCGACGGCGTGAACGACGCCCCCGCGCTGGCCAGGGCGGACGTGGGCATAGCCGTGGCCTCGGGAACGGACGTGGCGGTGGACGCCGCGGACGTGGTCCTCATGAAGAACGACCTGGCGGACGCAGCCGCCGCCGTTCTCCTGGGCCGGAAGGTCATGCGCAACATCCGCCAGAACCTCTTCTGGGCGTTCTGCTACAACACCCTTGGCATCCCCGTGGCCGCGGGGGCCCTCTTCAAGGCCCTGGGTATCACACTGAGCCCCATGGTGGCGGCGGCGGCCATGAGTCTCAGCTCCGTGTGCGTGGTGACCAACGCCCTGAGGCTCAGGTTCTTCAAGCCCCCCGTCCTGGACGGGGACCTCGCCGGGCCGGCTGCGGTGGACGGGGACGGAATGGCTCCCGTGGCTGCGGCTGTGGGGGCGGGGAAGGCCGAAACCCCGGCAGGGGGGGCGGGGGAGGCCGAAACCCCGGCAGGGGGGGCGCGAGAGGCCGAAGCCCCGGTAGCGGTGCCGGCAGACGACGCCCCGAACGGCGCGACACCGCCAACAGGCCTTGCATCCGAGGCCGCCCTGGGGCAGAATCATGGGGCTTCGAGGACCGGAGCCGGGACGGGGCCCATGGCCAGACCGGAAACGAGCCCCAAGGCCGGAGCCGGGACGAAGAAGGGGCCCATGGCGGGACCCGTGTCCGGTTCCGTCGCCCACGACGACGAGGGACGCCCCGCGCCTCCCCCGACAGAACTCGCAGGAGGACAGAACATGGAAGTCAGGCTCAAGGTGGACGGCATGAGCTGCGGGCACTGCAGCGCCAGGGTCGAGAAGGTGCTTTCCGGGATCCCCGGGGTGGACAAGGCGGCAGTGGACCTGGAGGCCGGGGCAGCGGTGGTGACCCTCTCCTCGGACGTCCCGGCCCAGACCCTGGCCGAGAAGGTTACCGAGGCCGGGTACGAGACCACGGTCCTCTAGCCTTCCTCCTCCCGCCCGTCTCCGCACCATCCCTGCCCAAGAGGTCTATCGGCTGAGTTCGTGATCACATTCGGGGGTATTCTTCAGGTATCTGTTCACAGGCGAAAGCAGGAGAAAACGCTGCAGGTCCAGGAGCATCCTCGTTCCTGGTGCAGGGCGGCCTTCCTACGGGTCCAGGACAGGTTCCTTCCATGGCAAGTGCGACCTTCTTCAGGGTCCAGTACAGGCTCCCTCCGAGGCCAGGGCCACCTCCAGTGAACGGATACTCTGGATGCCTGCAGGATGCGAAGATGAACGGGCAGTTCTCAAGGAATGAGAATTTTTAATAGAAACCAGATGCTGATATGCTGTTTAGCTATAAAGAGTAAGATATGTTGATTAAATCAGGTACATGGAAGTTAAGCTGGAACTGAAAACTTTGAAAAATAAACGGAAATGATATTGCAAATGATGGAAAGAGGCTTAGTTCAAGATTATCCAAATAATAATTAGTAATAAATATTAAAATAATTAAATGATATCCCTTATATTATCACAATAAAAAATTTTTTTTATTAAATAATCATAGATTAAAAAATTCATTTTTGACCGCCTATTCCCTCCAGACGCGGATCAGCCTCCCGGAAAAAGACTAGTGATTTCGCATGCTTAGGTTTTTCAGCAGTAACTATATAATTTCCTTGAATGTGATCGCGAATTGCTTCGTTTGAAAATTAGAACGTAAAAATATCAAGAAAGATCTCAAGGCTCAAAGAAACGAACAGCTACCTCGTTACGTCCGCGAACTGCAATGGCAACGCCTGTTGTCTTCTTTCCGGCCACTCTGAAAGGTGCCGCATAATCTTTCGTCCTAATCTGGTCGGTAGCTGCATCAAGCGCTACTTCAAGATCCTTATCGGCCTTGTCTTTGTCATACGCGTCTTTCTTGTCAGCTTTGCAGTATTTCACCTCCACCACAAAACGAATATCCTCAAGAAATACGCTCATGTCCGACTTCCCTGATGAACTTGACGGCGTCTGGCCAAGGACCTCAAGCCCGGCGGCGATAAACGCGGCCTGAATTACAGCATGGTAATGCTTTTCATTAGGCTCATGTTGTTCCGAAGCAATTGCTGAAAGAAGTTCTTGCAACAGGACAGCGGTTTTTTGGGAGTCGCTTTTGAGTACAGCATCTGGCAACTCCTTAGAAAATCTTCCAAAATAACGCTTAGAAGGGTCAAAAGCATAAAGAAAAAGACTATACTCGAAATCCTTCCTCACTTCCGTGTTGGGAATTTTGAAAGAGTACCCATCTTTTTCGACAACTTTATCATTTTTGATCTCTTCTATGGTGACTGGCTTATCTATTGTCAAATAGCCACTATGAAACAGGACTGGGACTGGCTCAAGCGAACTGAGTTCAACTTTCCTGGTTTGAATTGCCGGGTAGGCGTCTAGCTTAGGCAGGATGAAGGCGAGAGGATTTTGCCTAACAAGCGCTGACAGATGAGATGGCTGTCCGGACAAAGGCCAATATGTGCCGAATTCATTCAAAGAAAAAAATCTGAGTAAAGAGTAAGGATTGAGAACATTTTCTTCCCCGAGCCAGTTGTAGCCGTCATAGTAATCCTCGATCATCACCTTCAAATCATCGATACTGGTATTCAGCGGGATTTTTCCATTGCCTTTCAGAACATCCAGGGTATCCTGGAATCTGTCACTAAAAAGTGTTCTCATCTCGGTTTTAGTGAAGCCGCAGATTCCGCCAAATTTCGGCACGAGTGAAATGTCAACAAAATTGTTCGGTCCCGAGTCCAAAGCGGTCAAAGCGAACCTGGTGATGCCCGTGACAAAGGCAAATCTGATGTATTCAATGTTTCTTTTCATGGACTTGTAAAAATCATGCAGGACTTTTCTAATTTCCGTGGAGACTACATCATCCATTATATGTTCTGTCAGAGGGGCATCATACTCGTCAACCAGGATGACCACGCGTGATCCTAACTTTTGGTGGATGCCCTTTAAAAGCTCCTGAAGCATCAAGCCGTAGTTTTTTGTGGTAAAGTTCACCTCATAATCATTGGCAAAAGTAGCCAGGTCAAACTTGATGCTGTCGATGAGATCGTCTTTGGTGTATATGGCTGCATAGGACATGTCGAAGCTCAGGACAGGGTGCGTCTCGAACTTGTAGCTGCTCCTGTCGATCTTCAGCCCCCTGAAGAGCTCACGGTCTCCCTGGAACAGTTCCTTGAAAGTATTGAGCAGGAGCGTCTTGCCGAAACGCCTTGGACGGGACAAAAAACAAAAGTTTGTAGGCTCGTCCTTGAGAAGGTTATATATATATTCAGTTTTGTCGGCATAGATAAAATCTCCCTGCCGAATTTGCTGAAAACTCAGATCGTTTTGAAATAATTTTTTCATTCAACAATCCTACTGCACCGCATTCGTATTTGAAAGCTAGTTCGAATCAAGGACGCGTTGACATCTCTCACGACAGGAGCACAATTTCGGCATCCAAAGCCACTCAAATCATTATATCTGATTTCCTTCGGCGGCGCAAGCCCCTGAGTTTCTGGATTCTGGTCAGACCTGGCTGGGGACTCGCTGGAAAAGCCCAGAGTGCTAGCCATCTGCAAAGCATGACCAACGGCAAGATGCCGGGCCTCGGGACAAGACTTGTAAAAGACTTCCAATTGGGCAAATATCATGCCAAACATTATAGCAATAACCTCTTGCACCACGCCGACCAGGTGCCCCTGGCAACATTTCACAAGCCAACTCATTACTGCTCCCATCCCACACCCCAACCAACGGATTCTCGGGATCTTAACGCGCGTCGAATACCATCATCCGTTCACGGAGGGCATGATTTGGAGCTAGACCCTTCCACCGGCCCTGGACTTCAACCTCTCTCGCCTTCTATGAATTCGGCTCATGCCCTTAAATTCCCCCACTCCTCCAACCCTCACGGCGTCCTGGGCGCCAGCAGGCCTTACAGGCACCCCGGCCCAGTCAGGTCTTAAGCCATCCAGTACTCCAGCCCTTATGAGTCTCCAGCCACTCACCTCCCCGTGAACAAATACGTAGCTCTCAAGTAACCATTCAGTTGCCTCGCTATTGAGGACCCTTTTCGGGAGAAGAGAGCTATGAGGAGGAACTTTTGAAACTGAAAAGTCAATTATTGATACATCATGCGTGGGCAAATCGTTTGAGTTGAGGGTATTTTTTTTGGGGGGGTAAGATCCCCATTTTGAGTCCCCCTTGGGGGAGGTCCCTGAATGGTTACCAGGAACCATTCCCCCTCAAAATACCTCGATGAGACATCAGCAACATGCCAACAGGGCATTTCCCGACCGCCACGAGACAGGCGGCTACCGGGCCATGCTGACACCTGGCTATTGGGCGGAGCGGGACCCTGCCGGTTTGGCATGAGCTTGTGGGCTCTGCTCGGTGATGCTCCCTGTGGCGGGATCTTTCTGACCCGGAAGCCGCTCACGGCACTCACCTGAAGCTCGGGGTTGACTGTCAACAGAATCCTGCAGTTTTGCCACTGCAGACTGTATCTGTTCTATCGAAGTCCGCTGTTCTGCCATAGAAAACCGCTGTTCTTCCATAGCAGTCTTCAGTTTTGCCGTATCGGACTGCTGAACTTCCATAAGAGTCTTAAGTCTCGCCATAGCGGACTGCAGTTCTTCAAAGGAAAACTGCATTTTGTCCTGTCTGGACAGCTGACTCTCACTAACTGCCTGCCCTTTCATTGTTATCTTAGTCAAGTTGTCTATCCTGTTGTTTAAACCAGAAGACAAGTTTTCTATCCTGTTGTCTGAACCAGAAGACAAGTTGTCTATCCTATTGTTTAAACCAGAAGACAAGTTGTCTATCCTGTTGTCTAAACCAGTAGACAAGTTGTCTATCCTGTTGTCTAAACCAGACGAGCCATACACGTTATAACCTATGAACATAGCAATGATTATGGCGAGGAAACCAATAGACATATCATTTATACTGGGCGTGCTGTCCAGTTCCACCTTTATCTCAAATCTTTGCGAGTCACCAGAGCCAGTTGACTCCGACGGCGCTATCGCAGGGGACTTGGACTTAAAATTTACAATTAACTGAAATTTCATATTCTTTACCTCAATTTCGACAAAGCCCTAAACGCCATGAGCCTTCCCGTCGCTAGATGCCGAGTTGCAACTCTTCCTGACTGCTCATTCAGACTCGACACCTGGCTACCGCTCCCACCGTCGAGGCTTTCATAATGAAGTACGGTCCTATTTGTCATAACTACATGACATCCTATGAAGAACCGCATTGGCACCAAAACGTTTCTAATGCAAAAATTCGTTTTTCCACCCCCATATGAGGGCGCAGGCAGGCTCCGGGGCCTTCCAGAGATACCGGGCACAGACCGTTGCCAAGTGTGGCCATTGCCAGCCGTACCCGGCGTTTTCAGAGGACATCACCAATCCAAATCAGCATCAGTTCACTGACGGGACGAACCCGTCGTCCTCCGAGGACGAGGTGGGGTTTTGCCGGGGCCTGGCCCGCTATCCGCTTGCCGGGTTACCCCTGTTCGTGAGCAGGCTCCTGAGCGGTTTCTCCAACCTGAAACTTCCGGCAATACCATCAAACCCGACACTTCCTAAACATTCGGAACTCCCTCCTACTGTGGAACAGACGCAAAATGTTCCCGGCCTTCCCGGAGCCAATCCTATTTCGAGGCCCGCCTTGAACTCCGGTCTCGCCCAGCCGGTCACGCCGACTATGACGGTCTTGAGCACCCCATTCCCGTGGAGCTCGCGGACACGCGTCTATTTTGGGACTGGAACCGTCCTCTCCGGCATCTGCAGGGAGACTCCGGCCGTGGATGAACGCTCCGCCGGAATCTTTCTTGCCCGGAGACCCTTCGAGGTCCATTCCCGCAACTCGGGGCATTCTGTCCACAGAATCCCGCAGTCCAGACACAAAGGAATGTACTTCTTTCACAGTGGACGGCTGTCTTTCCAAAGGAGCCAGCTGTCCTTCCGCAGTGTCTAACTTTTTGTCCATAGTTGCCTTAACTCTGTCCAAGGCAGCCAGAACACTCTTCATGTCAGCCAGATTTCTTTCCATGCCAGCCAGAACACTCTTCATGTCAACCTGAACTCTATGCTGGCCGGCCTGCACATTGTCCAAGGCTACCTGCATTTTCTCCATGTCCACCAGGGATGTGACACTTGTCTCCGCCACAGTATCTAGCTTGGTGAATGTGCCGTTCCAGACATACACATTCCAAACCGTTAACCCAACAATGACTGCTCCGAAGATGATCATGAACTGAGTCATTCTCCGGGTCAAACACTTCACCTGAATGGTTATGGCCTCCAATGGCGACGACACCTCACGACCGAACCATCCTACGGCATCCTGGTCCACGGGAGGAGCTGACGCAGTACAAGCCTCCGAGTCCGCAATGGCCAGGACTCTGGCCGCCCTTTCCTCAAAAGCCGCGGCAAAGACCCTGATGTCATGAACTGCCTCGTCATCACTTGACGAACTGCCGACAGCCTTTTCTAGCAACTTCGCAAGACTCGGAGCCGGGCCGTCGGCCATGACGCCGCGCGTCACTTCAGCGGACTCTGAACCCTTGCTTGTCATAACTGCTACCCTCCATTACACTGAACTTTACCACACAATTTCTCCCATGTAAAATTTTTTTTTCGTATTCTGCAACCAAACAATCTGAGTAACATTCATGGAGCTGGATACAGGCCGTAGTTAAAACAGGACGTGACCAGCAGTGGCGTAGTTAACCTTAAATGCACATCGAAAATTATTTCGCATGCGGAACACCAAATATTTTCATATGCTCCAACTGAAGAGCCCATGCCCTAACTTGACTGCCAACCGACCGGCTTATCCTGATCACTACCAAGAAGCTTTTCTTTGAAACAGATGAATTATATTGTTATGGTACAGATGGATTGAAATTGTAGTTTAAAATTTTACAACACATGCCATGAAACTATCCGAACACATCTTCTTGTCTGGCATCCGGAATGCCAATGGCCACACATCGAAACTACATGCCCGTGATCGCCTGCGTCCAGTCTACGTCCGATGACGCACACCAGTATCTTCCGTCATGCCCTCCCCTTTGCAGACGCACACGCGCCTGTCTCCACGCGCTCACCCGCCTTTCGCAGGATGCGCCCCATACCTCGCCAGTCGCACCCGCTCCTTTCGCCGGACATACACGTACGTTTCGCATGCCGCTCCCAGTGCCACTTCCGCCAAATATCCTCTTCGGGAGTCGGGCCGCAACCTCAGCTGCCGGCATCTTCAATCTCCGGGTCGACCTTTCAGGCAATTCCGTCTCCTGGGCAAGCCTTCCGGCATATCCATCATCTTCACTGCCTCTGTCGGTACTTCATTTGCAGTTCTTACCTTTCTGGCCATTCCGTCTCCGTGACAACCCTTCCGGAATTTCCATCGCCGTGACTATGCCCCTCCGGCACTAACATCTCCAGGGAGCCCCCTTACGGAACTTCACTGCCGGAACTACCCATTACTGAACTTCACTGCCGAAACTACCCATTACGGAACTTCACTGCCGGAACTACCCATTACTGAACTTCACTGATGAAACTACCCATTACGGAACTTCACTGCCGGAACTACCCATTACGGAACTTCACTGCCGGAACTACCCCTTACGTAACTTCACTGCCGGCACGCCCCCTTACGGAACTTCACTACTGGCACGAAACATTCTAGAACTTC
>JAISFP010000220.1 GCA_031263525.1 Deltaproteobacteria bacterium | reverse complement strand
TTGCTCGGATGTGGCCCATGCACCATGCGTGGCGGGCTCCGGCCCCAGTCTTGAGCTTGCTCGGATGTGGCCCATGCACCATGCGTGGCGGGCTCCGGCCCCAGTCTTGAGCTTGCTCTGATGTGGCCCATGCACCATGGATGGCGGGCTCCGGCCCCAGTCTTGAGCTTGCTCGGATGTGGTCCATGCCCCCCCCGCTGACGGACTCCGGCCCCTGTCTTCCGCTTGCTCGGATGTGGCCCATGTCTCAAGACCCTTGCTGGCCGGATTGAGGCTGGCAGCTCGTGCCCCCCCCTGTCATCGTCCCTGGCCACTCGACATGTTTCTGGCCTCCTAAATTTTGGATGGAGACTGAGAGGGGCGCAGTGCAGGGTTACGGCATCCGGACACGTATCCGAAATCCGGCGCCGCCGCAGAGGCATCTGTTCCAAAGAAAGCTTGATCTCGCAAGCGAAGGGGGCATGATCCCGCAGGCGGAGGAGGGCATGATCACGCAGGCGGAGGAGGGCATGATCCCGCAGGCGGAGGAGGGCATGATCCCGCAGAAGAAGGGGGGCCTCAAAAAGAATGGCCCGACACCAGACTCCGCCATCTTCGGCTCAAAATGGTGAGCCGTAGCCCCGAATTGGGTTCGGGGGCTCTGGGCAGGAGTCAGGTGACAGGGAGGGTGCCCGTGAGTCGTCCAGAACCCTGAAACCTCTGCGGGACAAGGGGTCCTCGCGAAATGCCGGCGTTCCGGGAGGCGTTCAGCGACCCGGGACCCTCGGGCTGTTCCGGGAGGGCGAAAGGGGCCGGAAACTTTTTTTTTGAGCCCTGAATCTTTTTTTTTGAGGTATATGTTAGTAAATCATAACAACATAAAACCTAATATCGCCTAATTTTGCATCCCAGAACTATCTTTTGATGCCCGATCGGCCTGGATCCGACGGCGAGCATGGTCCGGGCGCTGTTTTTTTTCTCGAGCCGCTTTTGCATTAATTTTTCTGGGTGCTACAATTGCTTTGTCGAGGCCGGATGACGCCGGTCAAGGCGTTGAGCCCGGATGGGTACGCTCGGTCGCACCGTCCGGCCGGGCCTGAGACCGGGAGCTGAAAGAGGGCCTGAGAGGCAAGAGGCAGAGGTCGGAAGGGCAGAGGCAAGGGACAGGGCAGGGACAAAAGGGGTAGGGAGAGGAAGAAGGGCGGAAGGAAAGGCCAGGGGGCCCTGGGCACGAGCCGGAGCCGACCGGGGGCGTTGCGGTGAAATTCGTCAGTGCGGCGGCCAGAAGAGGTGGCCAGGCAGGAAGGGCAGGGTAAGGAGGACGGCCGGGGGATTTCGGTCGTCGCGGGGGTTGCCGCGGGTGGAATTGTGATGCGGCGGCCCGAAGGCGTATCAGGCGAGATTCGAGGCGGCGTCCCGTCCGTCAGGGCCGGGCACGTCCGGGACCGGTCGCGGACGGGCCTGCCCTTCCGCAGTCCTGGCATAAGCATCGCGGGGAATTGAGGCGGAGCCGCCGTGGGGGCTGGCACCCGTTGCCCCGGTTCACGTCCGGACCCTGTCCCGGACGGTCTGTCCCGTTGCGCGCGGGCCTTCGCGGCGAGGTGAAGTCCCGGATCCGTCGTACTGGCCGGTTTCTCCCTGCCTTGACGTCATGTGCCGGAAAGCGGGACATGCTGACTGTTGAAGATTTCGGATGCCCGGCCTTCAGGGGGACATGCCGTCGGCGCGTGCGGGGAAATCCGTGCCTCATCAGGCGAGAGATTTCAGGACCTTCGGCGGGGCGGGGCAGACAGCGGAGCGCAGAGCGTCAAAAGTTCCCGGCCCGGGAGGCAGGGGACAGGATTGCGGGTGATCTTGGAGAGGGAAAACTTACCGGCCCGGGAGGCCGGGTACATGATTTCGGGGATCATTGAGAGGGAAAAGTTTCCGGTCCGGGAGGCAGGGAACGTGTTTAGGGAATAGCTGAGCGGCAACACTTGGCGGACAGGGTTGCCCTTGACGGCCAGGGGAGCGTTAGAGGAAAACAATTTCGGGGCCTCGGGAGGCACAGGTCAGCAGTAGGAAAGCGCGGAACGGTAAAATTTGACAGGCAGGAAGGCGCGTGGCGGGACGGGAGAGGTGGAGGCACGGGACGGCAGACGGGGCGGCACGGTATGCGAGCAGGTGTTCCGGGAGCATGAAAATTTTGAATGACTGTCAGGCCTCGGATTTTGCCGGAGTACATCGGAACGCTGAAATTTTACGGACAGCGAGGCAGGCAGGCACTGGACCGGACGTAGTGGTTTAAGGGGCATGAAAAGTTCGGGGCCTCGGTAGTCCCCGTGAATCCCCGTGCGTTGACAGGAGCCAGCGGTGCCGTACGCGGTTCGCGGCCGTCAGGCCCGCGCCGGCGCAAGGGACTGTTGGAGGCAGCGGCTGCGGCATGCCCGGCAGGACATGAGCGGCCGGCACGCTGACACGGAGGTTGACCGCGGCCTGCGGGGGCCTCGGCCTGACATTCAGGAGACGTGCGCTCACTGGCCAAGCTGAGGGGGCGGAGGTGTTGCGCCGTCTGGCTGCGGCACGGAGCGGGCACCCGGCGGGAAAACTTCGTCACGTGCCCGCGCCGACATTGGCGGCGCTCGGGACATGACGGCCATTCCCGTGCGCGGAACCGCTCCCCGCCGCTGGACTCACGAAAAGGCAGGGTCGCGCCCGGACTGCCTCCGGACGACGATCCCGCCGCCGGCGCCCGGCCGCGGCCGTCAGCGCGCTTCCGCACTGACGAAAACTGGGTCGCCGGGGAGCCTGCCAGCATCAGCCGGGCGCCGCAAGGCGAGCCCGCCCCGGACGAGTACTGCCCGACAGGCCGGCGGCACGGAAGATGTCCGTGGCCGCCGAGCTGACCCCGCCGCAGCGGGGGACGGAGGTGGCACCCATGCGAATACACGTGAAGGTCTTCGCGATACTCGTGTGCCTGGTCGCCCTTATCATACTGCTCACGGTCATGACGAGCGTCTTCTTCGCTCGTTCCGGCGTGGAGGAGACGGTCATAAGCCAGATAGGCGTCATAAGCCGGCTGGGGGAGAGGCTGGTGTCGGACCAGTTCGACCAGTTCAGGGCCCACACCGACACCATGGGCGAGCACCTGGGCCATGCTGACTCCGCGGCCGTCCCGTTCGTCCTGGACCAGGAGCTCAGGATGTACCCCGAGTTCTCGGGGGCCGCGGCCTTCCGCAGGGGCGTGGTCGTGGCCAGGTCCGGGAAGAACCCGCCCCCGGCGTCCCTGGCCCGGGACGAGTGCATGAGGGCGGCCGCGTCCGGGCGGAGGTACATAACCACCACCACCTTCACGCCGGGGGGCGATCTCGTCTTCTACTACTGCACGAGGGTGAACTCCCGGCTCAGCCTGGCAGTGACCATCCCCGGGCTCTACTTCTCGGATCTCCTGGACGACTTCACCATCTGGGAGTCCGGATCCCTCTACATCCTGGACGGCGAGGGCACCGTCGTCGCCAACATGCGCAAGGGCATGGTCCTGCACCGCTACAACTCCACTATCGACCCCACCGACTCGCGGGACGTCGTGAGCTCCGGCGAGCACACCAGGAGGATGATAAAGGGCGGCTCCGGCGCGGGGAGCTACTACCTGGAGGGGAAGATGCGCCTCGGCGTGTGGCTGCCCATCACCGGCAACGACCGGGGCTGGGTGTTCGGGGTCTCGGCGGTCCTGACCGAGAGCCCGCTCGGCCACCTCTACCGCGGCTTCATACTGATGGGCATCACCTTCCTGGGCTTCGGGGTGGGGGCCGCCTTCTTCTCCTCCTCCTTCATAGGCCGCCAGTTCGACCTCATAAACCGCCAGAACGAGCACCTGGCGGAGATGAACGAGATAGCCGAGGCCGCCTCCGACTCCAAGACGGCCTTCCTGGCCAACATGTCCCACGAGATGAGGACCCCGCTGAACGCCATCGTGGGCTTCTCGGAGCTGATGCTGAACGGCACCACGCTTCCCGAGGAGCGCGAGGGCAACATGAGGAAAATCCACACGGCCGGCGTCACGCTCCTGGGGATCGTGAACGACATCCTTGACATCTCGAAGATAGAGTCGGGCAAGTTCGAGATGGTGCCGGTGGAGTACGACGTGGCGAGCGTCATAAACGACACCGTCACGGTCAACATGATCCGCATAGGCGAGAAGGACATCCGGTTCAAGCTCTCCATCGACCCCCACATGCCCGCGAGGCTCAGGGGGGACGAGCTCAGGATCAAGCAGATCTGCAACAACTTCCTCTCCAACGCGTTCAAGTACACGCGCCAGGGGACGGTGGAGCTCAGCGTCTCGGCCGCGGTGAACGGCGACGAGGTCTGGCTCATGATAAGCGTCCGGGACTCCGGCATCGGCATCAAGCGCGAGGACATCGCCAAGCTCTTCTCCGCCTACAACCAGGTGGACACCAAGAGCAACCGCCTCATCGAGGGCACGGGCCTGGGGCTCTCCATCGCCAAGAAGATGGCCCAGCTCATGGGCGGAACCATCGACGTGGAGTCCGAGTACGGGGTCGGGTCCACCTTCACGGCCACTGTCAGGCAGGCCTGGGTCTCCGAGGACGTGATGAGCGAGGAGGAGCGCAAGGCGCTGGAGGGCTTCAGGTTCACGGCCAAGCGGGCCGCCATGGGAAGCCGCCTGGCGCTCCGGCCCCTCCCCTACGCCAGGGTGCTCATAGTGGACGACGTCCAGACCAACCTGGACGTGGCCAGGGGGATGCTCAAGCCCTACGGCATGAAGATAGACTGCGTCACTAGCGGCGCCAAGTCGGTCTCGCTCATCAGGAAGGCCGCCATCCGCTACGACGCGGTCTTCATGGACCACATGATGCCGGAGATGGACGGCATGGAGGCCGTGCGCATCATCCGCGAGGAGATAGGCACGGACTACGCCCGCCAGATCCCCATCATCGCCCTCACCGCGAACGCCATCATCGGCAACGAGGAGATGTTCCTGGCCAACGGCTTCCAGGCCTACCTGGCCAAGCCCATCGACATGGAGGCCGTGGACAGGGTCCTCCAGAAGTGGGTGAGGGACAAGGCCAGGGAGGCCGAGTACGAGGCGGCCAAGGCCGAGGAGGAGAAGGCCGCGGGATGCAGGGGCGCCACCTGCGACTATTTTCCGCCGGGGTCCGACGGACACGGAACGCGGGAGGCGGGGGACGCGGGCCGCCAGGCCGGCCCCCCCGCGTCCGCGCCCGCGCGCGAGGCAGGCGCTGCGGGCATGCCGGGAGCGGGGGCTGCGGGCCCCGCGGGCGCGGGGGCGCCCTCCCCCGGGCAGGGGGGAGGGGCCGCTCCCGCGGCCGTCCCGGCTCACGGCCGTGGCACGGGGGCGGCTTCCGGCCAGTCCTTCTGGCTGGGCCCAGACCAGGGCGCCTTTGCCGCGTCCGGCCCGGCCTCCTGTCCGGACCACGGGTCCGGGCCCGCCCGTGAGGCCGCCCCGCCGCAGGGGGCCGAGCTCGGGAGGGTGGACGGCCTGGACATCGAGACGGGCATCGGGCGCTTCGGGGGCGACTTCGACATCTACCGCGACACGCTGAAGTCCTACGCGAACAACACACTGGGGCTCCTGGACTTGATGGAGTCCCCGGACCCGGGGAACCTGAAGGACTACATGATCCGCGTCCACGGGATAAAGAGCTCCAGCTACGGCATCTGCGCCCCGGATCTGGGGAAGGCCGCGCAGGAGCTGGAGGCCGCGGCGAAGAGCGGGGATCTCGCGTACATCGGCGCCAACAACCCGCCCTTCCTCGCGTCCGCGCGGAAGTTCATCACGGAGCTGCGCGCCTTCCTGGGAGACACCGGGCCCGCGGGCCCCCCCCTGGCGGACGCCCCGGACCCCGATCTCATCAGGCGCATGGTGGGGGCCTGCCGGGCCTTCGACATGGACGGGGTCGACCGCGCGGTGGAGGAGCTGAGCCACCACGACTACGCGACCGAGCCGGGGCTCGTGGACTGGATAAGGGAGAGGGTGGACATGATGGAGCTCGACCAGATAGTGGAGCGCTTCGGGGACGCCGGCTGAGACGGGGGCCGGGAAAGGGGTGAGCCGCATGACCGATCAGGCACGCCACAGGATAATGCTCGTGGACGACAACGTCTCCAACCTCGCCATAGGCAGGTCGATGCTGAAGGACCACTACGAGGTCTTCCCCATACCCTCGGGGAAGAAGCTCTTCGAGGTCCTCGAGCACGTGACCCCTGCCCTCATCCTCCTGGACATCCTCATGCCGGAGATGGACGGCTTCGAGGTTATAAGGAAGCTCAAGGACTCGGGGCCCTGGGGCGAGATCCCCGTCATCTTCCTCACCAGCAAGGCGGACGAGGGCTCCGAGCTGGAGGGGCTCTCGCTGGGCGCCATCGACTACGTCGCCAAGCCCTTCTCCGCGCCTCTCCTCCTCCAGCGCATCAAGAACCAGCTCCTGCTGGACTCCCAGCGCAGGGAGCTCAGGCGCTACAACGAGGACCTGGAGGGCCTGGTGAGGGAGAAGACCGCCCAGGTGATGGACCTCCAGAACACCGTCATCTCCACCCTGGCCGACATGCTGGAGTACCGCGACGACGCGACAGGCGGCCACGTCTTCCGCACCCAGCGCTACCTGGAGATCATGGTCGCGAAGATCCTGGAGACCGGGCTCTACCCCGAGGAGATGGCCAGGCTGGATCTGGAGTGGCTGGTGCCATCGGCCCTGCTCCACGACATCGGGAAGATTGCCATAAGCGACAGCATCCTCCGCAAGCCCGGCCCCCTGGACCGCGACGAGTTCGAGGAGATGAAGAGGCACTCCCGCCTGGGGGCCGAGGCCATAGGCCGCATCTCGGACAGGAACGTCGAGCACGCCTTCCTGCAGCTCGCGAAGACCATAGCCCTCACCCACCACGAGAAGTGGGACGGCACGGGCTACCCGGACGGCCTCTCCGGCTACGACATCCCCCTGGAGGGGAGGCTCATGGCCGTGGCGGACGTCTACGACGCCCTCATCTCGGACAGGCCCTACAAGAAGGCCTTCTCGCCGGAGGAGGCCAGGCTCATCATAACCGAGGGCAGGGGGCGGCACTTCGATCCCAAGCTGGTGGACGTTTTCGAGTCAGTCTCCGGCGAGCTGGAGAGGGTCGTGCGTGAATTCGCGGGAGATGGGCTCGCGGCCATGCAGTAGCCGCGGGCCGCCCCTGCGGCCAGGACGCCCGTCCCTGCCCCGGACCACCGCGCCGGGGAGGGACGGGGCCGGAAGGCCCCGGCCGCCTGGGTCCGGGAACCCCCCGGGCCCCGGTGACCGGGGTCTTTCGCGTCCGGGGTCCGCGGCCGCGCGGCCGTCCAGCGTTGCCGGGGCCATGCTGGCCCGGGAGCGGGGGCCAGCCATGGCCAGGGAGGGCGGGGTCCCGCGTGTCCGGGGGAGCGTCTCGCACCGGCCGGGGAGACCGGCTGCAAGACCGTCCGGAACGGTGGACTCGCCGTGCCCGGGAGGAAGGGAGCTTGCCCGTCCGCGGGCGGGGACTCGGCTCGCCCTGGCCAGGGAGGCCGGCTGCCCGTGTGTCCGGGGCGGCTCGCCCTGGCCGGGGAGGGCGGCGGCCCGCATGTCAGGGGCGGCTCGCCCTGGCCGGGGAGACCGGGGTCCCGCATGTCAGGGGCGGCTCGCCCTGGCCGGGGAGACCGGGGTCCCGCGTGTCAGGGGCGGCTCGCCCTGGTCAGGGAGGCCGGCGGCATCCGCGTCCTATGAAGCTGGCCGCCCCTCGGTACGGCAAGCTGAGGTCCGGGGTCCAGGAACCGGAGGGCGGAATCCCGTCAGTTTCGGGCAGGGCGGGCCGGGCGGGCGGGAGCGACCGGGGCGGACCGAAGCCGCAAGCGTGGTCACTGGGAAAGAAGCGCACGGGAGGCCGGAAGCTCAGGGTGGAAGGCGGGGGGACGCCGGCGCGTCATGCCGGGCAGAAAGCGGCCTTACGGGGCGTCTCAGGCGTACGGGTTTCGCCGGGGAGGTCCCGGGAGGGTGAGCTCCATGCCGTGCGGGACATGGCGGCCTGTGCCGCCTCCGAGAAGGTCCCTCAGCCTCTCGCAGAGGTCGATGAAGGCAGCCCTGGACTGGTCTATGAGGCCGGGAAGCTCGGCCAGCCGCTTCGACTCCTCGGGGGTGAGGCCCTCGGACCGGCGCTTCCGTTCCAGCCGCGAGCGCTCCGCCTCCAGGGCGGCGGCGGCCAGGGCCGCGTCCAGGTAGGCGCGGTACGCCCCCTCGTCCGGGGTTCCGGAAAAAAGGTCTGTCCAGTGCCGGACGCGGGCGGCGGACACGTCAAGAGTCACGGGGACCTCCCCGTACGCCGGGGAAAGGGCCGCGTACGCCTCGCAGAAGTCGATGGGAAGATCAGCCAGCACCTTCACGGACGCGATGGGAGGGTCAGCTGGCACCATCACGGACGGGAGGGGAGGATCAGCAGGCACTTCCTCGGGCGCGAGGTGAAGGTCAGCCGGGACATCTTCGGAAGCCCCAGGAAGGTCGCCCGGCGTCTCCCCGGAGGCAAGAGGAAGGTCCGGGGGACTCTCCGCATCCAATCCCCCGTACAGAGCCTCGGGCCCCTCCGGGGCCTCGGCGGACAGGAGAGGCGCCTCGGATGGCATCGCGGCGGAGCGGGCGGCAAGGCCGGGCAAGAGAAGCACGAGCACGCCAATGGCCGCGGCCAGAAATGACACTGAGGCGGCACATGAGGATGGTCCGGAGGCAGCGGGGCAGGGGCGATCCTCCGGAATGGGGAGGGGGGAGGCATGTCCGGGTGGCATGGGAGGTCTCCGGAGTTGGGTACGGCGTTTCGCCGGGGGGGGGCATCGGGGATTATCTGACATGGTAGCTCATGGCGTCGGGTTGTCAACTTGATACGTGACCGTTCGCTGTCGATTTTACACGACCAGGGAAGACATGCTTAGCTGACGTTAGCCGACGGCTCACGCGGGTCCACGGTTCATGGAAGCAACAGGACTTGTAAAGGCTGGGAGTGTCTTCAGTGCTTGATATGCTCCGGTGTCCTTTATGAAAGCGTTCCGCCGTTCATGCTGACCGGATATGCGGAGGATTAAGGTGAGCCGCATCAGCCACGGGCATCCTCCGCATACCCCGGATTCACCCGCTTCAGGCAAGTATTACGCCGGAAATTAAATCTGGCCCTTTGGGCCCTCTTCACTGTGAGCTAGGCCATGAAACTGGCGCTGCCCTTCCCCTCCGCCCCTAACCCTTCCCCCAAAGCACTCGCCCTTTCAGTACTCGCCCCTGCCCAAAGCCCTCTCGCCACTTACCCCTGCCTGAGGGCCAGATTGAATTTCCGGGGCAATAGCCATATGTACTTCAGAAGGGTAAATCTGACCCAGTTTTCATCCCTCACCCTCACCCCGTGAACAGATACCTTGATACCACTTGGAGGAAGGCATGGAAGGCATTGCCGGATCCTGCAGTGCCTGCAGAGCGGCATGTGTGGCCTTGCCGGATACATCATAACGGCCAAAGCGGCATGTGATGCGTTGCCGGACCCGCCAGGTCGGCCATGGCTTCATGGGATGCCTTGCGGGCAATGCTGGTCCTCAGGGGCGTGATGGGATGCCTTGCCGGACCCACCAGGTCGCCCATGGCGTCATGGGAGTCCTTGCGGGCAATGCTGGTCGTCATGGTTGGAATGGGATGCCTTGTCGGACCCAGCAGGTCTGTCATAGCGTCATGGGAGCCGCTGCGGGAAATGCTGGTCGTCATGTACGGGATGCGAGGACTTGCCGGACACCTCAGGGCGGCCTGGTCTGCATGGGATGGCTTGCCGGGCACTCCAAGTCGGCCTGGGCTGCATGGGAGACCTTGCCGGGACCTGAAGGGCGGCCAGAGCGGCATGGGTGACCTGGCCGGGCACTTCTGGGCGGCCTGGGAGCCCTCCAGGCAGCATCTGACCGGGGCCGTACGCCGGCGAAGCCTCGAGGTCGCGGAACTCCCGCCTGCCTGCCTGGAGTTGCGGGGCCGGGCGCCTCCGCGTTCAACGGGCGGCACTGCCTGGATCGCAGGGCGCTTGCTGGATTAACAGCTGACCGGTCTGCCCAGCTCCCCGGCCTGGACAGACCCGGTGCCGACCGGGGCACAGGCTCCCCGCGCCGACCGGCCGCGGCCACAGCGCTGGCAAGGTACGCCGGAAAGCCCGACAGATAGTGCCTAACTGTTGACAATGCCCCGAAATGTCTCTATCTTCGTCTGTGTCCGGACGAACCATGCCCCCTCGAGGACGCCCGCAAGGCCCCCCGCCTCTGAGGGGGCCGGTCTGAGGTCCGCCCGGGCGCCGGCATCCCGGCATGCCCTCTCGGGTCGCCCCGTCTCCGTCGGTCCGCCCTTCCCGGCATCGCCCCGCGTCTCCGGCCTTCCGGCATCGCCCCGCGTCTCCGGCGGTCCGGCCTTCCGGCATCGCCCCAGGTCTCCGGCGGTCCGGCGTCGGCTTTCCCGGCTTCGCCTCCCTGATTTCGCCCTCCTGCCTCCCCGGCATCGCCCCTCAGATTTCGCCCTGTCTCCGCCAGCCAGTCCCCAGTCCCCAGGCCCCATGCCCTCTGCCGCCAATCTCCCCGGCGATCCGGCCGGGCCCGTTCCCTGAGTCGCGGGCCGAAAGCCTAACCAGTGTCCAGCTGCCGCCATCCAGAGCTCGCCCGTGTCCCTGCCGTCATCGCGGCCCTGCTCATCTGGGCCTTCCTCCTCGTCCCTGCGGGACTTTCCGCCAGGAGCTGCGAGGCGGTCACCTCGATGGACATGGAGAGGCTCGGGGAAGCCATGCGCTCAGAAGGCTACGACATAAGCGATCTGCCCGGGGAGGGTAAGGGCCAGGGCTACCGGTGGCGCTACAGGGGGGCAGCCGGCTCCGTCCGAATTGCCGAGGGCGGGGGTGCCATCCGCTTCTTCACCACATTCGTATCCGGTGGCGCTGGCTTCAGGGAGGTGAACGCATGGAACAGCAACTACTACTTTTCCTCCTCCTTCGTGAATGCCCGCGGCTTTCCGGGCCTTAACCTCGATCTGGACCTGGACGGCGGCGTCTGCGAGGGGAGGATAAGGAACTTCCTGAACACCTGCCTCACGGCCGATCCCCTCTGGAGGAAGGCGCTCGCGAAGTAGCCCGGCCCCTCCGCCCCTGGCCCCCGCACTGCTCCCGTCAGTTCCCGCCGGCCATTTTCCCCGGCCCCCGCCTCTGCCTCTGCCTCTGTCCGTGCCGAATTGTCCGGTGAATAATTTTGTCCCCGTCCGGGCCTTGCCCGTCTCCCTGTCCCCATCTTGCCAGCATCCTTGTCCAGGACCAGGTCTTGTCCATGTGCCGCCTGCCTACGCCCGGTCCCGCCTCCCGCCGAAGGTCAGTGATGAGAAAGCCGTCCGTTTCCAGGCCCCTGTTCACGGGCGCCGTCCTCGCCCTGGCGTTTGCGGCGGCCTCGCTCCCGGCCGCCCTTCGCGCGTACGAGTGCCGCGCGCTCGATACCCCGGACATCGGCGAGCTGGCCGGGATCATGCGCTCCGAGGGCCTGGAGTTCCAGGTGGTCAAGGGCCCGTCAGGCGGGGACGCGCTGGTGTGGCACATGGGGGACGCAGGGAGCGCCCTCGTCCAGATCGGCAGGCACGGGACGAGCCTGAACCTGTCCATCAGGGAAGCTGGCGGGCGCGTGACCGAGGAGGCCGTGAACGCCTGGAACGAGACCCAGTGGTTCTCCAGGTCCTACATAGAGATTGGAGGGGAGCCCTACCTGGAGACGGATCTCGACTACGAGGGCGGCATCTGCGAGGGGCGGGTCAGGTCATTCCTCAAGACCTTCCGGCGGGCCTGCTCCCTCTGGAAGAAGAGCGTCCCCGGCAGCTGATCCCCCGCCGGCATCCCCGGAAGTCCGCCTGCGGCCCGGCCCTGCCGGTTCCGGACAGCCGGCTTTTCCGAAAAGTTCCGGCCGGACCGGCCGGCAGCCCCGGCCCGGACCGGCGTCCGGGAACCCTAGAAAGGCAGTACAAGTTGCCCGAGACAAGAACTCAGGCGGCCCCGGCCGCCATCGTCGCCCTCGCCGCGCTCCTGGCGGCCTCCCTGCATGTCCTGTTCCCGCCCGAGCTGGAAGCGCAGAGCTGCCAGCCCGTCACCATACTGACGCTCGCAGCCCTGGAGAAGATAATGGACGCGGAGGACTACGACACGGACCCGCTTCCCGGCGTGGCCAGGGGCCACGGCTTCCTCTGGAAAATCCCCGGCACGGTGAGCTCGCTGCGGATAGGGGAGGGGGGCGGGTCGCTCCATTTCTACGCCCCCTACCAGGAAGGCGGCGCCGGCTTCGAGAAGGTTAACTCCTGGAACCGCGACTTCTACTTTGCGCGCTCGTATATAGACGACGAGGGGGATCCGGGCCTGTACATGGACCTGAGCCTGGAAGGCGGCATCTGCCAGGAGAGGATCAGGAACTTCCTGACGACCTGCCTCGAGGCAGACCAGCGGTGGCGGGAGCACATGAGCGAGTAGCGCCGCCGAGGCCCTGCCCGAATTTTCGCGCCCTTCCGTGCCGCCGCCTCCCGCCCCGCTGACCGGTCAGCCGCGCCCGCCTCCCGCCACGCCGTTCCCGGCCTGCCGCCCCCGCCTTCCGGCCCGTCTCCCGCCAGCCGGCCGAACCATCCCTCTCCCGCCAGCCGGTCAAGAAGGCCGCGCCACGAGGTCCACAATGACCAAGCCCATCCTTGCCGCGGCAATGATTGCCGCGGCCCTCATTACCGCCGCCTGCTCGAGGGGCGAGGACCGGTCCTCCGAGAACAGCGTCGCCCCCGCCCCCGCGGTGGACTGCCGCCCCCTGACGGAGCCCGACCTGGGCCGAGCGGCGGACATCATGCATGCCGAGGGGCTGGACGTGAGCCAGGGGACGTCCACAGACGGGGCGGGGTACCTCGTGTGGACACTGGATGGCTCGGAGGGCTTCATATCGGTGGGCCGCGCCGGCACGCACCTGAACGTCGCCTTCAATGCCGGCGAGAGCGCCGGCGAGAATGTCGTGAACACGTGGAACGACGACATGGAGTTCTCGCGGACATACCTGGACCACGGCGGCTCCGCCGTGCTCGAGATGGACCTGGACTACGAGGGCGGCATCTGCGAGGACAACGTCCGGGCCTTCTTCCGCAAGGGCGCCGCCTCGCACGCCCTCTGGAAGAGGACCGTCGTGGGCCAGTGACCTGTTTGGCGCTTCCGTTCCTGCCCGCTCCCGCCCCTTCCCAGCAGGGCTCCCGCCCCCTGCCGGTCCGGCCCCGCTTTCGCCGGTCCGGCCCCGCCTTTCTCCCGCCCGGTCCAGCCTGAGGCCAGCTCCGTGCCGCCGAATTTCCTTGCGTCCGCCTCGCCGCCGCTGGACCTTCTGCCGGCCGCCCCGCGCGTCGCCCCTCCGTTACCGGAGGAGACGTCATGACCCCGAGAGCGTGTCTCACAGCCTTCGCGTCGGCCGCCCTGGCCCTCGCGCTCCTGGCGTCGGGCGCGGCCGAATCCCGGGCCCAGGGAGTGGCCGGATGCGAGCCCTTCGACAGAATCGACCCGTCCCGTCCGGTGCCGATCATGAAGTCCGTGGGCCTGGACGCCGAAGACGCGTCCAGCGACGGCCACAAGACAGTCGTCTGGCGGTACAGCGGCCAGAGGGTCACCTTCATGATACTGGACGGCACCGGGATCGCGCTGGCCCTGAGGGCCTTCAAGTCCCCGGTCACCGCCGAGGAGCTCCAGGCATGGAACAGGAACCTTCTGTTCGGAAAAAGTTTCCTTGACGGGGAAGGGGGCGCCAGGCTGGAGATGTTCCTTCCGATGGACGGCGGAATCTGCGAGGAGCTTCTCCGGAGCTGGTCGAGGACCTGCATTTTCACGGTCGACAGCCGGAGTCGGATGCTCCCGGACACCTGAGCCGGACGCTCACGGACAGCTGATCCGGTCGCTCCCGGATCCACGTGCAGGGACGGCGAACGCCGGATCGGTCCCTCCGGTCCCGGCCGGGCCTTCCCGCGCTCCCCCGCGGCTCCCGCCAACTTTTCCCGGCGCCTGCCGTGCCCGTCCGAACCGAAACCTCATGATGTACCGGCCCGAGTCCGGCTTCAGCCCCGCAGCGTCCGCATCCTCCTTCGCGGCCATGGCCTCCGCAGCCGTGTCCGCCTTCCTCGAAGTGGCCGCCGCGTCCCCCCTTGTCCTTCTAAAATCCGCCCCCGAGTCCTGCAGGACGACCCCGCCACCTGCGCCCCCCCGGAGACGACGGACGCGCCCGGGCTTGCCGGGCGCATGAGGTCGCTGGGCATGGAAAGCCGAGGTTGCGGCTGACGACGCAGGACTGTCCTCCCTCCGGAGGTGACGTTTCCCCCGCCGAAAGGGAGGCTCCCCCCACAGAAGGGGACGTTCTCCCTTCCGAAGAGGACGCTCCACCCGCCGAACGATACTGCGAATAGATTTTTTGCCGGACATGCCGTCCGGGCTGGCCCGGCAGGCCATCCTTCCGGGTAGGGCGGGGCAGAACCAGGCAGCTCCGGGCATCATAGCGGAGTTTCACGCAAATCTTTCGGGGCCTTGCCGGCGTCTGCCTTTGATCGGCGGGCCCATCCGGCAGTCATCCGCGAGAGAGCTTTTCGGGGCGCTCCCAATCCGTTATCATGTCCGTTTCCGGTCGTAAGCGGAGAGCCCTGCCCGCAAGGCACCCTCCATTCCCCCGCTCCCGCCCGGCTCCCGCCTCCGCCTCAAGCCCCGCAACTCCCCCGGGCCGTCCCGCCGCAGCCTCTCCGGGATCCCCCCCGCACCCTCCGGGCACGGACGGCCGAAGGACCTTCCATGACGAGACTCCTGGCCTTTGCCGCTGCCCTGCTGGCTTCCGCTGCGCTCCTGCCGGCCTGCTCCCAGTCCGCCTCCCCCTCCTCCGAGAGGCGCGTCTGCAGCGCTCTGACCGGCATTGACGCCGCCCGACTCATCAAGATCATGCGTTCCATGGACCTCGAGGCCGAGGAGGCCACCTACGACGGCTCCGCGGCGGTGAGGTGGAACCTGCACGGTTCCCGCTCTA
The DNA here is from genome assembly GCA_031263525.1 of Deltaproteobacteria bacterium. Classification (GTDB taxonomy): domain Bacteria; phylum Desulfobacterota; class Desulfarculia; order Adiutricales; family Adiutricaceae; genus JAIRZX01. The sequence continues at coordinate 891 of JAISFP010000220.1, read as the reverse complement.
CGATTCTCGTCCTCTCCGAGGGCGAGTCCCTCCAGTTCTACGTGGCCCTGATTGGCTCCGGGGCAACGCGCGACTTCGTCCACGACTGGAACAAGTCCTGGCGCTACTCCCGCTCGTATCTGGACGGGGACGGCGACCCTGTGCTGGAGCTCGACCTGGACCTGGCCGGGGGCGTCTGCGAGGAGAGACTCAAGGACTGGCTCACCACCTGCACGGTCGCCTTCGACAAGTGGGTGGAGCTCATGCCGGAGGCCGGGGCAGGGACCCCTTCGCAGACCGTCAAGCCGCCCGCCGCCCCCCAGCCCTCCTTCCCCTTCCCGCCGGTGGGCTCGCCCGGGACAGGCACATAGTCCGGGTTCCCGTCCCATCTCCCACGCCAACGGCCATGAGGAGGACCTGACCATCGGGTTTCCCTGTGCCGTGCGAGAGTTCTGCAGGACCATCAGCCTTGGGCCGGGGGCCGGCATGCCCGGCACTGTGGAGGGCAGGGCTGGCTGGTTCGAAGCCTTGGGGGCCGGGGCCTGGAAGGGGGCCATGCCGCGAGGTCCGGGACGCTGGAAGGGGGCCATGCCGCGAGGTCCGGGACGCTGGAAAGGGGCCGTGCCGCGAGGTCCGGGACGCCGGAAGGGGGTCGTGCCACGAGGTCCGGGACGCCGGAAGGGGGCCATGCCGCGAGGTCCGGGACGCCGGAAGGGAGCCATGCCGCGTGGTCCGGGACGCCGGAAGGGCGCCATGCCGCGTGGTCCGGGACGCTTGAAGGGGCCATGACGCGAGGTCCGGGACGCTGGAAGGGGCCATGCCGCGAGGTCCCGGACGCTGGAAGGCGCCATGCCGCGAGGTCCGGGACGCACGAAGGGGGCCATGACGCGAGGTCCGGTACGCTGGAGGGGG
>JAISFP010000213.1 GCA_031263525.1 Deltaproteobacteria bacterium | reverse complement strand
ATACCCAGCCCCAGGCCCAGAATCCGCCCAGGCCCCTGGCACGGGCCCCGAATCCGCACCCGTCCCAGCCCCAGCCCCAGGCCCAGAATCCGCCCAGGCCCCTGGCACGGGCCCCGAATCCGCACCCGTCCCAGCCCCCGTCCCAGCCCCAGGCCCCGAATCCGCACCCGTCCCAGCCCCAGGCCCCGAATCCGCCCAGGCCTCTGGCACGGGCTTCGAATCCGCCCCAGGCACAGGCACGGGCCCCGGACAGTAGCCCTTCCGGCGACCGGCCCTGCACCCCGATCCCGGCGCGGCCCGCACGGTTCAGCCGCTCCTGTCCCGACCGGCGCCCTGGCACCCCGTCACGCCGCGCCCTCCTCCACGCCTGGCTGAAACCCTGCCCCAGAACCTCAGCCCCGGCCCGGCTGCCGGTTAAGGCCCCCCTTTCCCGCCGGCCCCCCGCCCGCCAGGCAGAAACCCTCCCCCGCGCCTCGGTGCCGGGGCCTCACCTGCGCCGCGCCCGGCTCCCAGGGCGGGCAACTTCCGTCCGTTTCCCGCCGCCTGCCGCCGCCAAATCCCCCTCGCAACGCCGGGGAACTTCCGGCTGACGCCACAGACACCCCCTCCCTTCGTCAAGGATTCCCTACACATGATACAGTTCAGCTTTCCGGTCCGATCCCTCGTCGCCCTGGCCATCTCCGCCGTCCTGGCCGTCCTCGCCGCCGGACCCCTTTCCGCGCAGGATGGCCCGCCGGAGGAGATCTTCCAGAACCAGCCGCCTTTCTCGGTCTCGGACGTCCCGCCCGCGATGGAGTTCATTTCCGCCCAGGCGAACGGCTCCCTGAACCGGGACGCCCTCATAGCCCTTGCCGCCCGCCACAACATCACTGTGGAACGGCTCTTCTTCGCGTCCGGCAAGATGATGTGCGGGATGCTGCTTCTTGCCCCCGACAGCGCCAGGTCCAGGGACCAGGTGGCACAGCAGATAGGGACGCCCCTGGCCCTGCCTGACGACGCGGAGCTTGCCGTGATCAGATCCGCGCTGGAATCGGGCGGGTGAGCCTGCCCAAGTCAACGCGTCCCCGGCCCGTGCCGCGTCCGTGTCCGGGTTCAGGCGGAGGCCCGTGCCCCTGCCCGCATGTCCTTCAATCAGGCTGGGGGCAGGCCCCGTCCCGGTCCGGGTTCAGGCTGAGGCCCGCGCCCCCGCCCGGAAGCCCGGGATCATGCAGGAGCCCAGGACCCGCCCCGTGCCTGGTTCAGGCCAAGGCTCTCGACCCCGCCCGCCTGTCCTGAATCAGGCCGTGGCCCAGGCCCCTTCCTGGGCGAGGATTCAGGCCAAGGCTCTCGACCCCGCCCGGAGGTCCGGAATCAAGCCGTGGCCCAGGCACCTTCCTGGACAGGGATTCAGGCCAAGGCTCTCGACCCCGCCCGGAGGTCCGGAATCAGGCCGTGGCCCAGGCACCTTCCTGGGCGGGGATTCAGGCCAGGGCCCCCGCCCCCGCCCGGAGGTCCGGAATCATGCCGTGACCAGGCCCAGTCCCGGACCGAGTTCAGGCCAGTTCAGCGTCCGCTTCCGGGGGTCCGGAACCAGGCAGGATTCCAGTCCCCCCCGTGGCCATGACGGGCCGGGAAGCGTTGCCTGGCCCTATAGCTAGCGGTTCCGAACAGGCCAAAGCCCTATCCCCGAACCTTCCCGCCCGCCAAAGGAGACCCCATGATCCGCTTCCCGCCCAGCCGCGGGCCCCGCGCGGGACTGTTCCGGCCCCCGCTCGCCACGGCCCGCGCCCTCGCCCTGGCCCTTCTTTTCTCGCTTGCCGCCTTCCTCCCGGCCCCGTCCCTGGAGGCCCAGAGGGTGCCGCCGGAGGTCTTCCGGGGCCAGCCCCCCCTGACGGACGCGGACGTGCCGGCGGTCCTGGAACTTCAGAGGGCCGCCCGGAACGGCGCAGCGGTGAGCCCCCGGAAGACTGCCGAGATAGCCGCCCGTCACGGCACGACCCCCGAACGCATGGCGTTTGCGAACGCGAAGCTCATGAGCGGACTTATACTCCTGGAACCGGGAGGGCTCTCCCGCGAGGAGCTTGCCAGGAGGACCGGCACCCCGCTGGCCCTGCCCGACGAGACCGAGCTCGAGGTTGCAAGGCGCGCCGCGCCGGGCCTCAAGCTGGCCATGGGCAACTGACCTTCCCGGCCGCCGGAAACCGCCCCGCCGGCATCCGGGCTCCCCCTAGCCGGGGCTCGCGGGCCGGCGGGCAGCTGCCTTCCGGGCACCAGACCTCCGTCCTTGCGGACTTTCGGGAAGCCGGCCCCCGTGTGCCCGGACGCGGGACCTCACGACGCCGCCAAAACCGGCTTTCAAGCTTCCGGCTGGCCTGCCGCCTCAGGTTTCCGGGCCAGCGGCAAGCCTTCGCGCCCCTCCTCCGCCTTCCGTGAACCCGCCGCTTGCCATAACAGCCCGAAGGTCGTAAGCTCACCTGAGCCCCCGCAGCTCCTGAGCCGCCAGCCAGTCACCCCCGCGCCGCGGCCTTCCGTCGGTCGACATGCCGCCCTTCAGCTGCCGACTGTCCCCGTGCCTCTCGGCAGGTGCCGACCGTCTCCGTGCCCCACGGCAGCTGCCGACCGTCTCCGTGCCCCACTGAAGCTGCCGACGGTCTAGACGACACCCTATGTCTGCCGCTGGTTTCTATGTCATACAATTTATTGTGTCTAACCTGAAAGAAGCCACTTTATAATGACGTCCCGCACCCCAGCCCTTCCACTGCCGACTCTCTGCGCCCTCGCCGCCCTGACGCTCCTCGCGTGCCCCTCCCTCCTCTCCGCCCAGGGAGACGACGCCAAGCTTCCCGAGGAGGTCTTCCGGAACCAGACCCCCATAAGCGCCTCCGACGCCAACGTGGTCATAGACATGCTGAACCTCACCAGGACCGGCAACACCAACGAGGCCGCAGTCCGCGAAATCGCCCAGCGCCACGGCTATGACGACATGCGCCTCACCTACGTGACCACCAAGTTCATGGCCGGGATGCTCCTCCTGTCCCCCATGGCCCCGCCGTCCGCCGAGGTGGCCCGCCAGCTGGGCACCCCGCTGGCCTTGCCCACCCCCGCCGAGCTCGAAGCGGTGAGGTCGGTCCTGCCTCAGCTTTTGACAGCGGCGGGCATGCCGCAGTAGCCCAGCCCGGGGGCCTGCAGCGTCGAGCGCTCGGCCGAAGCGGGCCGCCGGCGGGGCTCACGGAGCTCCGGGCCGACCCCGTGTCTGGACTCCCCCGGAACCGGGTCCGGTCGTCCGGGCCACTTTCCGGCCCCTGATCTTGCCCTGCTGTCCGGCTGCAGGCCTGCCCCCGAGACGGGACCGGCATCCGGCAACACGCCGGCCCCCGGGCCGGACCCGCCGTCCGGCAACATGCCGGCCCCAAAGCCGGGTCCGCCTCCGGGAACATGCAGGCCCCCGGGCCGGTCCCGCCGTCCGGGAACATGCGGGCCCCTGAGCCGCTCCCGCCGTCCGGTAACATGCCGGCCAGATTGCCGGCCTCCTGTCCGCAGAAATTGCCGTCCCCACGGACCCCGTCCGGCACCGGCCTCCTCCCGGCCGAACCCGTGCCCACGCCCAGGCAGAGCCCCCCCTTCCGGGACCCCGGAGCGGATCCTGCACTTTGCGGCCGTTGTGCTTTTTCCACCCCTGCCAGCTAACGAGGCGTCTCGTGCAACAACTCATGATCATGTCAACGCCCTTCACGCAGGCCACTGCCGGGACTTCGCGTCCGGCCCGCCCGGCCCGCCCGGCCCCGCCTCCGGCGGCCGTCGCGGCGCTGGCGGCGTTCGCGGCCCTCCTGGCCGTCTGCGCCTCCGCGCCGACCTCCGCATACGCCCAGACAGCGTCCTCGACCGAGACGATCCTGAAGGACCAGCCCCCGATGACCGAGGCAGAGGTCCCCGCAGTGGTGGAGGCCATCAGGTTCATGAACTCGCCGGCCGCCATGGACCCCCGCGGCCCGGAAGCCCTGGGCGAGCTGGCGAACCGCTACGGCATGACCCCGCAGCGCCTCGAGTACGTCCGCCTGAAGACGTCTCTCGGCGTCACCATAATCGTCGCGGGCGGGCTCACCGACGAGGAAATCGTATCCGTCGCGGGGACGGCGCTCGCCCGCCCCACCCCCGAGGAGCTGGAGGTAATAAGGGCCCACATGGACGAGATCAGGGCCGCCATGCTCTCCGGGGACCAGTGAGCCGCCTGACTCCCGCTCCCCGGCCTCATGTGCCGGAGGGCGGCGGCCGAAGGGGACTCGGCGGCGGCCGCCCAGTGATTCCGGGGCCCCGGCACTCCGTTCCGAAGCCCCCCGCCCTCCCGGCACCGGCTCAGGACAGTCGGGGTTCACCGGCTTACGGGCCACTCCCCCTCCGGGCTCCCTGAACCGGCGTCCCGTGACGGTTTTCAGTCCCCGGAGCTTTCCCCGGCACCGTGGCTTTGGTGGTCACCGGCCCCTCCTTCCGGAAGAGGTGCGCTGCCAGGGGCGGCTACCGCCAGGCCATGGGCAGGAGCTCGGAGAAGAGCGTCCCCACGGGCAAGTCGTGCGCGTTCCGCCAGTGCGGCAAGGCGCTGTACGGGAACATCGTCTGCTTCATCAAGGGGAAGAGGCTTGCCGGATACATGGAGCTGACGGACATCGCCGGCAGGTGCCTGGTCATGAGGTCCGGGAAGAACGCCGGGGGGCCGGTCATGCTGACGGCAAGAACTTCGTGCCTGATAACGGAGGTTCCAGGATGATCATGACAGGGAGGGCGCGATTCCCCCCCGGAGCAGGCTCCGGGGGCTTCCTCGCGCAAGAATTATGAACTGCCGCTCCCGACGGCCGATCCCGATCCTCCTGGCCGTCCCCGTCCTCCTGGCCCTCGCCTCCGCCTCCCCCCTTCAGGCGCAGCCGCCCCGCTGGGACCGGGACTCCGTCTTCCGGGACCAGGCACCTCTCTCCGACCTGGACATCCCGGCCGCGGTCGAGCTCCTGGGCCTCCTGAACTCGCCGGCCGGCCGGGGACCGGTCCGCGAGGCGGACCTGGCCGAGATCGCCGCCCGCCACGGCCTGGATTCCCGGAGGCTCCGGTTCGCGCACCTGAAGATCGTGGCGGGAGTCGCCTCCATGCTCGCGGGCGATCTTTCCAGGAGCGCTGCCGTCGAGCTCGCCGGCTCGCCCATGGCCGTCCCGAGCCCCCAGGAGTTGGACGTGATAAGATGGCATCTGCCGGAGATTGCCGCCGCCCTCCAGGCAGGCGGCTAGAAGCCACCCCTCCGGCCCGGCGTTCCCCCTCCCTTCGGGGGTTCCGCCACGAACGCCTCCCCCTGCCGCAGGCCCGGAACCGCGGGACGGGGAGGGTCCTGAAGGAGTCACCCATGCGCCCTCGAACCTCGCCTCCACCCGCTCTCGCCGTCCTCCCGGCACTGGCGGCGGCTGTCCTCCTCACGGCCTCCTGCGCCCTGACTACCGCCGGCAGCCGGGGCGACGCCTCGTCCGTGTTCAGGAACCAGCCCCCGCTTGCCGCCTCCGAGATGGGGGCGGCCTTCGACGTCTTCACATCCAGGCTCCCGAAGGAGCAGGCAAAGGCCGAGGCCATACGCCGGCACCGCCTGAACCCCGCCCGCGGCGAGTACGTGGTGACCAAGAGCGCCATAGGGCTCAGGATGCTCGGCCGGAACGGGCCCGACGCCAAGGCCGTGACGGAGCAGTTCGGGACGCCTCTCGCCGTCCCCACCCCCGACGAGATGCGGCTCCTGCAGGGACTGCGCAACAACATCGTGAGGTTCAACAGCGGCCGGTGACATCACCGCCCGCAAGGACCCGAAAAGCCCCGCACCCCCCCCAAAGCCCAGGAAGGATCCTGAAGCGGACCCATCCCTGCCAGGCGCCGCCCCCGCCAGGGCCGCCCGAAATGTCGCGGGCCCGGAACGGGGCTGCCCGTCCCGGCACGAATTCGCAACTCGTCAGCAGGATCTGGCGCGGTTTCGTCTCTGCACCTGCTGCCCCCGCACTGATCCTTGTCAGGGCCGCCCGCTCCTTCCCGGACCCGTCCGAGATCAGGAGCCGGACCTCGCGATCTAGCGCGCGTCCGCCTCAGGCCCCTGCCTGCCGGTCCGCTTCCTACCGAGGACAGGCCCGCCAGCTTCTCTTCCGGCACAATGTCTGGCAACCCGATTCACTTCTGACACAAGGCCGGGCTACCCGACCGGCTTCCGGCACATTGCCTCCTTGAGCCCGCACCGTTCGCTTCAGGTGCCAGGAAGACCTGTCCGCTTGGCTTTCGGCACGCCTGCGGGCTGCCCGGCCAGCCACCGGCACAAAGCCTGACCGCCCCGCACCGACTCAGGGGATGCCGCTCCGGACGCGTCCGGAACATGTTCCCCTGCGCCCGGAATTCCAGGCGTGCCCGTGTCCTGTCCCAGGCGGACGATCCCCGGCGGCAGGCTTTCCGGATGCCGCGGCCCGCGCGCTCCCCGCGGCCCCGCGGGCCTTCCCCGGCGCATCTCTTGCCTTCCGGGCCGCGCTCGCTATAATTTTACCCGGCTCAGGGCCCCTCCGCCCCGCCGCCAGGCTCCGGCCCCCTCCGAAAAACCGCAGAATGGCATCTCCGCCCTGGCAAGCCATCGCGGTCCCGGAGGCCCGATCCCCGGACTGTTCCCTGACAGCCCTCCCCCACCGAACCCGCGTCCGAACCCCGCATGTTCAGCGTCCAATCTCGCCGAACACTGCGGGCCGTCACCCGCGAAGACCTTTATCGAAATCGCCCACCCGATGCCCCCTGGACCCGCCCCCACAAAACAGTCCGCCCTGCGCGCCCTTCCGGCTGTCCTTGCCGCCGCCCTTGCCGCGCTCCTCTGCGCCTCCGGCCTGGCTGCCCAGGACGTGCCGTTCCCCGGCCAGATCTTCGGGGGCGGCCAGCCGCCCGTCACCGAGGCCGACGTGCCTGCGGGCCTGGAGCTCCTGGCGGCCATACATGCCGACTCCGAACGCTCCGAACTGACGGCCATAGGGAAGCGCCACGGCATGGACGAGGCCCGGACCGTCTACGTCTACACCAAGTTCGCGGCTGCCTACCTCCTTCTCGAGCCGGGCTCCCTGCCCGAGGAGACGGTGGCGGAAAGCCTGGGCTCCCGCAACTTCCTGCCCACCCCGGCCGAGCTCGACGTGATGAGGGCGCATGCCGCAGAGATTCACGCTGCCCTGCGGGACTAGCCGCCTGCCGGGATCGGGGCCCGGGACGCCGGGCTTTTCGCCCCGGACCGGGGACCGGGACGCCGGTCTTTCCAGCCCGGACCGAGGACCGGGCCGCCTGGCTTTCCGCCCCGGACCGGGGACCGGGACGCCGGTCTCTCCAGCCCGGACCGAGGACCGGGCCGCCTGGCTTTCCGCCCCGGACCGGGGACAGGGCCGCCGGTCTCTCCAGCCCGGACCGTGGACCGGGCAACCGGTCTCTCCAGCCCGGACCGGGGACCGGGACGCCGGTCTCTCCAGCCCGGACCGAGAACGGGCCGCCTGGCTTTCCGCCCCGGACCTGGGACCGTGCATGGCTTTCCGCCCCTGACCTGGGACCGTGCATGGCTTTCCACCCCGGACCGGGGACCGGACACCGTGCTTTCCGCCCCGGACCGGGGACCGGACACCGTGCTTTCCGCCCCGGACCGGGGACCGGCCAACCGGTCTCTCCAGCCCTGATCGGGGACCGGGCCGCCGGGCTTTCCGCCCCGGACCTGGGACCGTGCATGGCTTTCCGCCCCGGACCGGGGACAGGGCCTCCGGGCTTTCCACCCCGGACCGGGGACCGGACACCGTGCTTTCCTCCCCGGACCGGGGACCGGACACCGGGCTTTCCGCCCCGGACCGGGGACCGGACACCGGGCTTTCCGCCCCGGACCGGGGACCGAGGCACCGGACTCACCAGCCCGTACCAGGCCGCCGGACCCTCCGGCCGGTACCGGGCCCACCGGACTCTCCGGCCCGGACCGGGCCACCGAACTCTCCGCCCCCCCCAGGCCTCGCATGCGCCCCGGAACTATCCCCGCGGCTCCCCATTCCTGGCCGCTCGCGCCTTCCGTCAATCCCCATACCCAGAATGCGCGGCCCGCCCCAGCGCCTTCCCATCCTCCCGATCTCCGGTCCCGTCCGGTGCAGCCGCCCCGGCACGCGGCCTTCCCCCCTGACCAGGCCCGGCAGGCCTTCATGCAGCCGGACCCGGCTCAAGACCTGCCCGCGACTCGTTCAGCCAAAGTCCGGCAGTCCTGTTCTGCCCGTCCATTCGCCTTGCCCTTGCAATCCGCCTTTCCGCCTTGCCGGCCAGGACAGCCTCCTTCCCCTCCGGGGCCGGCGACTGCCGGCGCCGGCACGGCGTCCCGTCCGGACCCGGTTCCGGACGACTTCCAGACCCCGGCCTGCCCGGGGCGCCCCTGACAACGGCTTTCCGGGCCGCTCCGGCCGCCCGGGGAACCTCCCCCCTCCCGCGTCGGGAGGGGGGCGGCGCCTTCCGCGGCGCCGCAACCGCCGCCGCCTCCGGGCGGCAGGAGAAACCAGACACACATGCGCAACCCGCAAACCTTCAAGCTCGCCTCCATCCTGGGCCTTGCTGCCCTCCTCCTGTGCGCCGCCCCCCTGGCCGCCCAGGACCCCGCGAACCCCTTCGCCGGCCAGGCCGAGCTCGCCGCCTCCGACATCCCCACCGTGATCGAGATTCTCGAGACCGCCAAGGCCAACCCCACCGACCCGAACGCCCTCATGGCCGTCTACGCCAAGCACGGCATCGACCCGATGCGCGGCGCCTATCTCCTTGCCCGCGCCTCGACCGGCATCGGCATCATCAGTTCCGGCACCACCCTGGAGGCTGCCGCGACCACTAACGGAGCGGCCAACGTGCCCTCCGAGGCCGAGTTCGCGGTCATCAAGGAGAACGAGGCGTCCCTCAAGGCGGCCATGGGCCAGCCTGCCCAGTAGCCGGCCCTGTGCCTTGAGCCTCCGGACCGCTGCCCGCGCGCCCTGGCAGGGCGACGGGCCCTCCCCGTCGGAGGGCACGTCGCCCCGCCTCCCGGCGCCTTTTTTCTTCGCGGAACTGCCGCGACATGCCCCCGTCCGCTGCCGCCTGCCACGCCCGGTCCGAAGCCGGCTAGCACGCCGCAGTCTCCGTCCGTCCAGGGCGCCTCCGGCCCCCATCAATGCCGAGGTAGGGAATGACCAATCCCCAGCTTTCGCCCTCCCTTGAGCCGCTTGCCGCCGTCGTCTCCCCGCGCCTCGCTTCCGCCCCTCTCGCGGCACTCGCAGCCGTCGTGGCGGCGGCGCTCTTGGTCCCCTGTCACTCCGTGCCCGCCCTGGCACAGGATCCGGGGGGCGCACCTCCCGAGACCTACGAAAACCAGCCGCCCCTCACCGACGATGACATCCCGGCCCTCACGGAGTTCCTCATTGACCTGGACGGCAACACCAGCAGGTGGGAAGAGATAGTCTCCAAGTACCAGCTCGAGGAGACGCGCATCGCCTACATCGTGAACAAGTACGTGGGCGGGCTCTGGATCATCGACCCCGCGAGCGGCTTCACCGAGGAGTCCGTCGCCGAGTACATGGGCACCCCCCTGGCGCTCCCAACCCCGGAGGAGCTGGAGGTCATACGGAGGAACTCGGAACAGGTCGAGACCGCCAGGCGCGATGCCGTCCGTGACGACGGCGATGAAGACGGCGATGACGAAGACGAAGACGAAGACGAAGACGAAGATGACGATGCCGGCGGCAGCGGCGACGCCTCCGGCCGCGAGCCCCCGGCTGCCGCCCAGGGTGAAACCGCTCCCGGCACTCCCTCGCCGCCGCCGGCACCCTCCGCGGCCCCGTCTCAGTCCGCCCCTTCCTCTCCCGCTCCGGCCGGCCCTCCGGCAAGGGATCTGAGCAAATAGCCCGCCTCTCGGAGATCTCGGCCAAGAGCCGTCCGCCGAAGAATCCAGGCAAGAAGCCCTCCGCCCAAGGATCTCGCCAAGCCGCCCGCCGGCGAAGGTTCGCGGCAAGCACCCCGGCGGCTTAGGAACCTGGCAAAATGTCACCATGACGAGGAACTCGTCAAACGCCCCGCCGGCTGAGAAACCCGTCAGACAGCCCGTCGGCCGAGCAACCCGTCAGACAGCCCGCAGGCCGAGAAACCCGTCAGACAGCCCGCAGGCCGAGCAACCCGTCAGACAGCCCGCAGGCCGTGCAACCCGTCAGACAGCCCGCAGGCCGTGCAACCCGTCAGACAGCCCGCAGGCCGATCAACCCGTCAGACAGCCCGCCGGCGGAGCAACCCGTCAGACAGCCCGCAGGCCGGCCAACCCGTCAGACAGCCCGCCGGCCGGGCAACCCGTCAGACAGCCCGCAGGCGGAGAAACCCGTCAGACAGCCCGCCGGCGGAGAAACCC
>JAISFP010000205.1 GCA_031263525.1 Deltaproteobacteria bacterium | reverse complement strand
CGGGCTTCCCCGCGACGCCGGCCTCTCCGGAAACGTCACCGGAGACGGGCTTCACCGCGACGCCGGCCTCTCCGGAAGCGTCACCGGAGGCGGGCTTCCCCGCAACGCCGGCCTTTCCGGAAGCGTCACAGGCGGCGGGCTTCTCCGAAAATCCGGCCTCCCCGGAAGCGGCTCCGGAGGCGTCCCCGGCGGCGGCCGTCCCGGAAACCCCGTCGGTGCCTGGGGCATCGCTGGCACGGTTTTTGATCTGGGGCTGTGCGGATTCCTCCGCGCCGGCCTTCCCCTCGCCTCCGTCCTGGCCAGCGTCTTCGGCCTCGGCATTGGGCCGGCCGGCGCTCTCGGGGGAGGTGCCCCGGGCGTCAGTCGCCCCGGCGTCAGTCCCGTCGCCGTCCTCCTCGGTGGTCGGGTCGGCCTCCAGGGACGCCTCGATGGCTTCCTCAGCCGCTGTCTCGGCTTCTGCCTCCGCGGCCGCGGCAGCGGCCGCGGCTTCACGGGCCGTCTCCGCGGCGGCGGCCGCCGCTTCCTTGGCGGCCTCGGCGACTGCCGAGGCTTCGCGGGCGGCCTCGAGAGCCGCCTCGTCGGCGGCCCTGACATGGGCTTTCCTGCCGGCCTCCGGAGCCGTGCCGTCCGAAGCGGCTTTCTGGGCCGGCTCCGGAGTTCCCGTCGCGGCGGCGTCCGGGCGCGGCTCCGGAGTTTCCGTCGCGGCGGCGTCCGGGGCCGGCTCGGGAGTTCCCGTCGCGGTTGCTTCCGGGGCCGGCTCGGGAGTTCCTGCGGACGCGGTGTCCCGGGCCAGGAGGGCTGTCCCGGAGGCCTCGTCCTTCGGCTCCGGGCAGGGGACGGACGCCGAGGCGTCCGGTCCTGTAACGCGTTCTGAAGGCATTGGGGGGCCTTGTGGCCGCCATGGGGGCCGTGCGGGGGGGCCGCGGCCGCGCCGGGGCGGCGGGGTTCGGGGTCGGGGGGTCTAGCGGCCCGTCCAGAAGCGCGTGAGCGCCCGGAGGATCTTGGCGGGCTCGTCCTCCAGGAGGTAGTGCCCGGAGCGCTGGAGGGCAAGGGTCCTCGCCCGGGGGATGCGCCTCTTGATGTCGTAGAGGAAGAGCGGCGTGAAGACGAAGTCCTGCATGCCCCAGGCCAGGAGGAACGGCTTCCCTGAGAGGCTGGGCTCGAAGAGGCTGTCGGTCTCGGCGAGGTAGGCCCGGGATGGGTGGTCCGGCCGCCAGGGGATGTCGCTTACGAAGCCGGCCACTGCGTCCCGGAGTTCCCGGCGGGAGTAGGGGGCCGCGAGGCCCTGGGCCGCCGCGGGAGGGAGAGGGCGCACGGTGCCGGCCTTCAGGAGCCCCCTCGCGAAGAGCCCGAGATCCCTCGCCATGAAGGTGCCCAGCCGCCCGAACCTCTGGAAGCAGGCCAGCCTCCAGGGCAGGGAGTAGCCCTGCGGGATCCTCAGCCCGGTGTTCATGAGGCACACGGAGGCCACGCGCTCAGGGTGGCGCACGGCCCAGGAGAGGGCCACGGGGCCGCCCCAGTCGTGGGCCAGGATGCGCACCGGCCCCTCCGGGACGACGCGGTCGATGAACTCGCCCAGGTCGGCGGCGCGACCGGCCAGATCCCTCCGACCGCCCGCGGGCCGCTCGGATAGGCCCATGCCCAGGTGGTCCGGGGCGAGGCAGCGGAACCCCCCGCGAAAGGCGGACACGACCTTCCTGTACATGAACGACCAGGTGGGGTTCCCGTGGACCATGAGCAGGGCCGGCCCGGACCCCTCGTCAAGGTAGTGCATGCTGCCGCCGGCGAGCGGCGCGTATCGCGATCGGAACGGGTACTCCAGGCGCCAGGGTCCCTCCTCCGCCCGGGGGAGGCGCATGACGGGCGCGGGGGCCACCGGCGTCACGGGGTCCGGGCCGGGTCCGCCGGGCGCGGCCCGGGGGTCCGGAGTCACGGGGGGCTCGTCATGGGGGTCCGGCGTCACGGGCTCCCTCGCGGGGCGGGCAGCCTTCGCCTGAGGCCCGGCGTCCGAGGCCGGCCTGGCTGAGGGACCCGACGCGATCGGGGCCGCCTTCGCGGGATCCCCCGCGTCCCGGGCCGCCTTCGCGGGATCCCCCGCGTCCCGGGCCGCTTTCGAGGGGCCCGACGCGTCCGCGGCCGGCCTGGCGGGATCCGGCGCGCCCGGGGCCGCCCCGGCGTTCGGGGCTGCCGCGAAGGGGCCGTCCGGCCCGGGATCCCCCGCGCCTCCGGGGCCGCGCGCCTTCACGGCGTCATGCCTTCACCTTCCCGCGCCCTCAGACCGTGAGCGGGACGACCGCGAACGCGTCCACGTCCACCAGGCCGCCGGAGGTGAGCTTCAGGCTGGGGATCACGGAAAGGCACATGAAGGAGAGCGTCATGAAGGGATCGATTCCGGGCTTCAGGCCCATGGCCGAGCCGGAGTCCGCGAACTGGGCCAGGCGCTGGGCGGTCTCCTGGTAGGAGAGCTCGCTCATGAGCCCGCCCAGGGGCAGGGGGAGCTCGCAGAGGATGCGCCCGTCCAGGGCGGCCACGAGGCCCCCCTCCAGCTCGGCGCAGCGGCGGGCCGCGCAGAGGATGTCGCGGTCCGTGGTGCCAGCCGCGGCCAGGTTGTGGGAGTCGTGCGAGACCGTGGTGGCTATGGCGCCGCGCCTCACGCCCAGGCCCCTTATGAAGCCCACGGCGGGCTTCGCCGGGCGGTAGCGGTCCGCCACTACCATCTTCGCGACGTCGTGCTCGGGATCGGCCAGGATCTCGCCGGCGCGCCTGGGCAGGTCCATGACCAGGCGGTCCGTGAAGATCTCGCGGTGGCGCACGCCTATCACCAGCACCTTGGCGCCGTCCGGGGCCAGGGCCTTTATGTCCGCCTCCCCGAAGTCGGCGGGCCTCACGGTGCCGAACACCGCAGGGTCGCGGGGGGGCCCGGTCTCCCGGACGAGCGACGAGCCCTCGCGGGCGGTCTCGGTCCCGGCCTTCCACACCCGGCTGGGCCTGAAGCTCCAGAGGTCCCGGTACAGGGCCATGTCGGCCTTCCAGCCGGGGGCCAGGGCGCCGGTGCGGGGGATGCCGTAGTGGATTGCGCCGTTTATGCTCGCCATGTTCAGGATCTCGGGGAGCGGCAGGGTCCCGGAGGCGAGCGCGGTGCGCACCATGTGGTTTATGCCGCCCTCGCGGGTGAGGTCCAGCGCGTTGCGGTCGTCGGTGGCGAAGGCGCAGAAGCGGGAGTTGAAGTTGGTCACGGCGGGGAAGAGGTTCAGGAGGTTCTTGGCCGCCGTGCCCTCCCGGAGGAGCATGAAGAGCCCCGCCGAGAGCTTCTCCGAGAGCTCCCCGGCCTCCTGGGACTCGTGGTCCGAGGATATGCCGGAGGCGGCGTAGGCGTTCAGGCTCCTGCCCATGAGCCCCGGGGCGTGTCCGTCCGGGGGGGCGGCGCGGCCCCGCCCGAGCGCGAGCTTGGCCATCACCACCGGGTCGCGGCCGAGGACTCCGGGATAGTTCATCATCTCGCCGAGGCCCAGCACCCTGGGGTGCGAGAAGAAGGGCACCAGCGCCGCCGCCGGGAGCTCCGCGCCGCCCCTTTCCAGGGGGCTCGCCGGCACGCAGGACGGAAGCATGAAGTAGACGTCGGCCGGGACATCGTTCGTGCAGCCGAGGAAGTAGCTCAGCCCGGCGGCCCCGGCGACGTTGGCTATCTCGTGGGGGTCGCAGACCACCGTGGTGGTGCCGGCGGCGTTCACCATCCTCGCGAACTCCCCCGGCGAGCACAGGGAGCTCTCGATGTGGACGTGGCAGTCGATGAAGCCGGGGATCAGGTACTGGTCCCGGCCGTCCACCTCCACCCCCCCGTCGAAGGTGCCTATGCCCGCGACGTAGCCGTCCTTGACGGCCAGGTCCTCCGCCCTGAAGCTCCCCTGGAAGGAGTCGTAAACGCTTGCGCCCTTGATTACCAGGTCCGGCTCGGTCTCCCCGAGCGCGGTCCTGACGAGGCTGTCGACGGGTATGGAGCTCACTGGAAAATCCTCACGGACGGCAAGGCGGAAGGCCGCGGGCGGGAAAGGCGCGATGCCCGCGGGAAAGGGGGAGGCCGGGAGAGGCTGAGGCCCCGCCCGAGCCGGCAAGGGCGGGAGCCGAGGGCCGGGGAAGGCAGATGCCGCGGTCGGGAAAGGCGGAATGGCGGGCCGGCGCGGAACCTTCGGGTCCGGGCGGAACCGCCGGGTCGGGCACTACCGCCCCGGCGCGGGCGGGACACGCCGGGCCGGGGGGGGGATCCTGCCGGGCGGCGGACTTTCCATTATACCAGAAACCGGCAGCGAAAGGCCCCGGAAAATCAAGGGGAAGGGGCGGCTCCCCACGCGGGCGGGGCCGGCCGTGGTGCCTGGAGGGGCCCTGGCGGACGGGCCCTGCAGGAGATCCGGCACGGCATGCGGCGTCCGGCCGGCTTGACGGCGGGGGACCGGGGGGACGGGACTCTCGGTGGAGATGGGGCGGGGAACCTGCACCGGAACGGGATCCCGGCGATACCGGGTCCGGGAACCTGCCCCGGACTGGGCTCCCGGCGGAGCCGGGTCCGGGAAGCTGTCCCGATCGGGGCTCACGGCGGTGACGGGGTCGGGAACCTGCCCCGATCGGGGCTCTCGGCGGTGACGGGGACTGTAACCTGCCCCTAGCTGGGCTACCGGAAGTGCCTGGGTAGGGAACCTGCTCCTTATTGGGCTTCCTGAGGTGCCGGGGTCGGGAACATGCCCCTTACTGAACTCCAGGATGTACCGGGGTCGAGAACCTGCCCCTTACTGGTCTCCCGGAGGTGCCGGGCTCTGGAACATGCCCCTTACTGTGCTCCCGGACGTGCCTGGGGCGGGAACCTGCCCTGTGCTGGGCTCCCGGCGGTGTCGGGTCCGGAAACCTGCCCCGGAAGTGGCTCCCGGCGGCAACGGGGCAGAGAACCTGCCCCAGACGGGAATATCGGCGGCAACGGGTCCGGGAAGCTGTCCCGGACTGGGCTCCCGGCGGCAACGGGGCTGGGAATCTGCCCCGGACGGGGCTCCCGGCGGCAACTGGTCCGGAAATCTGTCCCGGACGGGACTTTCGGCGGCAACGGGTCCGGGAACCTGCCCAGGGCTGGGCTCCCGGCGGAGCCGGGCCCTGGAACCTGCACCGGACTGGGCTCCCGGCGGTGGCGGGGCCTGGAACCTGCCCGGACTGGGCTCCCGGCGGTGCCGGGGCCGGGAGCCTGACCCGGGCGGGTCTCATGGGGGGGCGGGGCGGGGAACCTGCCCCGGCCTGAACTCGCGGGGGGGCGGGGGCCGGACGCTACCGGGGGACCGGGTCTGGCGCACGGCCATGTCCGTCACCGGCCCGTCGCCGGCACGGATCCTGCCGGGCGGCGTCCCCGCCCGGGTCCGGGCGCGGGCCGGCTCAGTCGTCGTCGGTCTTCAGGACCGCGATGAAGGCGCTCTGGGGCACCTCTATCTGGCCCACCATCTTCATGCGCTTCTTGCCCTTCTTCTGCTTGTCCAGGAGCTTGCGCTTGCGGGAGATGTCGCCGCCGTAGCACTTGGCGGTGACGTCCTTGCGGAAGGGGGTGAGCGTCGAGCGGGCGATTATCTCGCCGCCGATGGCCCCCTGGATGGCTATCTTGAACATCTGGCGGGGGAGCTCGTCCTTGAGCCTGTCGCAGACGGAGACGGCCCGGGGCCGGGCGCGGTCCTTGTGGACTATGACCGAGAGGGCGTCCAGGCGGTCGCCGTTCAGCAGGAAGTCCAGGCGCACGAGCTTGCCCGGGCGGAAGTCCAGGATCTCGTAGTCGAAGCTCCCGTAGCCCTGGGTGATGGTCTTCAGCCGGTCGTAGAAGTCGTAGACTATCTCGGCCAGGGGGATCTCGAAGACCAGCTCCGCGCGGCCCTGGGAGGGGTAGGAGAGGTTGGTGCTGGTCCCCCGGCGGTCCAGGGCCAGCTTCATGATGGCGCCTATGTAGCGTTCCGGGGCCAGGATGGAGGCGCGTATGTAGGGTTCCAGGGCCTCGTCGATGGACATCGGGTCCGGGTACTCCTGGGGGTTGTCGATGGTGAGCTCCTTGCCGTCCTTCAGGCGGAACTTGTAGCGCACCGAGGGCGAGGTCATGATGATGGACTGGCCGAACTCCCGCTCCAGGCGCTCCTGGACGATCTCCAGGTGCAGGAGGCCCAGGAAACCGCAGCGGAACCCCAGCCCCAGCGCGAGCGAGCTGTCCTTCTGGCAGGAGAGGGCCGCGTCGTTCAAGCGGTACTTGTCCAGGGCGTCCGCCAGCGACTCGTAGTCGGCTGTGTCCACCGGGTAGATGGAGCTGAAGACCACCGGCTTCACGGTCTTGAAGCCGGGGAGCGGCGCCTCGGCCCTGTCCCTCGCGAGCGTCACCGTGTCGCCTATGGCCACGCCCGACACGTCCTTGATGCCGGCTATGACGTAGCCCACCATGCCGGCGGAGAGCTGCTTCGCCTCCTCGCGGCCCAGCCGGAAGATTCCCACCTCCTCCACGCGGTACTCCGTGCCGCGGGCCATCATGAGGATCTGGTCGCCCGCGGCCATCTTCCCCTCGAAGACCCTCACCGCCATCACCGCCCCCCTGAAGGGGTCGTAGAAGGCGTCGAAGATGAGCGCCGAGAGGGGCCGGGACGGGTCCCCCTTGGGCGGGGGCACCCTCTCCACCACGGCCTGGAAGACCTCGTCAATGCCCAGGCCCTTCTTGGCCGAAGCCAGCACGGCCTCGTCGCCGTCCAGGCCCAGGTCGCGGGTTATCTGCTCGCGGGCCCCGTCGATGTCCGCGCTGGGCAGGTCTATCTTGTTTATGACCGGGATTATGACCAGGTCGTGCTCCATCGCGGCGTAGAGGTTCGCGAGCGTCTGGGCCTCCACCCCCTGGGCGGCGTCAACCAGGAGGAGCACCCCCTCGCACGCGGCGAGCGCCCTGGACACCTCGTAGGAGAAGTCCACGTGGCCCGGGGTGTCGATGAGGTTCAGGCGCAGCTCATCGTCGCCGGACTTCCAGTTGAGGGTAACGGCGGAGCTCTTGATGGTGATGCCCCTCTCCCGCTCCAGGTCCATGCTGTCCAGGATCTGGTCCTGGAAGTTCCGTTCGCCGGCCAGCCCCGACACCTGGATGAGGCGGTCGGCCAGGGTGGACTTGCCGTGGTCGATGTGGGCCACGATAGAGAAGTTGCGGATGTGGGAAAGCGTCAAGAGTCGATGCGCTCCGTGCGCGGGTCCGTGAGGGTCGGCTGGTGGCGGTCAGGTTCGGCGGGAGGCAGTCCGCGCCCCGCCGTCAGTTGGGGCGGGGCACGGCGGCAGGTCCTGCCTGGGCAGGGGGGCGTCCTGGAGGCCGGGGCAGGGAGAGCCCGGTAGGCCGGGGCAGGGGTGTCCGGGAGGCCGCAAGGCCAGGACAGGAGGCGTCCGGAAGGCCGGGACAGGGGGAGTCCGGTAGTCCGGGACAGGGGTAGTCCGGAAGGCCGGGGCAGGGGGATTCCGGTAGTCCGGAAGGCCGGGGCAGGGGGAGTCCGGTAGTCCGGAAGGCCGGGGCAGGGGGATTCCGGTAGTCCGGAAGGC
>JAISFP010000163.1 GCA_031263525.1 Deltaproteobacteria bacterium | reverse complement strand
CAAAAACAATCAAAGAAAACGGGGAAGACAAGGAAGTAGACGCATTCACTTTCAGATTTCCCAACAAGGAAGTCTCCCTGGAATATCGTGATTCATTGTTCAAAGACGTTTTCGGCTTGGCTCCTGAATATTCAAGCAAGTTGACTCTGGAACTCCCTGACGCCCTGGCAGAGAGAGCCCCAGTTAAAGTGGCCAGGCTGCTCGGCGAGATTCTCACTTCAATCGCGAGCAATGAACACCCGCCTAAGGAAAATATAGTACTTTCAGAGCGGCCGGACACAGACTATGAACCCACTCAAACGGAGAGATACTACCATGCCATACTCCATGGCTGTTTTCTTGCCGCTGGGTTTGAAGTCCACAGCGAAGGTTCGGGCGCCCTTGGCAGAGACGACATCGCCTTGTATTTGAATGACAAATTCCGCGTAATTATAGAGCTTAAATACTGCCATGCCAACTTGACTATTGAGAATGAAGGCGATGTCACGAAAGCCGGCGGGGAGGGCAAGGAGGCAGAGCCCAGGGCAAGGAAGATGTCGGCCGCACTCGACAGGGCCGAAAAGCAGATGAAAGATATGAACTATGCCGGACCTTACCGTGCCGCGGGATGCACGGTGACATGCATGGCCGTGGCGCTTCGCAACCGCAACCAGGTGGCGGTGCGTTTCTTCGAGTATTAGGAGTTCGTTTTACTTAATTTTTATTGTGACCATTCAGGACAATTTTCTTCGGTTAGAGCGAGTAAAACTTAATCAAATAAAAATTGGTTAAAAATTAATTCTCAGAGCAGAATCATTAAAACTAAAAATCCAGTGAATATTAACATGATTGTTTTCCATGTATACTTCTCAATATTAGACTGTGTAGCAAAATTTATTATTGTGCTACTTTAAATTCAATATGGAAACTATTTGACATATGAATAATAAAGTGTACTTTTCGAAATATAAATTATAATTAACCGATCTTACAAAACAACCATGATCAATAATGTTTTAATTAATTTTATGAATAAATATTTCCCGTTTAATCAAATGTCGGATTTTGGCTATCAGGCCAGGTGTGGAAATGTCGGGAAAACTTCCAGTCCTGTTATCTCTCGCTATGATTAGCTACTGCTAATGGCAGAAGATTCCAACATTTGATTAAACGGGTAATATAATTGTCTAAATTTAAGGCAATTTTTGGAGAGTATCCAGACATGCTCCAGTGCCTGCTTTTCAGCAGACGGCAACTTCAACCGCTCGAGGCTCAAATCGTGCGTCTCGCAAGTTAAGGTTGCGGCAATCCCCTCGCGAGACAACATCCCGGTTAGGTGCCAGGCAGCCTTATGGCCCCATAATGCCGGTGTGATTCTGAACGCTCGAAAAATTCTTGAAGATGCCTAATATATTGTCATAACTTTTAAAAAGGAAGAATGTCAATCTTTGCAAGTTATGCGAAATTTAACCTAACCAGCAAAGTTAAAATTTCGTATCTGTTTCTCTGGCGGTAGCTACCCTCATTCCCTCCGTGTCAGCTTTTCACCATTTTTTTTCATCCTCCGCAGTTCATCGGCCATTACCTGAGCCAGCTCGCAAGGGCCGCAGTATCGCTGGACCTCAGGCGACTCGGCCTGCCGGGCATTGCGTACGCCAGCCTATTCCCCCGGATATCCCTGCCTGCGATTTTGCTTCGTCCCCGAAAGCCTTGCGGGCAAGTTGCCTTTCCTTCCTACATCCATGGCCGGCAGCATGCCCCGGAACGCGGACTTTCGGGAGGGGCCACCCGCAAAAGTTTCCGCATTCCTCGCAGATCCTCATTGCCCGATCCTCCTCCATGATCCGCTGTCTGCCCCCCCGGAAATCTTGCAAGCCAAACCGCGAAAACGCCATGTGTCCGGCTGATCCCGAGTCCTGGCTTCATGCCCCGTTACCCCTGCAGGAGGCCGGTTTCGGCACTCTCCGCCCTGCCCCGGCCAGGGCGCCGCCCTTGACACGGGAGGCGTCGGAATGGTAACTTTAAACATAGCCGTCACACTCACTCCAAGCCACCTCCGGCGGCCAGCTCGCGAAGCCTCTGCCGCCCAGGACGCCCGTCCGGCGTCCGGGCCCCGGAGCCTTCCGGACAGCATTTCACCCCTATCGCTCCGCGCCTGACGACGCGCGTGACGGAACCTTTCACCATGGCCCCACGGACGGCGCTTGTCGCGGGTACCATCGCATTCGCCCTCACGGCTTACGCCCTGACACCGGTCGGGGCCTCGGCGCAGGAGTCACCTGCCGCCGGGGCGAACGCCGCAAAATATAACGATCTGGCCGCCGCCCCGGCGGCCGGGGAGACGTCCGCCCTCTCCCGCTACTACGTGGGGGCGTGGCTCGACTGGCACGAGGGACTCGGGGCCGCCTACCGGGGCCTGCCCGGCCGGGACAGGCTGACGGCAGTCCGGGAGGCCCCGTTCGGGACCGGCGGGCTCACCGGCTTCAGCTTCGGGGGCGGGTACAGCTTCCCCTTCCTGAACCGTGGGACCCTTGGCCTCTACGGGGCCCTGAACCTGACCGGCGTGGGATCCGAGGTTCCGGGCGAGCCCCCGTCGCTTTACGGGTACAGCCGATCCACGCCGTTCCGGACCAGGCTGGGCGGCAGGTTCAGCCACGCGTTCTCCACCGGGCTCCGAGGCTACCTGGGACTCGCCTGGGACCACGGCTTCGGGGGCGTCAGGTACGGGTCACGGACCGCCAGAATCCCCTTGAGCGGGCCCGACGGCTCGGCGGCCTTCGCCGAGATGGGGCTCAGAATCGCGGATTTCGGCAACTTCGACTTCGACCTGGCCACCTACGGGCTCTCCTCCGGGGACGGGGGCGACAGCGTGGGCGGCATGACCATGAAGTTCACCTTCTGACCTGGCGATCCCCCGCTTCCCACCGCAGAGACACGTACCGGCAAGCTACCGCTTCCCGGTAGCGGTGACACTTGCCGAGCGAGCCTCTGGAGCCAAGCCTCGTACATACGGGACTTCCGCCGGGTTCCGATAGCGTTGCTGCATGTCCGCCGTACCCCCCGCATCTCCCGTGCCACGTTGCGCCCGATGCCGTACCCCGGAATGCGTTCCGCCGAACCCCGGAAGGCGCTCCGCCAAGCCCCGGAAGGCGCTCCGCCAAGCCCCGGAATGCGTTCCGACGTACCCCGGAAGGCGCTCCGCCAAGCCCCGGAATGCGTTCCGACGTACCCTGGAAGGCGCTCCGCCAAACCCCGGACGGCGTTCCGCAGTGCCCGGGAATGCGCTCCGTCAAGCCCCGGAAGGCTCTTCGCTGTTCCCCGGAAAGCGCACCGCCGTCCCTTGGAAAGCACGCCGCCCTGTCCCCGAGGAGCAAAACTTCGTCGGACATCGCCGCGAGACGCCGGGTGCCGACAGACGTCCCCCCTCTCCCACGTTCCTGTCGAGTTTTCAGAACGCCGAACCAAAAAAATGCGCGGCGCCCCGTTGAGCGGCTCCGGGGCTCCGTCCCCCGTCAGTTCCGGTCGGCCACTATCACTGCCGCGAAGGTGAGCGGTTCCGCTCCGGTGTTCCTGAGCCCGTGGCTCTCCCCCTGGCGGGCGAGCGTGAAGTCCCCGGCCTCAACCTTCGAGGCTTTCCCGTCGGAGTCCGTGTACTCGCCGCTCCCGGCCAGAATGATGTAGACCTCCTCGTCGGAGTCGTGGGGATGCACGCCTATAGAGGCTCCGGGCGCCAGGGAGTTGACGGCGGCCATGATCAGCCGCGACCCGCCGGGACGGCCGCCCCTCGAGACGTAGCTCAGCCCCGTCATCGTCCCGCTCCCGCCTTTGGCGTCTGTGGCCGAGGTCTCGGTGGCCTCTGACTTTCGAAATATCATTAGTCCTGCTCCTGGAAAAATGTTATAGGTCAATACACTTTATAGCGGTCGGCTGGCGCTGATGCCCCCGCCGCATCCCGGCGGGGGGCGGCGGCATCTCGGAATGCCCGGGGTCTCCTGCCTGCTCTCCGACCGGTCGAGGAAGCTTAACTTTCCGTCACCCGGCTGTCAAAGCCCTGTGCGACGTTCCGTCCTCCACGCCTCTCGCCAGCAGCGCAGTCCATCACCTCGCTCGCCGCCCTCCTCCTTCCGTGGTCCTGTCCGCAGCCTGCCCTCTCCCCTCAGCTGCTGCCACGCCTCCCCCTTGCGGCATCACGCCTTCGTCTTCTGTTCTGTTTCGGTTCATATTCGTTGCCTGTGCCAAACCCGGTGCCTGCCCGGCCCCTCACCTGCCGTTCTTCACCTCGCCCCTCCTTACCCCCTCACCTGCCCCCCGCCTTCGCCCTCGCCCCTCCTTCCCATCGCCTCGCCAAAACGTCACACCCTCACTTCCCCCCGCTTCCGCCTGCCTGCCCGTCCTCCAGAAACCGATCTCCGGAGACGGAAAAGCCCCCCGGACGGAGGGCCCGAGGGGCTGATCAGAGTCGCCGGCCTGAACCGGGGGCCGCGACAGGCCCCTGTCCCGCAGGAAGGCTGTCGTCCGGGCATGCTCGCCTCTCAGGAGGCACGCCCGGGCGGGGCGGACTTCAGCGGGGGTTCCTCGCGGCCTCCTCCAGGTAGGCCTTCACCTCGGCCGCGGTCTCGAGGGCCATGGCCCCCTCAGCGACCTCCCTGGCCCCGGCCGCGCTCCACAGGGATATCTCCCTGCGGCAGGGGAGCACGGAGGCGGGGTTGACGCTCCACTCGTCCAGGCCGAAGGCCATGTAGACGGGCACGAGGCCCGGCGCTCCGGCAGCCTCCCCGCACATGCCCACGGGGATGCCCGCCGCCTTCGCGGCCCTGACGACGCGCTCAACGCTCCGGAGCACTGCGGGATGGAAGTGGCTGTAGAGGTAGTCCACCCTGGGGTTCAGGCGGTCCGCGGCGAGCGTGTACTGGGTGAGGTCGTTGGTGCCGATGCTGAAGAAGGCGGCGCGGCGGGCCAGCGCGTCAGCCATCTGGACGGCGGCGGGAGTCTCCACCATGATGCCCAGGGGCACCTCCGCGTTGAAGGGGACGCCCGCGGCCGCGAGATCGCCCCTTACCCCCTCGGCAATTGCCTTCACGGCCTCCAGCTCCTCGCAGCCCGTGACGAGCGGGATCATGCACTTGACGTTCCCGCGGCCGGCCGCGGCGCGGAATATCGCCCTGAGCTGGGTCCTGAAGAGCTCCGGGCGGTCCAGGCTGAACCGCACGGCCCGGTAGCCCAGGAAAGGATTGGGCTCCTTCGGGAGATCCAGGTAGGGCACCTCCTTGTCGCCGCCAATGTCCATGGTCCTTATGACCAGCTCCCTCCAGGCCATGGCCTCCGAGGCGCGGCGGTACACGTCCGCCTGCTCGTCCTCGGAGGGCGGGCTCTGGCGGTCCATGAACAGCATCTCGGTCCGGAAGAGGCCCACGCCCTCGCAGCCGTTCTCGAGGGCCATCTCGGCCTCCTTGAGGGAGGCGATGTTAGCGCAGACCAGCCTCGGCGTCCCGTCCAGGTCCTCCGTCCTCCTGCCCCTGAAGACGCCCAGCGCCGCCACGGACTCCCGCCAGGCCCTCTGGCGCGCCAGGAAGTCCGCGAGCCTGGCCGGCTCCGGGTCGGGCTCCGCGACGCCCGCGTCCCCGTCCACGGCGACGGTCATTCCGGACGCGACGGCCGCCACGGCCCCGTGGACGCCCATCACCGCGGGTATGCCCATGGCGCGGGCGAGAATCGCCGAGTGGCTGGTCTTGCCGCCCTCCTCGGTGAGGATCGCCTCTATGTCCCCGCGCCTGAAGCCCGTCGCCATGTAGGGGGTGAGCTCCCGCGTGACGAAGACCGTGCCGGGCGGAACCTCGGAGAGATCCTGGCTCTTTCCGTGCAGGAGGTACCCCAGGAGCCGGTCGCGTATGGCGCGCATGTCCGCCGCCCTGGCCCTGATGGTCTCGTCGTCGGTCTGCATGAAGATCTCGGCCACCGCGTCGCATCCGGCGGCTGCCGCCGCCTCGGCGGTGCTTCCGGACCGGACCGCGTTCTCCATCTCCTCGGTAAGGAAGTCGTCCTCCAGGAGCACCGCGTGGCCCTCTATCATGTCGCCCTCGCGGACGCTCCCGCGCTCCTTGAGCGACTTCGCGAGCCTGGCGGCCTCGTCCGCGAAGGTCCTGCGGGCCGCTCGGAGCCTCGCGAGCTCGGCCTCCTCCCCCGCGAAGACGACGGATCCGTAGTCCAGTGACGGCTCCGCCCAGACGAAGGCCCTGCCGACCCCTATGCCCGGCGACGCCGGGACGCCTTTCAGCAGCATGGTTGCCTCACTCCCCGAAGCCGTCGTCGAAGAGCTTCTTCACGGCGGCCAGCGCCTCGGCCTCTCCCTCGCCGTCCGCCCGGACGGTCAGCTCCGCGCCCTGCTTCATGCCCGCCGCCATGATGAATATGGCGTTCTTGGCGGAGATGTCCCGGCCCTGGTAGTTCAGGGTGACCTTGCAGTTGGCGAAGGGCTTGGCCGCCTGCACGATCATCTTGGCTGTGTTCATGTGCATTCCCTGGGCGTTGATGATCTTCACGGGGGCTGAAACCATGGCTCTCTCCTCGGGGGTTCCCCGCGCGCCGGACGGCAACGGGGACGCGTAAGGGGGCTGGGAAGGGGAAGGCGAACTTGACGGCCCGGAGCCCGAAAGGCCGGAGCCCGCGGCCCGGAGGTCGTGGCAGGGAGGCCCTGCGCCACGTCCGACGCCCTGCCGTGAGCCGGGACAGGACCCGGACAGGTGCGGGGCAGGCGGCGCACGGAGGTACCCGGCCGGCGCTTCGGCAGGGGACGGGACACGGGCACGGGCCGGGTGAAAGGGCCCGCGAGCCGCCTCCCCCCTGGCGGGGGAAGGCAGGGCTCACACGGGCCTCTGACCCGCATCCCAGGACCGGACCAGCAGGCCGTGCCCGCGCCCCCGCGAGAACGGCATGCTGCAGGCGGCAGGATCCCTCCGGAGGACTCCCTATAGCCGACGGAGGGACCTTCCCGATCCGGCCCGGAGGAAGCGGGCCAGTTCGCGACCCCCGCCCGCAGGGGCGGGGGGCAGTCAGGACATTCGGAACCTGCTCCGCGCCGCCCTCCGGGCCAGGGGGACGGGGGGATGGAGCGGAACGAGAGGCGGACATCCGGCGGGGAAATGCCGGGCAGAGGAAGGAAGAGGCCGAAAGAGGCCGGAAAAGGCCGGAAAAGGCCGGACGAGGCCGCAGAGGCCCGGAAGCGATCGGAAGGGGCCGGCAGGCCGGAAGGAGGCACGGAAGAGGCCGGAAAGTCTCGCGCTTCCTGCCTTACGTGCTTGCAGTGCCGGCAGGGGGCCCCGCAGCGGCGGCTCAGGGCCCGGCGGCCGCGGCCGACAGGGCGGCCGGGGTCTTCAGAAGGTTCTTCTTCAGCAGCGCCAGCATGATCATGGTGACGACCGAGCCGACGGCCAGGGCAACGAGGTAGCTTTCCCAGTTGCTCACCACCGGGAACACGAAGATGCCGCCGTGCGGGGCCCTGAGCCCGCAGCCGAAGGCCATGGACATCGCCCCGGCGACCCCGGAGCCGAGGAGGCAGGAGGGTATCACCCGCAGGGGATCGGCCGCGGCGAAGGGGATGGCGCCCTCGGTTATGAAGCACAGGCCCATGACGTAGTTCACGTAGGCGCTCTTGCGCTCGTCGGGGGCGAGCCGGGACTTGAAGAAGGTGGCCAGGAGGGCGATGCCTATGGGCGGGGTCATTCCGCCTATCATGACGGCCGCCATGACGTCGTAGTTGCCGTTGGCGATGGCCGCCGTGCCGAAGACGTAGGATGCCTTGTTGATGGGCCCGCCCATGTCGGTGGCCATCATGCCGCCAAGGACGAAGCCGAGGAGGACCTTCGAGCCCTCGCCCATGGAGGTCAGTCCGTTAGCGAGCCAGGTGTTCACCACCCCCATCACGGGGTTCACGGCGAACATCAGGAGGCCCACGGCCAGCACCCCGAGGAGCGGGAAGATGAGGGTGGGCTTGAGGCCCCGGAGGCTGTCGGGGAGCCCGTCCGTGAGCCTTTTCAGCCCCACCATGATGTAACCGCCGGCGAACCCGGCGAAGAGGGCCGCGAGGAAGCCCCCGGAGACAGCCTGCGCCCCGTGGAGGCTCGCGAAGGAGTCGCCGCTCACCGCGAGCGCCCCGCCCACGAAGCCCGCCACCAGGCCGGGCCGGTCGGCTATGGCGTAGGCTATGAAGCCGGCGAGCACCGGCAGCATGAAGCTGAAGGAGGCGCCGCCAACAGTCTTGAAGAAGGCGGCGAGCGGGGTGCCGCTCCCGAAGCTGCCGGGGTCGTTCGGGTTGAAGTCGTCCAGGAGGAACGCCAGCGCTATCAGAATGCCGCCCCCGATGACGAAGGGGAGCATGTTGCTGACGCCGTTCATGAGCTGCATGTAGAGGGCCCGGCCGAGGCCCTGCTCCTCTTCGCCCGGGGACCCGGCCGCGCCGCCCCCCTGCTCCCGGTAGACCGGGACGTCGCCCGACATGGCCTTCCCGATGAGCTCCTCGGGGCGGTGGATGCCGTCGGATACCTTCGCGAAGAGCACCTTCTTGCCGTCGAAGCGGGCGGTCTCCACCTTCTTGTCGGCGGCCACGATGATGGCGTCGGCGCCCTCTATGTCCGCGGCGGTGAGCGGGTTCTGCACGCCGCCCGAGCCGTTGGTCTCGACCTTCAGGGGGATCTGGAGCTTCTTCCCCGCCCGGTCGAGCTTCTCGGCGGCCATGTAGGTGTGGGCTATGCCCGTGGGGCAGGCGGTCACGGCCAGGAGCCTGTAGGGGCCCTTGGCAGCCGCCGCGGGGTCGGTTCCGGGGCCGGCAGGGGCCTCCCCGCCCTTCTCCATGTTCACGTGCCCGGCGGCCCCGGACGCTCCCGGCGCGGCGGCAGCCGCGTCGCCGGACTCCCCGCCGGCGGCCGTCCCGGCCTCCCTTGCCTGGGTCTCCAGGAGCGCCGCCTCGGCGGAGTCTATGATTTCCAGGAACTCAGCCGGGTTGGCGGCCTTCCTCAGCCTGTCGGGGAAATCCTCGTCGACGATGAGGCCCATGAGCCTCGCCAGGATGTCCACGTGGGCGTCCGCCCCAGGCGGTGTCGAGATCATGAAGAGCAGGTCCGCCGGCTCGCCGTCGTCGGCCCCCCAGTCCACTCCCTTCCTGAGAGTCACGGCAGCGAGGGCCGGGTACGCGGCCGCGGCGGACTTGGCGTGCGGGGTGGCGATTCCCATGCCTACGGAGGTGCCGCCGGTCTTCGTCTCCCGCTCCAGGATGTCCTTCCTGAAGGACTCCAGGTCGCCGACGGCCCCGCTCCCAGCCATGAGCGAGCAGAGCTTCCCTATGGCCTCGTCCCGGTCGGCGGCATCCTCCGCGAGGGCGACTCGCCCTCCGGCCAGCAGATCTGTAATTTTCATAAGTCAGCCTTTCCGGGACCGCCGGGGGCGGCCCCTCCGCAGGGGAGGCGCGTTACGGACCAAGGCTTGAGGCGGGCACCGGGCGACGAAGGGAAGCCGCGTCGCGCCCGTTGGCGCCGCGGCCCGGAAGCCGGGGACAAAGGCCTGGGAAAATGGCCGGAGGCAGAAAGGCAAACGGGCAGGAGACAGAAAGGTCCGAGGCGGAGGCGTGAGGCAGAACGCCATGGAGAGAAAGGGCCGAGGCAGAGGCAGAGGCAGGATGCCGAAGGGCGTGGACAGAAAGGCCGGAGGCAGGATGCCGGGGCGGTCGCCTGGGGGGCCCCCTGGCGCGGGGGGGGCCGGGCGGGCTCCGGCAGGGCGGGAGCCGCTCCCCCTAGAGAATCTCCTTCGGCTCGGGCGAGCGGGCCAGAACGGCGTCCACGGCCGCCCGGCCGGCCACCACCGTGGAGAAGGCCGTGGCGGAGCCGCAGGCAGCCCCGAGCCGCAGGGCCGCCGGATAGTCCCCGGTCTCCCTGAAGCCGTGCAGGAAGCCCGCCACCATGGAATCGCCGGCCCCCACGGAGTTCTGGACCTCGCCCGGGACCGCCTCGATCCGCCAGGCCCGGCCGGACTCGGTCAGGAGCAGGGCCCCCTCCGCCGCCATGGAGACCAGCACGTTGCGGGCGCCCAGGGTCTGGGCTCGGCGGGCGGCGTCCGCAAGCTTCCGCGTGTCCGGGAGGCTCTCGCCGAAGATGCCCTCCAGCTCCAGGCGGTTGGGCTTGATGAGGAAGGGCCGTTTGGGGAGTGCCTTGGTCAGGAGCCCCCCGGCCGCGTCCACGGCGGTCAGGATGTCCCGTCCGGCCACGGCGTCCAGGATCGACGCGTAGGCCCCGTCGCCCACGCCCCGGGGGACGTTGCCCGCGAGAACCAGGCCGTCTCCGCCGGAAAGTCTCCCGATCCGGGCGGCCAGGGCCTCCAGGTCCACGGGGGCCAGGGGCGGGCCGCCCCCGTTCAGCTCCGTCTCCACGTCGGAGCGGATCTTGACGTTTATCCTGGTGCTTCCCTCCGGAAGGCGGATGAAGTCCGTCTCTATCCCCATGTCGCGGAGGCCGGCCTCCAGGACGCCGCCGATCCTCCCCGCCGTGAAGCCCAGCGCCACGGTCGGGGTGCCCAGGGCCCTGAGCATGACCGAGACGTTTATGCCCTTGCCGCCCATCTGGAGCGCCTCGGAGGAGGCGCGGTTGATGCGCCCTGCGGAGAAGCCCTCCACCGACACCACGTAGTCGAGCGCCGGGTTGAAGGTCACTGTGTAGAACACGTGCCGCGCCTTCCCGGAAACGCCGCCGGCCCCGGCCCTTTCCGGGCCCCGCGGCCGGTCCCGCTTTCCCAAGCCAACAGGTCTCATCTGGCCTCCCAGCCCCCGCGGGGCCTCTGAACATTTGTTGCCGGTGCCGGACCCGTGCCGGGGCCGGCTTCCAGGCCCCCGCGGGGCCTCAGGACATTTGTTGCCGGTGCCGGACCCGTGCCGGGGCCGGCTTCCAGGCCCCCGCGGGGCCTCTGGACATTTGTTGCCGGTGCCGAGGCACAGCCGGAGCAGGCACCCCCCGGCATTTGAGAAGTCACCGGTCATCTTCCTGGGGGTCCGGGGCTCAAGCCAGGCCCATGCTCCCAGTCCTTGCGGGACCGATGAACTTCTTTAAGCGTGCAACGGGCCCATGCCGGTGCCGGCGGCGTCCTGCCCGGCACCCCTGCCGGCCCCTCCGGCCCCTCCGGCCGTTCGTGCGCGGCTCGCGGGCCCGGCGTGTCCGCGCCCGGCGGAGCTAGGCGGCACGGCGAAAAAGGAGGGCTTGGCCGGGGCGGCCAGGGCCGGAGCCGAGCCCGAATACATTTAGATTAGCCTAATTTCAAGGAAAATCAATAGCGTTCGCGTCCTCGCCCCGCCCTGAAATTCGTCTGATCCCACCGGGACAGGTCGAGGTCCCCTCCCGGGCAGGATCGGCATCTGAGCAAATTTTCAAATTTATGCCCTATTTGCTAAATTGTAATATAAAAGACTGCTTGCTGCTCTGGGCTAAGGTCCCTCTTCAACAACAATTTTGACAGAATCAAATTTTGGTATCTTTCACAGGCTAAAGGAGGAGTGACCGCTCCCGAGGCCAGCTCGGCCTTCATCCGTGCCCGTCGCGGCCTTCCCCCGGGTCCGTGACGGCTTCCGGCCGGCCCGTCGCGGCCTTCCCCCGGGTCCGTGACGCCCTCCGTCCGGGCCCGCAGCGGCCTTCCGCCGGGTCCGTGACGGCCTTCCTCGCGTCCGGCCACGGAGAGCTTGAATTGGCCAGGGGATGGCCTCAGGTCTCAGGAAACAGGCTTGTCGAGAGCCGCCACTGAATCCAGGAGGCGGGCCGTCACCTCGGTTCTGCCGCGAACGGCAAGGGCAAGGCAAATTATTTTCTTGGCATTGGCTCTGAAAGGGCCCGGGTAGTCCTTAGTAAATAAAGCGTTCTCGGCATCGTCGAGAGCGGAACTGAGAGCCCTGCCGGATCGCTCAGATTCTTCTTCGTCCGCAGAGTCTTTTGCCCGTCTGTATTTCAACTCTATCACCACGCGGATCTTGTTTTCCAGAAACAGCGAGATGTCGGCCAGGCCATCGGAACTGCCAGTATCGCTCAAGATTTCTATCCCGGCCCCGACGAATGCGGCATGGAACAGGGAATGGTAAAATTTTTCCTCGGCCGAGTGTTGTTTGAAGGTTATGCCAGCAAGAAGATCATGCAGCAAATTGGCAATTTTTTGGGAATCTTTATTCAATAGGGCATTAATGATATTCTTAGTGAAGAGTTGGTAATAGGCTGGCGGCGTTTCGAATATTTCTCCGAATATGAACGCTTTGAAGCTCTTCTCGACTTCCATGTTGGGGATTTTGAAAATGAAGGCTTCCTCCTTGACTATGCCAAGTTGCAAAGAAGTTTCCACGAAAACCTGTTTGTCTATTGTCAGATAACCGCTGTGGAAGAGGACGGGAGCAGGCAAAATCTTTCCGAGTCCGGCGGTTTCGATTTCTTCGGAAAAATAGCTGTCAAGTTTTGGGTACATGTAATCCAGCGGATTTTTAGCTGCAAGCTTTGAAATGTATGTTGGCTTTCCGGACAGAGGCCAGTAGGTGGACAGTTTTTTTTTGTAGAACAGGTTGATTATCGAGTACGGGTTCATGACTCGTTGTTTGGCCAGCCAGTTGTAACCGTCGTACCAGCCAGCTATCGTCTTCAGCAGCGCTGTTTCGTCGGCATCTTTCTCCAAGGCACCGGTCTTTTTCAGGGACTCGATGGTCCTTGGTAACCTGTCGTTGAAAAGGTTGTAGAATTCTTTGATAGTGAATCCGCATATTCCTGCGAATTCAGGGTCCAGAGAGATGTCAAAGAAATTGTTCGGTCCGGAATCCAGGGCGGCAAACGCGAACCTGGTTACGCCGGTGACCAGGGAGAAACGGATGAAGTCCTTGTTCCTTTTCATGGCAGTGTAAAAATTGTGGAGAATATCGCTGTTTGCCGTGGCAAGCTCCCTGTCTGCTATGTTCAGGGCAACCGGAGCGTCGTACTCGTCTATCAGGACGACAGAACCTACTCCGTGCTTCTTGTAGAGGGCCTTGAGCAGCTCCCCGAACATGTCGCCGTAGGTATCCCTGGTCAGCGTGATTTTCTCCTGTTCAGCAAAATCTCTCAGGTCATTCGCGATGCTGTCGCGAAGATAATCGGGGTCCTGGCGATCCGCATTGGACATGTTGAATCTGAGAACGGGGTGGCGCTGGCAGTTGTATTTTTTCCTGGCGTCAATCCATATGCCCCTGAAAAGCTCCCGTTCGCCTCCGAAGAGCTCTCCTACGGTGTCAAGCAGGAGAGTCTTGCCGAATCGCCTGGGACGGGACAGGAAACAGCACCTGAATCGTGTAATCAGTTTGTAGATATATTGGGTCTTGTCGGCGTAAAGGTAGTTCCCGGAGACGATTGAGTGGAAGGCAGGATCGTCTAGCGGCAGTCTTTTCAGTCCCATGGTCTCTCCGAAAGGCTCTGTTTTTTATGCAGGCAGGCGAGAAGCGTTCTGGGCTCCCTTGTGAATGGCCTGCCAGCGCCGACCGGACCAAACTGGCCAATTTTTAATAATATAGCACAGATTCTGCTTCAGATCATAGCAGATCTTACAAGAGATGGCGCAAGAATTATAGCCTTACGAGGTGGCCGTTCTTCGGAAAATCCATCCAGGGGCCCGGAGGAGGTTGCTCCGAATCCCGAGGACAGCTCTTCCAGAGTCTGGAGAAAGGCCGGCCTGGGTTAGGAGCAAGGCAGACCGACCCTGAAGGGAGGGCGGCCCGGACCCGGAGATAGGCCGGCCTGAATACTGAGGAAGACCGCCCGTTTCCCAATGTCATCTCACCCGCTTTTGGCTGTGAACAGACACAAACTGTGTTCGCCTCACCCGATTCAGGTTCCTGGCCCGGACAACATCCCGCCGCCTGCCGGCCTGGGCCCGCGACCAGCCGCCTGCCGGACTCTGGCCCCGTACCGCCGCCTGCCGGCCTGGGACCGCGACCAGCCGCCTGCCGGACACAGGCCCCATTACGCCGCCTGCCGGCCTGGGAACGCGACCAGCCGCCTGCCGGACACGAGTCCCGACACGCCGGCTGCCGACACGGACTCCGCCATGCCGCAGAAGGTGACCTGCGGCCAGCCACTTCCCATCCGCCTCCGGGAGCCGGCCAGCCCCCGAGCCGCCGCCGGCCAGGCGGGCTTTCCGCCCAATGCCGCGGCGTGCTAAAATTCAGTTGCCCCCGACAACCTTTCCCGGCCAGATCCCGCACTTTCCGGTCGGTTCAGCCCGTCTCCTTCCCAATTTTCCCGAAGGAAGCCCTCCATGGCACCCCCGCCCCACGACAGAAGGAACCAGCCCAGCCTGAACCAGCTCCTCAGACGGATCATATTGTCCTTCTCCCTGGCCCTGGCAGGGACCTGGGGGCTCCTGGTCCCAAGGCTCCACCTGGTCAACCCCGACACGGCGGGCTTCCCCGGCCTGTGGTTCTTCACGGATATGGCCTGCCTCACCCTCGCCATCTTCGGGGTCTTCATGGTCATCTACCACAACTCCCGGCTTGCCCCGAGGCTGGCCAGGCTCGGAAGACTCGGGGAGTCCGGCTGGGGCTCCTCCTGAGAGGCCCGGGTCGGCCCTGGAGGCCCCGCGGCCCTGTCCCGCACATTTCCGTGATTCTGGCGGCCGCCCTCTTCAGATTCCGGCATTTTCCCCGCCCCGCTCCCTTGCCGCCCCCCGGCGCCGGCCCGGCGCCCCGTGCAGGGGCGGGGGGTCGGGGCCCTGGCGCCGCCGCCCGGGGGGCACCCTCGGCCCCGTGCGCGG
>JAISFP010000144.1 GCA_031263525.1 Deltaproteobacteria bacterium | reverse complement strand
GACCCCCACGAGTCTGGAGCCTATCTGGCTGGCGAGCCGGATGCGCTGGCTCTCCCCGCCGGAGAGGGTCCCGGAGTTCCGGGCGAGCGACAGGTAGCCCAGGCCCACGTCGTTCAGGATTACCAGAAGAGAGGAGGGAGCATCTCTCTTTTACAGTTCGGAGTTATTACGCTTCCGGATAAATATTAGAAAATGTTGAAATCTTTCCCCACATTATAGGGGAGAGTGATGGCAAAGAGATGCCAGATCTGGGGTCTTGCACTGATTTCTCACCCCTGGCACGATAGCCAAAATTCTAACATTTAACCGAACTCGTAATAAGCATGGAGTTAGCAACATCATCTGGGTAGCAAGAGATGCTAGCGGGGAATTACGGCTTGGCCCAGTTCGCAAACTTTAGCTTTGGGATGTCCTGGAAATCCTTAACGTTATTCGTGATCAGCATGCAATTGCTAGCAATGGCGTGCGACGCGATCCAAATGTCGTTCAAATTGTGTCTCAACTTGAAGTCCTTGATTTGGAGGTTCGGTATATTGTACCTTTCCTTTGAGAGCTTAACCAGGTGACCCAGGGTGTCGGCGTAGATCTGCGCACAGGTTTTCGGCAGACTAAGAGTTGTCACAACGGTGAGAAACTCATTCAATGCACGAAGAATTTCCTCAGGGAAAGGAGCGTTCTCTATTCCATACCTTAACTCCCCTAAGGTGATAACAGAAATGACTGCTTGGCCTGGATCGAGCTTCTTGAGCTGTTCAGTGACAGGCTTATAAAATTGATTTTCAGGATGTTGTGCATAAGTTGATATGTCAGAATCAAGCATTACTCGACGTCCGGTTTCCAAAACTAGCTCCTGACTTGGGGAAGTCGCTTGCGGATCTGGTGGGGAATCTTCCTGGGGCACGGCAACATTTTCCGGACCTGTGGAGGCAACTTCTTGATTAGAGGACTGTCACCATTGACCCCCAAAGACTTGCTCGAGTTCATCAAAAGGCCGTTGGCGTTCTCTGGGGGTGCCCCCAAGGCAAGCACCGGCCCGTTACCGCAGACCTCAGGGTGATTCAGCTGGGACGGCCTGGACCAATCGTCACCATCTTGGTGATCTTCTGAAAGAAGTGGAAGCCAGGCCTCACGCCTTGCCAGAGGAGAGCCCGGCACATTACCTATTATCTCATAAGCCATGGGCAGATTAATTTTGGGATCAAAAAGGATTATGTCCCCGTTCAGGCGATTGACTGCAATCTTCTCGCAATCCACACGAAATCCCTCGGGCAACCAAAGGGCCTGTCTTTTGCCGAACTTGGAGACCTTAGCCTTGGTCATACTATCTTCCTTGATGTCTAACACTGAAATGTAAGTATTTGAGCATCCTTTAAAATTTTTGATTATTTTAAACTTTTCTCTAATAGATATCAAGTTATCCTCATGCGGTCTGGCGGTACCCCGGCCTATAAAAGGATAGTCACGACGCAACACAATATGCAGTATTATGCCCGGCAGATTGGCGCAGAAAAAAATCTTAAGTATACCGTCTGCGGCAGGCCCCCCGCCTCATGAAAGACGTGTCATGCCGCCCAGCAACATATCGTTGCATTCCCGATGCTATGATGCCGGGAAATATTTCATAGTGAAGGCAACGATTACCAGAGTATAATTTTAAGGACGAATTTAAATTGAATTCTTACCAGAACATTATAACATGCCATTTGAAGTAGTCTATCGCTTTCCCTGCACAGCATTTTGATGCGCTTTTCGACATGTCATATGCGACGTTAAAAGCTTCGCCGCCCTGGGTACCGCTGGGGCCGGCCCATGGCCTGTGAGGCAGGGTTCCCGGCAATGTTTTTTCGGTTCTTCGCCTGAAGCGGTTACGGGAACTTCATATGAGAAATTATCGGCGCGGGCCGCCAGTCCGTGCCAGTGACCGCCCCGAGCTCGTAGCACGGGGTGGCCTCCGGGACAGGGCAGAGGCCTGCGGTGTTTGGTTTCTAGGCAGATATCATATCAGCGACCATCTTGTTGCGTAATGCGGATAATATTATGCTGAGAATTGATGTGCGGGTCGACAGTCTGTATCCGACACAGAGGCCGAACTCCAGTAAAAAATCGGCCGGCGCGGTCGCAGTGACCGGCCCCTGCTTGATTGACCGGGTAGCGGGGCATGTCTCATTCTGGCACGTCTGTCGGGGTGGCAGCCGGCATCTTCAGGGGCGGGACTGCGGAGAGGACATCCTCCTGGTCTGGGGCGGCGGCTTCCAGGCCTGCGGCTGGTCGGTCCTGGCCTGGGGCGGGAGCTTTCGGACAGGATTCGTGTAGTAGCGGCTTTTTTTGGAATCGGGCTTCGGGGCGAACAGCCTGCGCCAGGAGCGAAGCTCTGCGGCTTCCCTATCGGATATCCTCCTTTCCTTGTCACGCACGATTATTTTGTAATTTTCCCGGAAAATGTCGACCTTGGGGCTTAGTTTCGGGTACTTTCTGGGAAGAATGACAACCTGCCTGCCTCCCACGTTTATGACTTTGGTTATGTGCAAGCTGGCCTCCTTTTTCAAAAGATTAAGGTGAGCTTAAAACATTTATCAAATCACCAAATTAACTATAATCCATGGAGTTCTTGGTGTCAACGAAAATGGACGAAATCACTCCTGGACAAGATGTTGGACTTGTCCGCCGGAATCAGGCGCGTGCCTGGACCGCGAGTTGCCCAGTGTTAGCGTGTCTGGGTTAACTCGGGATCCAGCACCCTCCGGTCATGTGGGCCTTGAAAAAGCTTTTGCTTGGTTCGTCGCGGGACGCACGGAGACGTCAGCGGGAGAGGGCTGGAGGCCGGCAATCTGCGGGCTCTGGTCAAGCGGTTTGGCCGGAAGCAAGAGTTCGCCGGCAACGGGCCATTCCCGTAGTGAAAACTTCAAGTGCCGGCCTTTCCGCTCTGGGCAATTACCGGTCTCCTCCAGGCGAAGGCCGGCCTCCTCCAGGCGATGGCCGCTCGTCCCCAGGCAATGGCCGGCCTCCTTCAGGCGAAGGCCGGTCCCCTCCTGGCGGAGGGCGTCTCACGGACGGAGCATCCTACCTGGCCCCCGGGCTCCTCTTCAGGGCAGCGCCCGGGGTCCCGTATCCGGCCAGGGCCTTCCTCAGGAATGCCCCGGTGAAGGAGGTGGGGTGCCGGGCTATCTCCTCGGGGGTGCCCTCGGCGACTATCGTGCCGCCCCCCTCGCCGCCCTCGGGTCCCATGTCTATGATGTGGTCGGCGCACTTTATGACGTCCAGGTTGTGCTCGATCACTATCACTGTGTTGCCCTGGTCGGTGAGGGTCTGGAGGACGTCCAGGAGCTTCTTCACGTCCTCGAAGTGGAGGCCGGTGGTGGGCTCGTCAAGGATGTAGACCGTGCGCCCGGTGGCCCTGCGGCTCAGCTCCTTGGAGAGCTTCACGCGCTGGGCCTCTCCGCCGGAGAGGGTGGTGGCGCTCTGGCCGAGGCGGATGTAGCCGAGACCGACCTCGGAGAGGGTAGCGAGCTTCTCCTTCAGGGCGGGGATGTTCCTGAAGAAGCTCTGGGCCTCGCTCACTGTGAGGTTCAGGACGTCCGAGATGGAGTGGCCGTTGTACTTGACCTCCAGGGTGTCGCGGCTGTAGCGGGCCCCGCCGCAGACCTCGCAGGTGACATGGACGTCCGGGAGGAAGTGCATCTCTATGGTGGTGACCCCGTCGCCGCGGCAGGCCTCGCAGCGGCCTCCCTTGACATTGAAGGAGAAGCGGCCCGGGGCGTAGCCCCGCGCCTTGCTCTCCGGGAGCCGGGAGAAGAGATCGCGGATGGGCGTGAAGAGGCCCGTGTAGGTGGCGGGGTTGGAGCGGGGGGTGCGGCCTATGGGGGACTGGTCGATGTCTATGACCTTGTCCACCAGCTCCAGGCCCTCGATGGAGTCGTACTCGCCGGCCCGAGCGCGGGCCCGGGAGAGCTGGACGTGCAGGGCCTTGAAGAGGGTCTCCAGGACCAGGGTGGACTTGCCCGATCCCGACACCCCGGTCACGCAGGTGAAGACCCCCGCCGGGAACCTGGCGGTGACGCGTTTCAGGTTGTTGGCCCTGGCGCCCTTCACGGTCAGGTAGCCCCGCACGCAGGGGCGGCGCTTCTTGGGAACGGGGACCTCCAGGCGCCCCGAGAGGTAGCCGCCCGTGAGCGATCCCTTGTCGGCCACGAGCTTCTCGGGAGGGCCGGAGAAGACCAGCCTCCCCCCGTGCTCGCCGGCCCCGGGCCCCAGGTCGAGCACGTGGTCGGCGGCGAGGATCGTCTCGGCGTCGTGCTCCACCACTATGACGGTGTTGCCCAGGTCACGCATCTGCAGGAGCGCGGAGAGGAGCCTCGCGTTGTCCCTCTGGTGGAGGCCGATGGAGGGCTCGTCCAGGATGTACATGACCCCCACGAGCCTGGAGCCTATCTGGGTGGCGAGCCGGATGCGCTGGCTCTCCCCGCCGGAGAGGGTCCCGGAGTTCCGGGCGAGCGACAGGTAGCCCAGGCCCACGTCGTTCAGGAATCCCAGCCGCGAGCGGATCTCCTTCACC
>JAISFP010000125.1 GCA_031263525.1 Deltaproteobacteria bacterium | reverse complement strand
CGCGCTGCCGCAGGCGCGCTGGGGGCCTTCCTTGTCGCGCTCCTCCTTTTCTTCGTCGTCTCTCCGGCCTTCCGGGACGCCGCCAGGGCCATTCCCTCGTCCGATCCCCTGGCAGGCTTTGACCGCTCCGCCGAGGACGGCCTCCGCTCCGAGCTGGCCGCTCTCCAGGCCCGGTACCGCGACAGCCTGGAAGCCTGCCGTCCCGAAGAGCCGGATCTCCCGGACGACGCGGTCCCGGAGCTTCCGGATCCTGGTCGGGGGGACGAGGACCCTCCCGCGGCCGGGGACGCTCCCCGGGCGCTGGAGGCCGCTCCTCCTCCTCCTCCTCCTCCTCCGCCGCCGCCGCCGGAGCCGGAACCCGAGCCGGAGCCTCCCAAGGCCGCCGCGCCTTCGAAGCCTCCCAGGGCAGCCGCCCCCAGGCCGCCGGTCTCCGAGGCCCCTCCCAGGGCCCCGGCCGCGCCGAAGCCTCCCGCCCCCCAGAGGGCCGGGACGGATCTGGCGATACCCGAGGGCACCAGGGATCTGGGATTCCTTGCGGGATGCTGGAAGATTGACGCCGTGACGAGCGAGCACAGGGGGTTCAGGTTCTACTACACCTTATGCTTCTCGGGCGGCGGCGGCAGGGCCCAGGTCTGCGCGTACTCGCCCCCCGAGCAGACGTGCGCGGGCAGCGCCACCGCGAGCTTCCAGCCTGACGGCAGGCTGGTCGTCAAGATCTCCAGGGTGTTCGGGGGCGGCCTGGGTCTCTTCCCGAGGACCCTGCGTTGCGCCCCGCGCTCCGGGGGCGCCGCCGCATGCACGCTCACCCACCACGGGCCGGGAGGCACGACCCACAGCACGAGGATCGTGCGGATGTAGCTGCGGAGGCGTCCCTCAGGGCCGCCTGCGGCCGCGGAACGGTTGCGGGATGAAGGTCGCCGCGGGCCTGGACGTCTGCTCCAGGCCCGTCCCCGCCTCGGCTCCTGGCACTGCCTCCGCCTCGGCTCCTGTCCCGGCCCGTGACCAGCCTCCCGGCCAGCCCCCGTGCCTTGGCCGGACTCTGACCCGCCTCGGACCTGCCACACGGCCTCATGCCTGCTTCCAGGAGGATCCTGCCATGCCTCTCCATCCCTTCCCGCTTCTTGCCCTGGCCTTCCTGGCTGTCCTCGCCCTGTCCTGCGTCACGTGCGGGACTGCCATGGCCTCCCCCAAGAAGCCCTCCGCCAGAGGCAGAAAGAAGAGAGGGACGGGACCGAAGCCCTCTCCGGGGAAAAGTGCCGCGCGCCCCAGTCCTTACCGCAGGTCCTCGAGGGTGAAAGACGGGGGGGGCGGGCCTGTGAAAGAGGAGGGTTACGGCGGGGGCACCCTGCCGGACGGCGGCTGCGGCAAGCCGCAGGACGACGGCTTCGACGACTGGACAGCGGAGGCGAGGTCCATGCGCAGACGCTCGCCTGTCCCGCAGGGCTGGGCGGAGTGGCTCTTCGGGGACATGGGGAGGTTGCTGGAGGAAGAACGTCTGTTTGCCGAGCGGAAGACGGCGAAGGGCAACATGCTGGAATCCGCCCACGCCTGGGACAACGTGCGCGCCCTGGCCCGCCTGCTCCTGGGCCCCGGGGATCCGAGAGTCTGGGCCGCCCTGTCGCGCTCGGCAAGATCGTTTGTCGGTTTTGTGGGGGATATGGCAGGCTCGGGCGCGCTGGAACATCCTGCTGGCCGGGAGAAATGGGAGTTCTTCGCGCGCGGGGCCGCCTCGATGGCGGCGGGGTCGGTCGACGCGCTGGGGGATCCCGGCCTCGAGCTTGCCGCCGTCGCCTTGCCCGCGTACGGCTTCCCGCCCCGTGCGGCGGAAGTCCTGGAGCCGGCCGACTGGCCGGTGGACGAGCCGTACTGGGTCCGAAGGGCCAGGTCCTGGAGCAGGGCCGTCGAGCTCGGCTTCGCCCGCGAGACGCTGGACATGATCCTCGCAATGGCCCCGTCCGCTGCCGCGGACCCTCCGCCGCCGGCCCGGTCGCTCTCGGAGGCCATCTATCCGGGGACGGCGCCCGAGGCCGGGACTGACCCGTATCCGCCGGCGGCGGAGTTCCGGGCGAGGCTCCAGGCGGCGGAGGGGCCCGGCGGCCCGGGACCCGGCTCGCGGGAGGCTCTGGTCCTGCGCTCGCTCCTGGGCGCGGAGCTCTGGGACACGGGGGGAAGGGAGCGCTCGGCCGAGGCCCTGGGACTCCTCGAGGAGGCGTACGGGGGCCTGGACTGGCTCTCCGGCTGGAGGGCCCCCGAGTCGCTGGATGCCAGGGAACGCCTGGCCAGGAGGCTGGGGGGGATGTACGGACGCGGGGCCGTTCTCCCGGCCGTCCGCCCCGATCTGCCAGAAACGCTTGACCCCGGGCACGTCGGCAGGGCCGTGGAGCTCTTCCGCGGCCTGGAGAGGCTCGCCCCCGGCGGCCCGGAGGGGGAGGCCATGCGCCGCAGCGCCTCCATGTTCGCGTCCGGGCTATTCTACCGGGACGCGAAGGAAGAGTTCCGTTCCATGGAGTTCGTCACCTCGGCCTTCGAAATGATGGCGGATATGGAGGACAGCGAGCCGGAACTGGGCCCGTGCAGGGACTGCCTCGACATGGCCGAGCTCCTCCGTCGCTTCGGAACCGCCCCCCCGCAACTGGTCGCCCTTTTCTTTGCCATGTCGGCCGACAGACACTTGCGCCTCCTGGGCGGCCGCCACCCCGAGACCGCGGCAGCGATTGCCCGCGCGGCCGACCTGTGGCATTACGGGCTTTTCGAATGCCGCCCCGCCCCCCACTGGGCCAAGGCGCTGGAGGCCCTGGAGGGCCTTGGGGAGCGCTACGAGACTTTCAGGGCCGAGCTCGAGATCCGCGTGGCCCGCTGGGACATTAAGGACGACTATACCGGGATCAGGATGATGGTGGATCTCCTGCTCCGCGCCGAGGGCCGCCTGCGCGGGGCGCTGGGGGAGAGCTCCCAGCCCGCTCTGGAGTGCGCCGTCGAGGCGGCATACTACATGTGTTTCGTGGACATGGAGAGCGAGGCCGAGGAGATCTTCTCTCGGGTGGCGGCACTCCTTGACGGCGCCCCTCCCAGGAGCGACCCGGACCCTCGGATGCCTTCAGACGCAGCCGTGCTCTCGGCGGCGCTGGCCGGGAAGGGGGAGGCGATGATCCGCAACGGCGACAAGTCCGGCGGGACGGGGATGCTGAGGCGTTCTGCAGAGATGGCGGCCCTCGCCAC
>JAISFP010000084.1 GCA_031263525.1 Deltaproteobacteria bacterium | reverse complement strand
TACTCAAATATTCATTGTTTTTTAAAAAAAATATTGACAGACAGTGTCTGCTGCGCCACTGGGAATTTATCAATTTGCGATCTGCATTGCATTGATTTTAAATAACTCGGTCAGAATATAATGATTCAGAAGGAGGGGGGGGTGAACGGTTACCTTCAGCCAAAACCGGAGACAGGACGACCGGAACTCCCCGCCTCCTGCCTTCAGGTGCTGGCATGGGCTGGCCCCGCCGGCACCTGGGGATCCTGGGGAGACAGG
The DNA here is from genome assembly GCA_031263525.1 of Deltaproteobacteria bacterium. Lineage (GTDB taxonomy): Bacteria > Desulfobacterota > Desulfarculia > Adiutricales > Adiutricaceae > JAIRZX01. The sequence continues at coordinate 8,179 of JAISFP010000084.1, read as the reverse complement.
CTGGACCGGCGAGGATCCGGGAAATCAACGGAGAGTCAGCGGTACCCCTCCGACGACCCGGGGCCCGGACCGGAATCCGAAATACCGGGAATGTCCTCGAACGACCCGGCAGCAGGGCCCGAGTCGCCCGGGAAGGTCCCGGAACCACCCTGCTCGGAGCGGCTCCCCTGACCTCCGGTGGCCGAAAGGTGCCCGATGCCAGCCCCGTCCTTTCCGAAGGCCTCGCCACCCTCGGACACTGCCCCGTCAGGGCTCCGGCCAACGCCGGAAAGGGGGCCCGCCGCCTCGTCCTCGCCGCCCGGAATGCTGGGGTAGGGGTACTCTCCCTTCGCACTGGCAATCTTCAGCCTCTCGCGCAACACATCGCACCGAGACGGCGGAAACGGGATGGCTAACGTGGTACGAACCTCGGGATACCTGTCGTAGAACATCTCTGGGGTCATGGGACCGTCCAGGGAGTCCAGCCACCGGTCCGTCTCCTCGCAGGCGTCCGCCGCGAGCTTCAAGCCTCTCAACATCCAGGGCCCCTGGCAAAAATCTTGCCTGATCTCCTCAACCAGCTTCTCAAGTACTTCCGTTGATTTCGGAAGCCTAACACCGTAGCTGACGCGGCTGACCCATTTCCTTCTGATATCCTCCATGCGCTCCAGAAGAGGGCCCTTCAGCTTCGCGTAGTTATCCGGGCGGATAACAACCTCGAAATCGCTGACCCAGCGCTTCATGAACCACAAATCTTCCCTGGCAGTACGAAGGCAGGTCGAGGCTTCCTTAGCCAGCCAGTGTCTGCGGATTCCTGCATCAAGGTCCATCTTCACTACCTCCTTCAGCTCATGAGACGTGTGATCCACGCCGTAACCTTAGGCCGACACTGCTGGAACCCGCCGGGCAAGATTGTTCCCCAGCTGTCAAGCTGTGCTTTAGTCAATGTTAGCCTTTTCCAGTTGGATCTGTCAATAGCACCCCCGGGTCCTGTCAAGTGCCAGGCAAACGCGTACATGAAATCCATGGCCATGATCTCGGCAGGGCGTTCAAAATATAGTCCAGCTCTCCACTGACACAAGTCGCCTGGGTCGAAACTCAGTCCTAGAGCTGCGAGATAACCTGATAGAATAATCCTAGCGGCATCCGAACCAAGGCGAGAAAGATCAGAGAGCAAGCCCTGGAACATGTGAATCATCTCATGCAACACAACCAGGGCGAAGAAGGAAAGACCATTCCTGTCCGGCAACATAGTGAAGACGTTGCCAGGCAACCATGGATCCACTATGCCTGCTGTTGTGGGGTCCTTGAAATTTGTAGAGCGAAAATTTATGAGATGGAGGATACGATAGGGGACAGCGACGTTCGGGACTCCTCTCCCCGCAAGTACCAGTATGTCTACCAGCCTAACGCAAAAATCTTGTATGACGGTTATCTCGTCTGGAATGATCTCGTTTCCTGACTGATCTCTTTGGAATGATGTGATTCCGTGCTTACCCTTCATGAACAGCGACTTGATCTGATCCTTCAGCATCCGTATCAAGACACTATCTGTCAACCCTGATCCGATACCCAACTTGTTGCAAATTACAAATGATAGTAGGTTCTCCCTGACCTGTTGCATGACATGATAAAGCATAATTTCATCCAAGCCAATTGATATCTGGTTGGCAATATCATCATCATCTACAAACCCAACATCGTTTCTACCCTGTATCCAGTTTACACTTTTGACGAAATTTTCTCTGGATATTGTAAAAGACTTAAATGAAGAGTAATCCCTTGCCTCCGGCTCGTTTCTCACGAAATTGCGGTATGGCTTGACGTTTGAATCGTACCTTATCAAACCCTCATACGTGACATTGATCGCATCAATGAAGCTGTCCCTCAGCTTCACGTTGTTCCCGACGAGCCCAACAATGTCGTCTGCCGGTCGAGATCCCTCGCCAGTGAGGAAATTGATCAGTGCTAACAGCGCCGACTCGGAGATGAAACCTCCACGCGAAGGAGCCAGGTCGTCAACGTCCAACAACTCTGTCACTCTGTTAAAAACAGAATTGCTGACAAGTTTTACGTCAGGAACCAACAGAAGATTTTTTCCGAACCGTCGCGGAATCGTGGCGACGTAGCGAAATCCCGCTATTTTTGCCTTACTTCCGGCTGGGAAAGGATAATTGCCAGGAAAGTCACTGTCCACCTGCTTCAGGACATTTCTTGGAATTGTTCCGAACAACTCAGAAAATTTTGTAAAGTTGCTCATCCCGATTGTTCCTAATCATCAGCGGCAGTGAGAACCAAACACGCCGCGCATTACCGGTAATGTCTGGCAGGAGCCGCTCGCTGACAGTTGACCGTTATCACGAGATCACTGCCGTCAGACGATCAGCTTGGGCCCTGATGGCTCGCCGCCTGCCGCAGAGGCCCGAGCCGACAGTTCCGGAAGCCGGGGCTAGCCCTGCCTGACGGACTTACTGAGGACCTTCAGCTGCCTCATGGCCATCCTGCTCTCGGGGTGGTCCCTGCCGAGAACCCTCTCGAGACCCCCGGCCGACTTCTCCAGAAGCGAGAGCGAGCCCTCCCTGTCCCCGGCCCGGCGCAGGGCGTAGGAGAGGTTCACCCCGGCCGCGAGCGTCTCGCGGTCACCGGGCCCCACGAGCCCCGCAAGCCCCCCGTACGCCTCGGCCAGGCTGATGAGGGAGTCCGCGCCCGCCGCTCCACCCAGCGCGAGGAGCACCGCGCCCAGGGCGGCCTTGAGGGTGAGCGCCTCCATGCTCCCGGCTCCCAGCGCCGTCTCAGTGTCCATGAGGACACGCCGGAGCTCCAGCGAGCTCCCGACCGTGTCCCCTGCAACGAGCATGGCCTCCGCCGTGCGGCGGCGGGATTCAAGCGTCTCGGGGTGCAGACGTCCCAGGACCGCCTCGCGGATACCCGCCGACTCGGAGCGCAGAGCTATCGAGCCCGCCGCGTCTCCCGCGAGCCCCCTGGCCGCGGCAAGCAGGTCGCCCGACGCCAGGGTGTCCTGATGGGCCGCGCCCCAGGCCTCGCGGTCATGGTCCGCGGCCTCCCCGTACAGCTCCGCCGCCCTCCCGTACATGCCGCCGGAGAGCGCCAGGAAGGCCAGCCTCCCCCGGACCCGCCGCGCAGGGAGGCCCCGGCTGCCGCACGCCGCCACGGCGCGGTCGAGGCAGGCCTCCATGATCCCCTTCCCGTCCTGCTCGGGAGCGATCTCCGCCATGCACCGGGACCAGGTCTCGTCCGCGAGGCACCATTCCTCCCCTGAGGCAGGGCCGGCCAGGACACCGGCCGTACCGACCGGGAGGACGCTCCGCACACTTTCCGAGAGGCGGGAGGCCCCGGACCGGAACAGCCCGTTCCACGCCGGCTCCAGCTCCGCCATGGCCGTCCTGGAGTCCTCCAGCGCCCCCGCGAAGTCGTGGCGGATCATCCTGAGCCTGGCGACCCTGCCTAGCGCGGCGGCGGCCATGGCACCCCCCGGACCGCCGGAGGCCGACAACGCCTTCCGGCACCAGGCCCAGCCGTCCTCCGCGGCCTCGAACTCGCCCGCTGCCGCTAGAGCCGAGGACCGGCGGATCATGGTGTCGATCCCGCTTCCGACGGGCTGAAACACCCACTCCGGGAGCCTGAAGTCCAGCGTGAGCCTGGGACCGGGCCACCCGCACCCCCCGGACTCGCCCGGCAGCGGGAAGACGATGCCGGACGGGGGCGCGAGGACGTAGTCGGGCGCGGACGACACCGCCGCCAAGGCGACCGCCACGGACCCGGGGGACGCTGAGAACCCGTCAGCCGAGACCTTCCAGTTGTCCCCGTCCGCGACCGGCTCCTCGCCGCCCTGCGTCTCGAGGATCACCTCCAGGAGGGGCCGAGCGGAGGGGAAGCGGTCCGCCCTGCCTGCCGGGAGGAAGGGGCAGGCCCCGGCGGGGCCGCTGGACTCCGGGAAATGAGGCTCCCCGTCTGCCGCAGGGGCCGGTCCCCTGTCATCGACAGAATGCGTCTCGGTCTCGGGGCACAGTCCGGACATCCCGGTCTCGGGTGGCAGGCCGGCCGTCCCGGTCTCGGGTGGCAGGCCGGCTACCCCGAGTCCCGAGAGCGCCGTCTCGGGGTCCGGGACCATCCACCTGTCCGGCTCGACCGCCGGGACGCGGTCGCATTTCCACCCCGGGGGGGTGCCGGCGCTCAGGTGCGCGGCGTACATGACGAGGCGCATTGCCCCCGCCGAGACGAGCGCCATGGCCGTCCATACGGCCGGGACGGTCAGGAGCCGCAGGATCGCCTCGAAGGGAAAGTGGTCAAGGGAGAGGGGAACGGAGGAGAAGATAAGGCTGGCGAGCGAGATCGCGAACACCGGCATAAGGCACCTGTAATCGATGGAAGGGGGGACTGGAACCAACCGTCGGCCGGCCCGCACCCGGGGGCGCTCCAGGCGCTGTCTCTCCCGAAGCGCAGGACGTTTGAGAATCCTGATATAGCTTTCAGCGCCTGGCGTTCCCTAAGCCAGGATTCCTTTGAAACGCCGTATGTGCTGGAAGTCTTATGTCGTCTCAAACTCAGAATGCTCTCCGGTCCTGAAATCGAATGAAACGAACGACACGGATGAAGCAAATCTTTGTCGTAAAACGTATGGCAGTTAAGAACACGTCGCGCAGGACACAATTCCAGGCTTGACACTCACGGTGCGAATCAAGCCAAGACTGACCAGAAGCGTACGTGAAGGTTGAAACAATTCATCTCTTGAAGAACACGTTCAGCCAAAGCCTGACTGGCTATAGACTCATGACCATCAGAAAGCCATGCCTGTCTAGAAACGTGCGATATACATTAACCCATACCCGGCTCGTAGCATATGATGAGCCGAAAGCCATTCCTCTCTTGAAACGCACGGATCGTCCCAAGCCCTGACCCGCTCGGGACGCACGGACAGCCGCAAGCCATGGCCGGCTCCGGACGCACGGAGAGCCGCGAGCCCTGACCGTCTCCGGACACACGGACAGACGCAAGCCATGGCCGACTCCGGACGCACGGACAGCCGTGAGCCTGGCCGGCTCCGGACGCACGACCAGCCGCAAGCCCTGACCGGCTCCGGACGCACGGACAGCCGCAAGCCCTGGCCGGCTCCGGACACACGGAGAGCCTTAGCCGGTATCAGATAGAAGCGTACTATGAACGGGGAACTCCTGTTTCTCCCGAGAGCCTGGCAACCTCGCTTACGGAACGAAGGACAGAGAGCAGGCGCCAAGCCGGATACAGTTCTCGCCCTCGCCCCGCCGAGAGTCTGGAGTTTCCCGGCGGAGTCTGGAAGGCAGGAGAACGTGAACTCCGGAAGTTCGAGAGTTCGGGCGACCGCGCGTGACCCGCTGCCCGTCCAGCGCGGGGGCCCGGGAACTGCCCCCGCGCGACACGGGCACTGCCCCCATCAGGCCTCCGGCATGCGCACGCTGCCGGCCAGCGCCGGCAGGACGGTCCAAAGGCCCTTGAGTGCCAAGGATCTCAGGCGAACCTGTCCCAGAACTCCGCGTCGGAGTCGCCCGCGAAGCCCATCTCCTCCTGCATGGTGAGGAGCCGCTCCCAGGCCTCCTCGGCCTCGCGGGAGCAGGTCTCCATGTTGCGCTCCAGGTCATCCACGGCCTTCTTGAGCACCTTCTCGGCCAAGTCGGGGTGCCCGGAGCGGTTCAGGGCGGAGGCGAGGGCGCCGGCGCAGTCGAGGGTCCTCTCGTGGTCCGGGCCGAAGGCCTCCGCGTGGAGCTCCGCGGCGGCGGAGAGGACGGAAGTGGCCTCCCCGAAGTCCCCCCCGGCCGCCAGGATCTCGCCCGCGCACCTCATGGCCATGCACCTGAGCGGATGGGACTCGCCCAGCCCGGAGGCGGCCTCGCTCTCGCAGGCGCGGGCGAGTCCGAGGGCGTAGGCGCGGTCACCCGCCAGCCCCGCCTCGGCGGCGAGGCAGATCCTGTCGGCCAGGGTGAAGCGGTGGGAGCTTCCCAGGAGCCTAATGTCCCTGTGGACGAGATCGGCGTAGAGCTCCCTGGCGAGGGCCCGGACCCCCGTCTCCGCGGCCAGCGCCGCCCTTCCGGAGATGGCCCGGAGGGTCTGGGGGGCCAGCGGCCCCAGGTGTCTCGCGGAACGGAGGGCGATGTCGGCGAGGGCCCCGCTCGTCCTGGACCAGCCCCAGGAGCCGTAGCCGGCCAGGGCAATGGTCTCCTCGCAGAAGAGGGACTCCTCGGACGAGGGCCCCTGCCCCCCGGAGAGGTGCGGGTAGGCGGCGGACGCGGCGGCCCTGGCAGCCTTGCTGTCGCCCCGGAGCATGTGGAGCCTGGCTATCCTGTTGAGGTAGATGGCGGAGTCGAGCCTGTTGCCCGCGACGGCGGTCCTGCCGAACCCGTCCATGTCCGCGTCGAGCCAGGCGTAGTCGCCCTCGGACGTCACCTCGGAGATGGGGTCGTCGACGCCCCAGAGTCCCGGGGGGGCCGTGAGCTCCCTGGACTTCCACGGCCAGCGCCGCAGGGGGTCGGGCGCCGACATGAAGCCGCGGATGTCCGGCTCCGGGGACGAGAAGCCCCGGACGGACACGCTGTCAGGACCAACAATGTTGACCAGGAGAGGCTGAGCCAGCTGTAAGCTCTGTGTCATGATGTGCTCGCTTGGAAGGGCGGCCCTCTGACGGGCTCGCGGGTCGCTATGCCCTAGGCAAGGCTACGCCTGGCCGGGCGAGGTGCTCGGTTCACGGGGCTGGGGCGCCGCCCCTCGCGCGGGGCCGAAGCCCCGTCATCCTCCGCCGGATTCCGTCTTAGACGATCCTGCAAGGCATTTGCCGTGCGGGCATCTCAACGAGACGGGTCTCTCGGCTATTTCGGACGAGGTGGCCGTCCACCCCAGACGGGTGAGCTCGGCCAGCTGACCAAAAGATACATTTTCCCCGCCTCCCTGTCAACACCAATTTTGCCAGGTCCCAAAAATTAATCTTCCGGAAACTGATTTGTCTTTTTTGATATTTTTTTCCGAAAACCCATGTAATTTACTTTTTGAGCGTTTAGTTTGGCAAGTGATATTAACAGTTCTTCATGTCGATATCATTTCTATGGTAATCATAAATTTTGCCATAAAATATATATAACTATAGTCACATATGCGAAAGCAATATTTCGAAAATTTTTTTCTGCATCAACATCTCTTTCGCCCCTTTATGAATCTTTAACGCACGTCAAACTTTCACGTCCAGTCCTCCCTTCTTTCGCGCCCAACTTTCGCGTCCCCTCCTGCCTTCTTTCACGTCTAACTTTCGACCCCCATCCAGTCTTCTTTCGCGAAAAACTTTCGTAACCAGTCCATCCTTTCACGCCCAGTTCTGCCATTAGCGCATGTCCAACTTTCATGTCCCATCCAGCCTTCTTTCACATCCAACTTTCGCGTACAGTCCAGCCTTCTTTCACGTCCAACTTTCTCGTCGAGTCCAGCCTTCTTTCACGTCCAACTTTCGCTGCCCGCCCAGCCTTCTTTCACGTCCAACTTTCGCGTCCCGTCCAGCCTTCTTTCACGTCCAACTTTCGCGTCGAGTCCAGCCTTCTTTCACGTCCAACTTTCGCGTCCCGTCCAGCTTTCGCGCCCATCCCCTCTCCTGCCCATTCTCTCGCCACGACCTTACCACTCCCGCCAGCTTCCTCTCTATAGCCCTCCATCTCACCGCACGCCCCTTTCCTCTGCCATCCAGCCCTCCTCCATCCCCCTCAGCGCATCCCTTCAGCTCCCTGCCCATTCACTCTCTGCTATCAACCAACTCACAGCCAGCCTCGCCTCGACCTGGCCCTTCCGCCGTCTCACAGACAGATTCTCCTCGTCTGTCCCTTTCCGCCGGCTCACAGCCAGGCTCTCCTCGACAGGCTCCCCTCGCCAGCTTTCTGCCTGACTCTTCTCGACCGACCACACCCGCGCCTCCTTGCCTCCCTCTCCGCGACTGTTCCTTTCCATCGGCTCACGGCAAGCCTCTCAGCGTCCGGCCCCACCCGCCGGTTCCCTGCCTGACCCTCCTCGGCCCGGCCCCACCCGCCGGTTCCCTGCCTGCCCCTCCTCGGCCCGGCCCCACCCGCCGGTTCCCCGCCTGACCCTCCTCGGCCCGGCCCCACCCGCCGCTTCCCTGCCTGACTCTCCTCCGCCCGGCCTCACCCGCCGCTTCCCTGCCTGACACTCCTCC
>JAISFP010000076.1 GCA_031263525.1 Deltaproteobacteria bacterium | reverse complement strand
CACCCCCGCCAGCCGCGGCGGCCCCGCCGCCTTCCGCGGCGCCTCCGCCGGCCGCCGCGGCGCCTCCGCCTCCTTTCGCGCCGCCCCCGCCGGCGGCGGTGCCGCCGCCTCCCATCGCTCCGCCCCCGCCGCTCGCGGCACCTCCCCCGCCGCCTACGATGACGCCTCCGCCGCCCGTGCAGGCAGCGCCTCCCCCGCCGCCGGCTCCGGCCGCGCCTCCGGCGCCGGCTCAGGGCTCGCTTGACGGCCTCGACGATCTGGACTCGCTGGACGACGTCCCGTCCCTGGCCAAGCAGTCCCTCCAGCCCCCCCGCCACGCGGACACCGGCCAGCTGGACGTGAGCCAGCTCCTGGAGGACGCAGAGGTGGCCGTGGCCCCGGGCACCACCACCGTGCCGCCCCGCGTCCTGGAGCCCGAGGCCGCCCCGGACACCATCTTCGACGTGGAGGTGGTGGACGACGAGGACGGCCACGGCGCCGCTCCGGCCCCTGCCCGCCAGCCCTTCATGGCCGCGCCCGGCAAGGCCAGCGCCCCCAGGCCCAAGGAGGCATCCGAGACCTTCATGGTTCCCCAGGAGAGCCTCGAGGAGGCCCCGGAAGGACTGGACGCCGGAGCCCTTTCCGCCTCCCTGGACGGCCTCGACGACGAGCCCCTGGCCGTTGACGGCACGGACATGTCGGACGTCTCCGACATGCTGGACGAGCTGGACGACGAATGACGGACCGGGCCCCGGCCGCCGGGGCCCGTCATTCTTCCTGCCACGGCCGGGCGTGGTTCTCCCGCCCGGCCGCTCCGGCGCCCTTCCTTCGGGCCGGGCCGGCTTATGGCCGACCGGGCGGACGCTCCTCCCGCAGGGCCGTCATCCTTCCCGGCGAACTCCTGACATGTCCCGCCAGGCCGTCATCCATCCCGGCGGACTCCTGACATGCCCCGCCGAACCGGCCTCGGTCCCGGCGGACGCCTGACATGCCCCGCAGAACCGGCCCCGGTCCCGGCGGAGGCCTGACATGCCCCGCCGGGCCGCCTAGCTTCCCGGCGGACACCTTTCTATGCCGCCGAGCCGGCCTCGTTCCCGGCGGACGCCTAACATGCCGCGCCGCGCCGGCCCGGTCACCGGCTGACGCCCGACATGTTCCGCCGCGCCGGCCTGGTTTCCTGCCCGTCATGCCGGAGGCGCCCTCCGCCCCGGACCGGGGCCCCAAAACCCGCCCGTTTCGCCCGGAATATCAGGATCGTCTCAGCTCTCCACCCTCTCCGGGCACCATCGGGCGCCCGGATCTTTTTTTTTTTCGGCCCCACGGGGCCGCGCCCGCGGGCCCCGGAGGCCGCCCGAGCCCCTCCGCCCAAGCCAGGAAAGGCCCCCACCTTGATGCCGGAAGCCACCGAGACCGCCGCCCCCGCCGCAGCCCTGAGCCCCAGGGAGCGGCTTGTCTTCCCCCTGGACGTGCCCGACCTGGACAGCGCCCTGTCCTGCGCCTCCCTCCTGGGCGGCACGGTCGGCTGGTTCAAGATAGGGCTGGAACTCTTCACCGCCCTGGGCCCGGACTCCGTGGCCAGGGTCCGGGACGCGGCCCCGGACTGCGGGATTTTCCTGGACCTGAAGCTCCACGACATACCCGCCACCGTGGCGGGGGCCATGCGCCAGGCCTCACGCCTGGGGGCCGGGCTGGTAACCGTCCACGCCCAGGGCGGATCGGAGATGCTCCGGGCCGCGGCGGGCGCCGCCGGCGACGACACCAGGGTGCTCGCCGTGACGGTGCTGACCAGCCTCAACCCCGCCGCCATGTCCGAGCTGGCCCCCTGGTTCCGCGAGCCCGGCGAGCTGGCCGTGAAGCTGGCCCGGAGGGCCATGGACGCCGCCTGTCACGGTCTGGTCTGCTCGCCGCAGGAAGTTCCCAGGCTCCGGAGGCTCCACGGCCACGACCCGCTTTTGGTCGTACCCGGAGTGAGGCCGCAGTGGGCCAGGGTGGACAACGACGACCAGGTCCGCACGGGCACCCCGGCCCAGGCCATAGCCGACGGGGCGGATCTGCTGGTGGTGGGCAGGCCCATCCGCGACGCGCCCGACCCGCCGGCCGCCGCGGCAAGGCTCTGCGAGGAGATAGCCGAGGCCCTTGATTCCTCCCCTCCAAGGCGCGGCCCCAGGGGCTGACCTCCGCCGGACATGGCCGGGACAACGCCTCCCGGCCCGGACCCAGGCACATGGCCGGGACAACGCCTCCCGGCCCGGACCCGGGCGGGCATGACCGGACCCCCGCCTCCCGGCCCGGACCCGGGCGGGCATGACCGGAGCCCCGTCTCCCGGCCCGGACCCAGGCACATGGCCGAGACAACGCCTCCCGGCCCGGACCCGGGCGGTCATGACCGGACACCCGCCTCCCGGTCCGGACCCAGTCGGACATAGGCTGAACCTCGCCTGCCCGGGCTGACCCGCGAACTGACGTCGCGGCACGTGCCGCAGCCCTCCGCCTGAGACGAAGATCTTAATATAGCAGCGCCCCTCCGACGGCGGCCCGCTGGCTCTTCTGTCCCGCAACATCCGCCGCGGGGCCGCCCGCCCCGCCTTCCTCCGGCCCGGCCGCCGGCGGGACCTTCCCCCGGCCTTCCAGGCCGGGTTCCGGGCGTGTTTCACAGCAGAGAAGAGAAGAAGCAGCTTCACGATGCCTTTCGACGACAGCCACGGGGCTCCCCCGTCCCCTCCCGACCGCACCGGCCCGCGGTCGGGCCCCGATCTGGGCCAGAGCCTGAACAGGCCGGACATGCCGGACACCACGGAAGCCCCCGACGCGCCCGACGCCGCGCCCGACTCCGGGGAGACCGACCCCCTGGACCCGACCGACCTCGACCCCATATTCGATCCCGTGTCGCTCCAGGATCCGGAATCCCTGGCCGAGACGCTCACGGATCTGGACGCCCTGCGCGGGTACGCCGCCCTGGTCAGCCCAGACGGCTCCTGCGGGGACAGACCTTCCGACGACTTGCCCGCCTGTCCCGGCTACGTCGCCTCTTCCGTCTCTGCCGTCTCTTCCGCCTCTTCCGGGGGCGGCCTACCGGACGGCGGCCCCGCGCGGCCGCGCCCGGCGCCCTTCCCCATTGAGGCGTCGCTCCTGAAGACGGTGCGGCGCCCCGGCCGGTACCTGGGAGGCGAGACGGGGGCCGAGCCCAACGCCGTCCCGGACGCCGCGGGGAGGATGTTCCGGGTGGCGCTGGCATTCCCGGACGTATACGAGATTGCCCACTCGCATCTGGGCCACAAGATCCTCTACTCGCTCGTGAACTCCGAGCCGGGCCTCTCCGCCGAGCGGGCGTACGCCCCCTGGACGGACATGGAGGCGCTCATGCGGGGCCGGGGGGTCCGCCTGGCGTCCCTGGAGTCCAGGAGGCCGCTCGGGGATTTCGGTCTCGTGGGGTTCTCGCTCCAGTACGAGCTGGGCTACACTAACATACTGAACATGCTGGACTTGGGAGGCGTCCCCCTGCTCGCGGCGGACAGGGGGGAGAGCGACCCGATAGTCGCGGCCGGGGGGCCGGGATGCGCGAACCCCGAGCCGCTCGCGGACTTTGTCGACCTCTTCTTCCTGGGCGACGGGGAGCCCGGACTCGTGGGCGACCTGAAGGCGCTGGCGGCCATGAGGGCGGAGGGCATGCCCCGCTCCCGGATCCTCATGGAGATGGCCAGGCGTCCCGGGATCTACGTGCCCTCCCTGTACGTCCCGGAATACGGGCCGGGCGGGCTGGCCGGCGAGTTCAGGGGGCTCGCTCCGCTCGAGCCGGGCCTCCCCGCCCCCCGGAGGACGGTCGCCGCGTCCGTGGCGGGGCTGTTCTTCCCGAGGCGGCAGATAGTCCCGAGCGTGAAACCCGTCCACGACCGCGTGGCCGTGGAGATAGCCCGCGGCTGCTCCAGGGGCTGCCGCTTCTGCCAGGCGGGCTACATCTACAGGCCCGTGAGGGAGAGGCCGGACGACGAGGTGCTGGAGCTCATCTCGGCCAACCTCGCCGCCACGGGCCACGACGAGTGCGCGTTCCTTTCGCTCTCCGCCGGGGACCACACCAGGATAGGGCCCATGGTCCGGGACTTCATGGACCGCTGGAGCGGGACCGGGGTGTCGCTGTCGCTCCCGTCCCTGAGGGTGCGCTCCGTCACGCGGGATCTTGCCGAACAGATAAAGAGGGCCCGCAAGACGGGATTCACCATAGCGCCCGAGGCCGCGACCGAGAGGCTCAGGGCCGTGATAAACAAGGACCTGACCGAGGACGATCTCCTCCGCGCCGCCCGGACCGCGTTCTCCCTGGGCTGGAAGACTCTCAAGCTCTACTTCATGTGCGGGCTACCCACGGAGACGGACCTGGACCTCGATGCGGTGGGCGCTCTGGCCAGGAAGATCAAGCGCTCCACGCGCGCGAAGCTCAACGTGGGGCTCGCCCACTTCACGCCCAAGGCCCACACGCCCTTCCAGTGGGAGCCGGGCGCCCTGCCCTCCACGGTGTCGGAACGGATAGCCCGCGTGAAGTCCGCCGCCCGCCAGGACGGCATAGCCGTGAAGCATTCTGATCCCGGCGCCTCGTTCGCCGAGAGCCTCGTCGCCAGGGGCGACCGGCGCATGGGCGGGGTCCTCCGGAAGGTCTGGGAATCAGGCGCCCGCTTCGAGGCATGGTCCGACATGTTCAGCCTGAAGCCCTGGACCGAGGCCCTGGAGGCCGGGGGTTTCGACCCCGCCGCCTTCGCCGCCCCCCGCGATCCCGCGGCTCCTCTCCCCTGGGACCACGTCTTCTACGGCGTGGACCGGGACTTCCTCCTCCGCGAGAGGGACCGCGCCTTCCAGGGCCTGCCCACCCCGGACTGCCGGGACGCCGGCTGCCACGGATGCGGCGCGTGCGGGGACGGGGCCGCGATCGAGCTGGCCGGGCCCTGGCCGAGGGAGACGCCCGCAGAAGGGCCGCAGGAGTTATCCGGGGACGGGCCACGGGAGACATCCGGTGACGGGCCTGGGGAGAGATCCTGTGACGGGACACGCGAGACGTCCGGCGACGGGCCAGGGGTGAGGTCCGGGGACGGGACGCGGCAGACGTCCTGCGACGGGCCAGGGGAGAGGTCCGGGGACGGGACGCGGGAGACGTCCGTCGACGGGACGGAAGGGCCCCCCGCCGGGACGCCAGCAGGCTGGACGGGGCCCGGCCCTTCCGGAGAGGCGCCCGCCATGCCTTCCCCGGCGGGTGACGCCCTCCCCGGGCCCGACTCGCCTGGCCCCGCCACGTCTGCCAGGGGCAGGGGCAAGGGCCGGAGGGGCCCGGACCTCCCGGCCCCTCCCGAGTTCCGGTACCTCGCCCGCTTCGAGAAGACCGGGAGGCCGGTGTTCATGGGGCACCTGGAGCTGATGGAACTCTTCAAGAGGGCGTTTCGGAGGGGCGGGCTCACGCTGTCGCTCACCCGGGGGTTCCACCCGTCCCCCAAGCTGTCGCTCATGACGGCTCTTCCCCTGGGCGTCCCCAGCCTGGACGAGGTGGCGCTGTTCTCGCTCGCAGACAACGTCGAGCCCTCCGGGATCCTCTCGGCCCTGGATCTCCCGGACGGCATAAGGCTCACCCGGCTCGTCCGTCACCCGCTGGCCAGGCCCCGCCCGGAGCTCCTGGGCAGCGCCTGGCTCGTGGCCGCCTCGGGCCCCGTTTTCCGGGACCCTCCTCTTTATCCGGAGGCCCAACTGGGTTATACTGACAAGAAGGGGCGGACCCGCGAGTACCGGGCGAAGGATTTCGTCCTGGAGACCCGCGCCCTCTCCCCCGAAAGGCTCCTCCTCTCCGTCGCCTTCCGGGAGACAGGCAGCCCGAAGCCCGCCCCCTGCGCCCGGGCCCTCTGGGGCCTGGATCCCTCCCTTCCTCTGGAGCTCTCCAAGCTGAAGACGCTCATAACCTGAGATCCCGTTGCCGGGCGGGCCCCTGGCCCCCCCCGCAATCGCGGGCCGGCGGCACCTTGCCCCATGATCCTGGAGCCTCACATAGGCCCTTTCACCCGGGCGACCCGTCCGCGCCCGTCCGGACGCCGGGGCCTGGCGGAGCCGTGCCCGCGTCCGGACGGCGCGGGCCGGGCACTGGCCCCCGGAGGCGTCCGGAACATTCTTGAACATGAGGCTGCCCCTGCCTCCGCCTGTGGCCAGGCCGCCATGACGGACGCCGGGGCCCCGTCTCCCCGGAAGAGTCGCTGGGGCCAGGCCGCCGTGAAGAACGCCGGAGGCCAGTCGTCCTGTAAGAGTGCAGGGGGCCGGGCCGCCGTCAATAACGCCGGGGACCCGGCGCCCGTGAACAGTGCCGGGGGCCAGTCTCCCCATGTCGTCTCGCGCCGCCCGGTACTCCTTCGCATGGCCCTCCCTGCGGAAAGCCCGCTCGTTTCCGGCATGTCCCGGCACATGCCGGCCCTGGAAGGCTCCCCCGAGGGAGCCCCTGCCCCCATGCCGCGCACAGCCGAGCGGAATCCGGCGTACATCGCCACCCCAGAGCTGAAACTGACGGCCCCCGCCCAAGAGCGGAATCCGGCGGCCCTCCCCGCCCCCGGCGGCGCCCTTCCGCAGGCGTCAGAAATGTCCGCGTCCCCCGGTCCGAAGCCCCGCGCCCCCGACGGCGGGGCGGACCCCTCACCGGTGCCAAAGTGGATCCTCTAGTCCTATTCCACGGCGTATACCAGGTGCTGGGCGGCATCGCCGCCGCCCCGGCCATGTTCCTGTCCTCCCTGTCCGGGCGAGGCGGGGGCTACTGGCTCGACCGCCTCGGCTCCCCGGCGGCGGGCGGGGGGAACCCCTACTGGCTGCATGCCGCCTCGGTCGGCGAGGCCGGATCCGCCGCCGCCGTCATACGCGCCTGGAAGGACATGGAGCCCGACGCCCGCTTCGTCCTGTCCGTGGGCACCCCAGCGGGGCGCGCCTTCGCCGAGGAGTCCCTGGGCGATCTCCCGAACGTGCAGTTCATGGCCCCGCCCATGGACGTGTGGGGCGCCCCCGGAAGGACCCTCGCCCGCGTGGACCCCAGGGCGCTCGTCATAATAGAGACGGAGATCTGGCCGGGACTCATTCGCGCCGCCTGGAAGCGCCACGTGCCCGTGATACTAGCCGCGGGCAGGATCTCCGAGCGCACGGCGAGGCGGTTCGGGTGGGTGAAAAGCTTCTTCGGCCAGGTCCTCAACTTCATGGAGCGGCTCTTCGTCATCTCCGAGGCCGACCGGGAACGTTTCCTGAGCCTCGGGGTGGATCCCGCGAAGGTCGAGGTCCTGGGCAGCCCGAAGTTCGACCCCCTGATAGCCGTGGCCCGCGGCCCCGCCCCGCGGCCCATTGTTTCCGGGCCCCCGTACCTCCTGGTCGCCGGGTCCACCCACCCGGGGGAGGAGGAGCTCATAACCTCGGAGCTCCTGAAGACCCTCATCAGCCGCGCCCTGCACTCCAGCTCCAAGCCCTTCACGCCCGAGTCGTACAGCGCCGATACCCAGCCCGCCATCATGGAGGCCTGGAAGGAGGTGGGCTCCGAGGCCCACGCGCTGAGGGAGGTCCTGGGCCAGACCAACGGCAGGAACGCCATGGCCGGCTCGCCCGCGCCCCCGCCGCTGCCCGGGGAGGAGCCCTCCGCTGAGGAGGACGGGGCCGGAGAGCCCGCAGGCGACGGGGACGCCGGCTCCGGGAATGCCTCCGGCCGGGGCGCCGCCGGCCGGGGCGATGTCGCCGACAAGGACGGGGACGGGGACGCCGTCTCAGACGAAGCCGACATAACCGGAGAAGCCAGCCCGGACAAAGCCGCCGGCAGGGCCGCGGACGTCGGATCAGGCGAAGCCGACATAACCGGAGAAGCCAGCCCGGGCCAAGCCGCCGGCAGGTCAGGGGACGCCGCCCAGGGCGAAGCCGACATACCCGGAGAAGCCAGTCCGGGCCAAGCCGCCGGCAGGTCAGGGGACGCCGCCCAGGGCGAAGCCGCCCAGGGCGAAGCCGACATAACCGGAGAAGCCAGGCCGGGCCAAGCCGCCGGCAGAGCAGGTGACGCCGCCCAGGGCGAAGCCGACATAACCGGAGAAGCCAGTCCGGGCCAAGCCGCCGGCAGGTCAGGGGACGCCGCCCAGGGCGAAGCCGACAGAAACGGAGAAGCCAGCCCGGGCCAAGCCGCCGGCAGGACAGGGGACGCCGCCCA
>JAISFP010000037.1 GCA_031263525.1 Deltaproteobacteria bacterium | reverse complement strand
CTTCCCTCCCCGATCCCGGGCTTCCCTCCCCGATACCGGGCTCCCTTCCCCGATTCCGTGCTTCCTACCCCGATTCCGTGCTTCCTTACCCGATTCCGGGCTCCCTTTCCCGAGCCCGGGCTCCCTTTCCCGAGCCCGGGCTTCCATCCCCGATTCCGGGCTCCCTTTCTCGAGCCCGGGCTTCCATCCCTGATTCCGGGCTCCCTTTCCCAAGCCCGGGCTCCTTTCCCGATTCCGGGCTCCTTTCCCGATTCCGGGCTCCTTTCCCGATTCCGGGCTCCCCTCCCCGATATCGGGCTCCCCTCCCCGATTCCGGGCTCCCCTCCCCGAGCGTCGGCTCTGAGTACTGCTTCCAGTCTTGGGCTCCAGCTCAGGCATTGAGCTCCGGCCCCCGTCCTCGGCTCTGTTTTAAGCACCAGGACTGAGTTTTGGCTCCGGTTCCGAATTCCGCCCCGGTTCCGAACTCACTCCATCCCCGAGCGCCGGCTCTGTCCACGAGCTCCGTCTCCTGCCTGGGTTCCTCGCCAGGCGGTCGTCCGCCGGGCCTCCGGCTTGCTCCCTCTGGACCCCTCAGTTTGTCCCCGGGAGAGCCCCGAGGGCACGCCGGCTCTTGACATGGAGGGGGGGGCTGTGGATAATGTCCGTGTTTCGGGGCGGCCCGCCGTGCCGAACCGGGGCAAAAATTTAGGCGTGTAGCTCAGTGGGAGAGCACTACCCTGACACGGTAGTGGTCAAGAGTTCAAATCTCTTCACGCCTACCATCGTCCTCTAGTCCGTGCATTTCTAAACCTTCTTAACCTTCTTAGCGTTAAGGCCAGAAACCGGGAGCGATCCTGGTTTCTGGTCTTTTTTTTGCATGGGGTTTCAGCCAAGACCTGGGGAGAGGGTACATTCCTCCCCCGTCAGGCTGACTTCTACCTCTTCCGGCCTTTTCGCGCCTTCTGGCAGGCGGCTTCCGGCGGCAGTTTTCAGGTCCCCGACCGGAGGCGACCTGCTTTCCGCTCCGGATCCGCCTTTCTTGAGGGCCTCCCCGTCCACCGTTCCGGCTCTCGTCTCCGGGCCGGGTTCGACTTTCCAGACGGCTCCCCTGGCACCCGCCTCCAGGCCGGCCGCTGGCTTTCCGTGCGCCTGCCCAGGCTCCAGGCCGGCCCCTGTCTTTCCGTGCGCCTGCCCAGGCTCCAGGCCGGCCCCTGTCTTTCCGTGCGCCTGCCCAGGCTCCAGGCCGGCCCCTGGCTTTCCGTGCGTCTGCCCCCTCTCCAGGCCGGCCCCTGTCTTTCCGTGCGCCTGCCCCCTCTCCAGGCCGGCCCCTGTCTTTCCGTGCGCCTGCCCCCTCTCCAGGCCGGCCCCTGTCTTTCCGTGCGCCTGCCCAGGCTCCAGGCCGGCCCCTGTCTTTCAGGGTGCCTGCCCCGGCTCCAGGCTGGCTTCTGGCTTTCCGTGCGCCTTCCCAGGCTCCAGGCCGGCCCCTGTCTTTCCGTGCGCCTGCCCAGGCTCCAGGCCGGCCCCTGGCTTTCCTGCGCCTGCCCCGGCTCCAGGCCGGCCCCTGGCTTTCCGTGCGCCTGCCCCGGCTACAGGCCGGCCCTGTCTATCCGGGCTCCCGCCACATCGTCCAGGCCGGCCTCCGTAAATCCTGGCTCCTGACCAGTCTTCCCAGCCGGCTTCCGGTTTCTGTCTGCGTCCGTCTTCCGGGCCGCAGGCGGCCCGCCTTCCTGGCCGGTGCCGGGCCGGGCAGGGCTTTTAAAACATCCGTGCTTTTGTTAGTATAATTTTTTTCCGCCCGGGGCCCTGCCCCGGGACAGCCGGGCCCCGGTGGCCCGCGGCCCGTGGCCGGCCCTGCCCGCCCCGGTCCCATGATCATAAGGAGTTGAGCCTTCCTGCCCGCGGTCGTCCGCGGGTCCGGGGGCGTCCCAAAGATGGCTCGTTTCCAGGTTGCCGCCGGAGGCGGCGCGGTGGACGTTGAGTGGGAGGGGGCGGAGGAGCCCCGCGCGGTCGATTTGTTCCGGCTGGCGGGACTCCCCGAGAAGGGGCCGGCCCGGCCCCTCGCGGCCCGCCTCGAGGGACGGATGGTCGATCTGGCGGCCTCGGTGCCGCCCGGGGGGCCCGTCGCCCCCGTAACCAAGGACGATCCGGAGGCCCTGGCGCTTTTGCGCCACTCGACCGCGCACCTGATGGCCGAGGCGGTGACCCGGCTCTTTCCCAACGCCAAGGTGGCCATCGGCCCGGCGGTGGAGGACGGCTTCTACTACGACTTCGACATAGGGAGGCCCTTCACCGAGGACGACCTGGCCGAGATCTCCAAGGTGATGGAGGAGATAGCCAGGGAGGCGCAGCCCTTCACCCGCTCCGAGCTCCCGGCGTCCGAGGCGCTCGCCCTCTTCCGGGACAAGGGCGAGGTCTACAAGGCCGAGATCATTGAGGATCTGGTGACGGCCGGCGAGAGCAGGGTGAGCCTGTACCGGTGCGGGGACTTCACCGACCTGTGCCGGGGCCCGCACATCCCCGACAGCTCCTGGGGTTCGTCCTTCAAGCTCCTGTCGGTCGCCGGGGCGTACTGGCGTGGGGACGAGAAGCGCCCCATGCTCCAGCGCATCTACGGGACCGCCTTCTTCACTCCCAAGGAGCTCAAGGCCCACCTGGCCTTCCTCGAGGAGGCCAGGCGTCGCGACCACCGTAAGATCGGCAAGGAGCTGGAGCTCTTCTCCCTCCACGAGGAGATAGGGGGGGGCCTGGTCGTCTGGCATCCCAAGGGGGCACTCCTCCGGACGCTCCTGGAGGAGTTCGAGCGCAGCGAGCACCTCAGGCGCGGCTACGACGTGGTGATGGGCCCGCAGATCCTGAAGTCCGAGCTCTGGGGCCGGAGCGGTCACCTGGACTACTACCGCGAGAACATGTACTTCACGGAGATAGACGGCCAGGGCTACGCCATAAAGCCCATGAACTGCCTCTCCCACATGTTCGTGTACCGCTCCAAGGTGAGGTCCTTCAGGGATCTCCCCATCCGCCTCTTCGAGCTGGGCACGGTCCAGCGCCACGAGAAGAGCGGGGTCCTCCACGGCCTCACGCGGGTGAGGCAGTTCACCCAGGACGACGCCCACATATTCTGCACCCCCTCCCAGGTCGAGGGCGAGATCCTGGGGGTGCTCACCTTCGTCCGCGACATGATGGCGGCCTTCGACTTCGATTTCGAGCTGGAGCTCTCCACCAGGCCCGAGAAGTCGATAGGCACGGACCACGACTGGGAGATGGCCACCTCTGCCCTGAAGGCCGCGCTCGAGGGGATCGGGAAGCCCTACGAGATAAACGAGGGGGACGGGGCCTTCTACGGGCCCAAGATAGACGTGAAGCTGAAGGACGCTCTGAACCGCCGCTGGCAGTGCGCCACTGTCCAGTGCGACTTCACCCTCCCCGAGCGCTTCGACCTTAGCTTCGTGGACTCCGACAATACCAGGCCGCGCCCGGTCATGCTCCACCGCACCATCTTCGGCAGCCTGGAGCGCTTCATAGGCGTGCTCATAGAGCATTACGCCGGCGACTTCCCCCTCTGGCTCGCACCCGTCCAGGCCACCGTGGCGACCGTCACGGGACGCGCGGACGAGGCCGCCTCCGTCTACGCTTCCGCGCTGAAGAAAAGGGGGGTGCGGGTCGAATGCGACTTGCGCAACGAGAAGCTGGGCTATAAAATACGGGAGTCCGAGCTTGCCAAGGTCCCCTACGTGCTCGTCATGGGGGACAAGGAGGCCGAGAGCGGGAAGGCCTCCGTGCGTTCCCGCCGCGGCGGCCAGGCCGGCGAGCTCGATCCCGCCGGGTTCCTGGAGCTCATCGGCCCCGCCATGTCCCCTCCGTCCTGGGACTGATCACGGGACCTTTCCTGGCTCCCCTGTCGGTTCCGGCCTCCGAGGCCGTCCCGGCCATCCGGGCCGTGCCCGGTCCCCCCTGACCCTCCCGGCCTTCCGGACCCTCCCGCCCACCGGGCCCATCCGGTTCTCCGGTGCCTTCCGGCCTCCGGGTTTCACCCGGTCACCCGGTCCCTCCCGGACTCCGGGTCCCTTCCGGTCTCCGGTCCCTTCCGGTCTCCGGTCCCTTCCGGCCTCCGGGTTCCACCCGGTCACCCGGTCCCTCCCGGCCTCCGAGTTCCACCCGGTCACCCGGACCCTCCCGGCCTCCGGGTCCCTTCCGGGCTCCGGTCCCTTCCGGCCTCCGGGTCCCTCCCGGCCTCCGGGTCCCTCCGGTCCAGCAGCACGGGAACCGGCGCTTGCGACAGACCCAGCCAGTCCCCCTCCAGCCCGCCCGCCGGGCGCGGACGGACGCCAGGCCGCCCCCCGCCCCGGGGCGCGGCTTCCACTTCCGCCCCGGCCCGGAGGCCGGGGAGCAGCCCGGTAGGAGCCGGGCGAGCGGCACAACCCTTCGACACAGAGAGGTGCAGGTATCAACGGAAAGAGGAAGGACTCGGACACCAAACGGGTCAACGTGAACGAGATGATCAGGGCGCCGCAGGTGAGGCTTATAAACGAGGACGGCAGCCCGGTCGGGATTCTGACCCCGCGCGAGGCCCTGGCCCTGGCCAAGGCCGCCGAGCTTGACCTGGTGGAGGTGGCCCCGGAGGCCGTCCCCCCTGTCTGCAGGATAATGGACTTCGGGAGGTACAAGTACCTGCAGAGCAAGAAGCTCGCCGAGTCCAAGCGCAAGTCCACCATCGTGGAGATCAAGGAGGTCAAGTTCCGGCCCAAGACCGCGGACCACGACTACCAGACCAAGGTCAAGAAGATCCAGAAGTTCCTGTCGGAGAAGAACAAGGTCAAGGTGAGCCTTGCCTTCCGCGGCAGGGAGATCACGCACGCGGACCTGGGCCGCGACCTCATGAACCGGGTCATCGGTGACGTCGCCGAGACCGGCGTCCCGGAGCAGCTCCCCAAGCTCGAGGGCCGCTCCATCGTGATGGTCATCTCCCCCAAGGCCACCTCCTGAGACGTCAGGTCGCCTCGTCTGTCAGGACGCCCCGCTGCCGCTGGTACCGACAGTGGCAGGGCTGTATCCTTCTCCCGCCTCGCGTCACAGCTTCCGCCTCCCTGCCGCCATGACGGCAGGGTCAGGCCGGTTCGGGCTCCGGCATTCCTCAGGCCTGCACGGGGAGCCGTACACGGTTCCTTCCCGGCGATACTTAAGCCGCGACCGTCCCGACCGCCAGGTCTCGGCCTCCCCGGCCGTCCGCATCCCGACCGAACCGGGGTCCGTGAGGAGGGCCGGATCGGGGTCCGTGAGGAGGGCCGGATGAGGATGCGTCCGGCGAAACGGAAGGCACCGACGTCCCGGACGTCCCGTTCCGGGCGGTCGCTGGACCGGACGGCCCTGGCCCGGGCGGTCGGCAGACCGGTGCCTCCTAAACAAAAACCCCCTCGCCGAGGGGGTTGTTTGTTTCGAAAGGACCGCGCCCCTGAGAGCTTCAGGGGCCCTGCCGCCATCCGGGCGGCGCAGGTTCAGATCTTGTTGGCCACCTTGTTCACGATGTTCTTCACGGTGGTCTTGCGCTCGGACGGGGTCTGGTCCAGGTAGCTCTTGCGCTTGGGCGCCCCGTCCCCGGAGCTTCCGTCGTTCAGCGGGACCTTGGTCTTGCCGGCGGGGCCCGGGACGGTTGGTGTGGGGCCGGTGCCGCCGTCGGTGTTTTTGTAGTCCGTGGTGTACCACCCCGAGCCCTTGAGCTGGA
This sequence comes from Deltaproteobacteria bacterium, assembly GCA_031263525.1. Taxonomy (GTDB): domain Bacteria; phylum Desulfobacterota; class Desulfarculia; order Adiutricales; family Adiutricaceae; genus JAIRZX01. Next base: position 13,129 of record JAISFP010000037.1, on the reverse strand, counting down.
AGCTGGTGCGGCTCACGATCTTATGGAGCTCCCCGTGGCATTCCGGGCACTCGGTGAGCGGCGGGTCGCTCATCCTCTGCGTGGCCTCGGTAATCTTCCCGCACGAGGAGCACTCGTATTCGTAGATCGGCATCTTTCTGGCTCTCCTTGCGGCTCGCGACCGGAAGACGGTGGAGTGGGATCGCGGGCCTAAAATGGACATTCCGGCGAAGGCCTTGCGGACCTCACCGGAAAGCATAGGTAATGTAGTTGCCTAGATGCCGTTTGTCAAGGCCGGCTGACGTCCCGAGCCGGCCCTTCCGGGCAGCGGGGGGAGGCTCCGAAGCCAGCCTGAGGGCTTGGGGAGCAGGGTGCCGCGTCGGAACTGTGCCCTCTCACTGAACGTGGCGCACGGGCCGGGGGAAGAGAGGGGGGGGGCGTGTCAGGCGGAAGGTCCGGTCGGGTGCGGTCCGGAGGGGCGGGACGCTTCCTGGCACAGGGGCGGGTCCTTTCCTGCCGCTGGGGCAGGGCACTTCCAGACGCTGGGGACCAGGGTGCTTTCAGGCGCCTGGAGGGCAGGCGCTTCCAGGTGCCGGGGGCAGGACGCTTCGGGACATGTGGAGGGCAGGGCGTTTCCTGAACTCAGGCTGAAGAGAGGCGATGCGTGCCAGGCGAACGGGACGGTTCAGGAGGATGGGCAGGATGATGGTGCGGGTCAGAAAGAAGGAAATGGGGGCAGGCAAGGCTAGTCACAAGGCATCACAGATCAAAAAATTTCATGGACAATTTTAATTATAAATCAATTATAACCTTTGTCTGTAACCATTTATGATGAAATATTTTAACTATCCAAATATAAAACTCAACTATAACAGCATAATAGTGATTATTTTTAGCAAGATACTAGAAGTTCCTAATTTTCATCAATTATCATAATATATCATAATTTTTATGCACATATTAAGTTACGATAAAAGTATTAAGTGTGTATTTAATATATATTAATCTCAGAAATGTAAATGGAATAATGACTATTAATGATTATTTATCATAATTATCCATTTTACGCTTTAATTAAAAGAGATTGGCAAGATTCAAAATTTAATTATTCGAATAATAGCAAGTCTGTAATGATTATTAAGATATGACGGCCCATCCGAATCTTTGACAGTTCTCGGCATGGGCTAGGTAGCCTCCTGTCCCCCGGAACCTACGGCCCACGGTCCGCAATGATCTTCCCGGCCAGTCGGCCCCGCCCGGTTCGGTATTGGCCCGGTCGGCCCCGGTTATGGCCCGCCCGGATCGCTATTGGCCCGTTCGGCCCCGGTTATGGCCCGGTCGGGCCCGGTGTTGCACCGCCCGGCTCGGTACTGGCCCGTCCGGCCCCGGTGTAGCAACGCCCGGCTCGGCTGTGGCCCGTCCGGCCCCGGTGTAGCAACGCCCGGCTCGGCCGTGGCCCGTCCGTCCCCGGTACTGGCCCGTTCGTCCCTGGTCCTGCCCCGCCCTGCTCGGTTCGGGCCCGTTTGGCTCTGGAGTTGCCGCGCCAAACTCGGCTCAGCCACTTCAAGCCCTGGTCCGGCCCAGCCCGAGTCGGCTCAGGCCCTTTCAGCCCGGTCTCGGCCATGCCCGGCCCAGTTCAGACCTCGTCAAGCCTTTTCGGGGGGTACAGATCGACGAGCTCCCTCACGCGTCCCAGCACCTCGGCGGGATCCACGCGCTCCATGCATATGAACTTTTTCCTGGGACAGCGCCTCTTGAAGCAGGGGGAGCACGGGGCGTCGGTGGCCACGTAGCGGGCGGCGTCCCCCCAGGTCCCGGCCCTCTCGCCGCTCGAGGGGCCGAAGAGGGACACCGTGGGAGTGCCCTGGGCGGCCGCCAGGTGCAGGGGGCCGGTGTCCGAGCCCACGCATACCGAAGACAGCGACGTGAGGCCCATGAGACCCCGGATGTCGGTGGCGCCCGTAAGATCCCGGACGGATCCGGGTCCGGCGGCGGCAAGACCCGCTATCTCCCGCGCGAGGGGCCCGTCCCCGGGCCCGCCGCCCAGGGCCACGGCCATGCCGAGGCCGGCGAGGGAGTCCGCGAGGCCAGCGTAGAGGCGGGCCGGCCACAGTTTTGACTCCCAGCCGGCACCGGGGAAAAGGAGGGCCAGTGGGCCCCGGATCCCCGCCGCGAGAAGCTTCCGGCGCATCTCACCCGTCTCCTGGGAGCAGTCCGGGAGGGGGAAGCGGACCTCGTCGGGGACCGGTCCGAGGCTCCTCGCCACGTCAAGGTAGCGCTGGATCACGTGCCCCGAGCGGTTCGGGCCCTTCACCGCCCTGGTGAACAGCCGGCTCCCCTCCCGCATCTCGCAGTAGCCCAGGCGCCTCCGCGCGCCCGAGAGCAGGGCTATCAGGGTGCTCTTCATGAGGCCCTGCAGGTCGAGCGCCAGGTCGAACTTCATGGGGAGCATCTCGCGCCTCATCTCCCCGAGCGCCACGATCTTGCCCCGGAGCGTCATGGCCCTCATCTCGGCCTTCCTGAACAGGACCAGGGAGTCCGTCCAAGGGGGGCCGGGCACGAGATCCGCGAACCTGGGCTCCACCGCCCAGCTGATCCTGGCCTCCGGGAAGAGGGATCTCAGGGCGTACAGGGTCGGGAGGGCGTGTATCACGTCGCCCAGGGCGCTGGTCTTGACTATCAGTATGCTCCGGACTCCGCGTGCTTCCGGGAACGGCTCGGCCGGCGCCGGCCAGGTGACCATGCCCGCAACGACGGCGCCCGTGCCGGGCCTCCGCAGTCCTTCGTCCGGCGTCCGCAGGCCTTCGTCCGGGGTCTGCGGCCCATCCTCCGGATCCCGCGCTCCCGCGGCCGCGCCGGCTGTCTCGCCGTGGCGGGGCCGCCCTTCCGCGTCCGGATGCCGCGTTCCCTCGCGACAGTTCCGCAGTTCACCGTTCGGGCCCGTCACGTGGCCTGCCCGGTCCAGTCCAGGGCCCTCTGGAAGTCAGGGGCGCATATGTCCGGGAGGAAGTCGCCCGCGAGAAGCCCTTCGGGGAGGCCGCGCCCGGCCCCGAGCCACAGCGCGGTCCTGCCGCCCGCGCGGCGGCCCGCGCGAAGCGGCTCCGTGTCCGGGGCCAGCCAGACGGAACCGGCAGGGTCCGCCCCCAGCCCGCGGGCCAGATCCCTGAAAAACCTGCCCGGCCAGGCTTCCGGCACGATATACACGGGCCTTCTCCCGAAGGACGCCGCAGGTTCGGGGAAGCCCGGAGGCGACTGGGGGAACGGCAGGCGCGGGGCATCGGGCCAGCCAGGGGAGTCCCAGGCAAGGGCCGGGGCCTCCAGGCGGGGGTCTCCGGCCTCCCGCGCGGGAATGGCGAAGACGAGCGTGACGCCGGGAGGCGCTGCCAGCGGGGCGGGCGGCTTCCCCCCGGGGAGCGAGCAGGCGAAGGCGGCGGGCGCGCCCCTTCCCCCCAGGTCCGGGAAGGGGGCCGGGGTCCTTTCCAGGAGACGTTCCGCGGCCTCCGCCGCCATGCGGGGCGTCACCCCCGCGAAGCAGATCCGCTCCTTCAGGTGGCACTCGCGCCTGAGGCAGGGCGAGCAGGGCACGGGGGCCCGCAGGACGGCGGATCGCCTGCCCAGCGGCCCGGTGGTCACCGGGTCGGTGGGGCCGAAGGGCGTCACCGCAGGCGTGCCCAGGGCGCAGGCCAGATGCATGAGCCCGGAGTCGTTGGTCAGCGCCAGATCCGCTCCTGCCAGCACGGCGGCGCACTCGGCCAGGTCCGTCATGCCCGCCAGGTTCCGGCAGGGCGGGCCCCCGGCGAGCAGCCTCGCCGTCTCGGAAGCCGCGGCCGCCTCCTCCCCCCTGCCGCCAAGGATCACTGCGGACCCCCCGGGCCGGCCTTCCAGGATGAGCTTTGCCGCCGCGGCGAAGCTCGCGGCGGGCCAGCGCTTGGCGCCCCCGTAGCTGGCCCCGGGGGCAAGGGCGAGCAGGAAGCCGCGCGGCCTTTCACGCGTCACCGTCCCCTGGCCGGGTCCGGGGGCGGCGCTGTCCGCCCCCGGACCCGCGCCCGTCCCGCACGGGGCGGGCGGCTCCAGCAGGGGGAGCGAGAACGGGGCCGGCAAGCCCGCCTCGCGCACGAGCTTCAGGTGATAGAACACCTCGTGGGCAGCCAGGTCCTCCGGGGCGGGGTCCACGGGAAGGGTGAGGAGCATCCGCCTCAAGTGGCGGTTCCAGCCCACGCGTTCCGGGACGCCGGCGAGCCATGCGGTGAGGGCGGCCCCGAAGGCGTTCTGGAACAGTATGGCCCTGGGGATGGCGCGCCTTCTGAGCGACCTGGCGAGCCCTATCCTGTTCATGACCCCGCGGGCGTCCTCCGCGACCTCGCCCGCCCAGGGCAGGAGCCGGTAAAGCGCCGCCCCCGCTCCCCTGGCGACGGTCAGGAGCTCCCCCTGCCAGCCGAGCCTCGCCGCACGCAGGGCGGGCAGGCTTATGACCGCGTCGCCCAGCCAGTTGAGCCCGCGGGCCAGGAGGACGGGACCGCCGGAGGCAGTGTCGGCCCGGACGGGCTCGGGAGAACATTGCCCTGCGGGCGCTCCGGCTCCGGCGGCAGACGTGGCGGCGGAACCTTGCCCTGCGGGGGAGCCGGCTCCGGCGGCAGGCCTGGCGGCGGAAGCGGGCCCGGCAGGCGGCATCTCGTCCGGGCCGTCTCCGGGAGAGGTCACTCCCCCGCCCCCTGACCGGTCCCGGCGTCCCCGGCGGGCCCGGCATCTCCCGGCCCGGCTCCGTCCGCAGGTCCGGGACTGCCCTCACGGGAGGCGTCCGGCGCCGTCCCGGAACCCCCGTGCCGGGCGAGCCCGGCTATCACGGCGTCCAGGAGTCCCTCGGGCTCGTCGGGGACTGGCGCGGCCTCCAGGACCAGGAGGGGGACCTTCAGGTCCTTCAGCTTCACCGCGTCCTTGGCGGTGGAGAGGAGCGCCTGGGAGCCCGTGAAGCGCAGGAGCTTCTCCAGGAAGTCCCGCTCGGCTGGGCCGTAGGGGCAGTGGTCCGGGAAGGCCTTGAAGGCGGCGGGCACGAGCCCCAGCCCGGCCATGGCCTTCTTGAAGCCCCAGGGCCTGGCTATGCCGCAGAAGGCCGAGAACCTGACTCCCTCCAGCGCGGAGAACCCCCACGAGGCGCCGGAACGGGGGTCCTTGAGCCTGAGCGGCGTGGGCCTCAGGCGGAAGAGGGGCCTGTCGCCCGCCAGACGCTCGAGCGCGGGATGCACGTGGCGGCCCACGACGCAGACTAAGGTGGCGTCGGCGCAGGCGGACAGCGGCTCCCTCAGCGGGCCTGCCGGGAGGACACAGCCGTTCCCCAGGTGGTCCTCGGACTGGAACATCAGGATGTCCACGTCCCTCCTGATCTTCAGGTGCTGGAAGCCGTCGTCCAGGATCACCACGTCCGCCCCCAGGCGGGCGGCCTCATGGGCGCCCTCGAGGCGGTCGCGCGAGCAGAGCACCATGGCGGGGCTCTCGAGGGCGATGAGCGCCGGCTCGTCCCCGGAGAGCTCCCAGGGCACCAGGGGCCCGTCGCCCGCGGAGACCAGCACGGGGTCGGGTAGCGCGGGAGCGCCCTTCCTCCCGTAGCCGCGGGACACCACGGCGGGGGTCCATCCCCTCTCTGCCAGCGCGTTCGCCAGGAAGATGCACATGGGGGTCTTCCCGCTCCCTCCGACGGTGATGTTGCCCACGGAGACCACGGGCACCGGGGCCTCCCGCGACTTCAGCACCCCCTTCCGGTACAGCTCCCTTCTCCTGGCCATCACGGCCCCCCAGGCCACGCCCAGGGTTTTCAGGAACGACGGGGGCGGCGTGTCCCGCGACCAGTACCCCTCCACTCTCATGAGGCCTCCTGCGGATTCTCGGGCTCCCGCCCGGCGTCCCCGCCGTCGGGGTTCCCGGAACCGTCCGTTCCGGTCTCCGGGCTTCCGGCTCCGGCGTACCCGCCGTCCGGGTACCGGGAACCGTCCGTTCCTGTCTCCGGGCTTCCGGCTCCGGGGCGCCCGCCGTCCGGGTTCCCGGAACCGTCCGTTCCGGACTCCGGGCTTCCGGCTCCGGCGGACCTGCCGTCCGGGCTTCCTGCCACGGCGTCCGGGCTTCCTGCCCCGGCGTCCGGGCTTCCCGTTCCGGATTTCGAGTCGTCCGGGCTTCCGGCAAGGGCTTCCCCGTCGTCGGAGGCCTCTGCGCCGGCCGCCCCGGTTCCGGCACCCCCTGTCTCGGGGCCGGCCCAGGCGACCGAGGGGCCTGCGGCCCAGGTCTCGGGCCGTGCGGTCCCCGTCCCGGCTCTTCCGGCAGCGGGGGGCTCGGGCCAGGAGAGTCCGGAACCGGCGGTGCCGGGGCCGTCCTCCGCGGTCACGGCCTCGCCCGGACCCTTCCAGCCGGGCGGGTTCAGGAAGTCCAGGGTCCTCTCCACCGCCCCGCGGTGGGACATGACGAAGTCCCGTGCCCTGCGGCCCATCTCGGGGAGCTTCCCCTCGGTGTCCAGGAGCTCCTTCATGACTGCGGGGAGCGACCTGCGGTCGGCTATGACGGCCCCGCCCTCGGACAGGAGCGCGCTGTACATCCACTTGAAGTTGCTGACCCTGGGGCCGGACACCACCGGGATGCCGAGCAGGGCCGGCTCCAGGGGGTTGTGGCCGCCGCCCTCGTGGCGTCCGGGCCAGGACTTGCCCACCAGGGCCACCTCGCCCAGGAGGTAGAAGCGCCTGAGCTCGCCCAGGGTGTCCAGGACGAAGACCTTCGCCCGGACGTCGTCCTCGGAGGGGCGGCTCCTGGCGGCGGTCTCGCCGGGGAAGGCCTCCCGGGCGTGCCTCCGGAAGGCCGCGAAGCGGTGCCGGTCGCGGGGGGCGACGAGGAGCCTGAGCTCCGGGCGGTCGCGGGAGAGGATCCTGAAGAGCTCCAGGATCATGAAGTCCTCGCCGGGATGGACGGAGCCGCCCACTATCCACCTGCCGTCCGGCCAGCCGGTCTCCTCCAGGATCCTCTCCCTCTCCCCGTGGAGGCGGGGGGCGGGCTCCTGGTCGAACTTCAGGTTTCCGGTCGCCCGGATCCTCGCCGGATCCGCCCCGAGCTCCAGGAACATGGCGAGGTCCTCCTTGGTCTGGACGGCGATGCCCGAGAACATGTCCAGCACCCTTCTCCAGAAGAAGCGCACCAGGCGGTACCTCCCGAAGGACCTGGGTGAGAGCCTGGCCCCCGCGAAGTAGGCGGGCACGCCCCGCCTCCTGAGCTCCATGAGGATGCCGGGCCAGACGTCGGTCTCTATGAGGAGGAGGCAGTCCGGGTCCGTGCAGTCCAGGAACCTCCTGGCCGACACGCGGAAGTCCAGGGGGCTGGGCAGCACCGTGAGGTCCGGGAAGAGCTGGCGGGCCATGGCGAAGCCCGCCAGGGTGGTGGACGTCACCACCACGTCCGCGCCCCCCTCGGAAAGCTTCCTGGCGAGCTCCCTGGCGGAGAGCACCTCGCCCAGGGACAGCGCCCATATCCACACCCTGGGCCTTCCCCCCAGCTTGGGCAGGATCTTGCCCGGGCCCCTGAAGCGGGCCGCGAGGTGGCGGCAGAACACGCGGTTCACCAGGCACCGGACGCCCAGGAACGGCAGGGACACGGCGAACAGCAGCGTGTAGATGACCGAGTAGATGAGGCGCATGCCCCCGTGGACCCCCCTTCGAGTCTCCTTCCCGCAGGCCGGACGATTGGCCGCCGGCATCCGGGAAGCCGCCCGGCGTCCGGGCTCCGGGCAGCGGAAGTCCGTCCGGCCGTACGGTTCCCGCTGGGGCCGCAAGCGGCCCTGCCGGGGCGCGGTTCCCCTCCGGAGGTCCGAATCCTTCGGAGGGTGCAGGATTGTGCTTTGGGGATTATATGCCGGGCCGGATTTTTTTTCAGCCCCCGGTACCCCGGCCCGGAAAGGAGCGCCGGAGCTGGGCTTTCAGGGCAGGGTCCCGGCAGGGGCGCGGCCCTGAAGGACGGCGGCGGCTCCCGCGGCACCGGGAGAGGGCTCGCCCGGGACACGCGGCGTCCCGGCAGTGCCCCCCTTGCGCTCGCATGCCCGGAAGCCGCCAGGCATTTCCGGTTCTGCGGGGAGGCACGGTCGGAACGGAGGGTGGCAGGGCATGGAAGGGCCGTTTGGAGCCTGGCCGGCGAGGCGCGGCCGGAACGTAGGGGTGGCATGTCATGGGCGGCCCGGGGGAACCGGGTCGGCGGGGAGGCATGGCCGGGACTGAGGCATGTCATGGCCGGCCCGGGGGAGCCGGACCGGCGGGGAGGCGCGGTCGGAGTCGTGTCGTGCGAGCCGGTCCGGCGGGGAGGCGCGGTCGGAACTGAGGGGAAGCATGTCATGGCCGTGCCGTGCGGGCCGGCCCGGCGGGGAGGCGCGGCCGGAACTGGGGGGCATGGCATGGCCGTGCCGTGCGGGCCGGTCCGGCGGGGAGACACGGCCGGAACTGGGAGGCATGTCATGGCAGGGGCGGGGGAGCCGGCCCTGCGGGGAGGCGCGGACGGCACTGGGGGGCATGGCATGGCCGTGCCGTGTGAGCCGGCCCGGCGGGGAGGCGCGGCGGAACTGGGGGGAGGCATGGCATGGCCGTGCCGTGCGAGCCGGTCCTGCGGGGAGGCGCGGCCGGAACTGGGGGGCATGGCATGGCCGTGCCGAGCGAGCTGACCGGCGGGGAGGCGCGGCCGGAACTGGGGGGAGGCATGGCATGGCCGTGCCGTGCGAGCCGTCCCGGCGGGGAGGCGCGGCCGGAACTGGGGGGAGGCATGGCATGGCCGTGCCGTGCGAGCCGTCCCGGCGGTGAGGCGCGGCCGGAACTGGGGGGAGGCATGGCATGGCCGTGCCGTGCGTGCCGGCTCGGCGGGGAGGCTCGGCCTGCTCAGCCGGAAGGCAAGGCCTGGATTGGGGGAGGGAAACCGGGGGCGGATGCTGGTCTCGGCAGGAGATTGGACCTTCAGGGGCCTCAGACTCTTGAGACCTGGACCGGCAGGGCCGGCGAGAAGTTTCGGGGCGCTGACAGGTAATTGACTTGATGATGGTAAGTTGATGGCCCGTGTACATCTTGACTCGCAGTGAAACGACAGGTTTCGTTTGTCACGGGAGCCTTCACTAAAATTGAATAGGTCCGGTCGGCCGGTGATTGCCGACGCGTAAAATCAAGTGAGATGATGGCTTAATGTAGGATGCTTTCCAGCAGGTGACCGCGGGCCGAGTCTTCCGGCCGCAGTATCCTGGAGGCCTTCGCGACCGTGTCTGTCCGGGCCGCTCGGTCGGGCAGAGATTGCGGGGCGCGGCAGGGCGCTGGCTGTGGGCGCGGCAGGGCGAGGGCAAGGGTCGCTCAAAGCTGGGGTTCCGACCGGAGAAGGGCTCGGAGCGCTTCGGCCTGCCCCGTCCTCACGGGGGCCAGCACTTCTGTCCAGGCACGTCTGACCGGTCGGCAGGGCCTGCCGTGGCGAATTCAGGGCGCGGCAAACGTACCTTCAGTCCGGACAGGTGCGGGGGAAAGGCGGCACGGTGCCTCAGCCGGTCACCATCTTCCTCAGGAGCTTCACGGACTCGTCAATCTGCTCCACCTGGCCGGTCAGGGAAGCGGAGGCATGGGCGGTCTGCTGGGCCACGGCGGCGTTGTCCTGGGTGACCTTGTCCATCTGGGTCACGGCGGTGGAGATCTGGCCTATGCCCTGGGCCTGCTCGCGGGAGGCCAGGGCCACCTCGCTTATGAACTCGGAGACCTTGCGCACCTCGTCGCCCACCTGCCGGAAGTTCTCGGAGGTAGTCTTCACCAGCTCCGAGCCGGAGCTGATGTTGTCGATGGTCTGGGCGATGAGCGCCGAGGTGTTCTTGGCGGCGTCGGCACTCCGGATGGCGAGGTTCCTCACCTCGTCCGCGACGACAGCGAAGCCGGACCCGGCCTCACCCGCACGCGCGGCCTCCACGGCGGCGTTCAGGGCCAGGAGGTTGGTCTGGAAGGCTATCTCGTCTATGGTCTTAATTATCTTCCCTATCTCGTTGCCCGACAGGGCTATCTGCTCCATGGCTATTATGACCTTTCCCATGGCCTCGGACGAGGTGGCCACCGAGTCCGTGGTGCTGCCCATGAGACTCTGCGCCTCGCGGGCGTTGTCGCTGTTGCGGCTGGTCATGGAGCTCAGCTCCTCCAGGGCGGCGGAGGTCTCCTCGAGGGCCGCGGCGTTCTGGGCGGCTCCGTCGGCCACTTTCCTGGACGACCCGGAGAGCTCGCCGGAGGTCTCCTCCACCAGGGCCGACTCGTGGGCCAGGCTCTCCACTATCCTGTTCAACCCGTCCGAGATGCTTCTCGCTATGAGCACGGCGCACCCTGCCGACATGAGGACGCCCAGGGCCATGCCGACGAAGACGAGCTTCCAGGTCCTCGTGCCGTTGTTGGCGGTGGTGTCGGAGAATTGGAAGGTCTTGTCGGAGAGCACCCCCGAGAGGCGGCTCATGGCCCCGGTGGCGTCGTTCCTAGTCACCCCCAGCTGTCGTATGATCTCGGTGGAGGCGCTGAGATCGCGCTTTATCTTGAGCGCGATGTCCTTGCACCGGACGGAGGCCGCGGAGGCCGAGTTCGCTGCCTCCAGGTCCTTGCCGCCGGTGGCGAGCTCGCGGGCCGCCGTGGCGGAGTCCTCGGCGCTGGCCACGGCCTTGTCCAGCGTCTGCGGGGAGCTGTCCTGGATGCCCGTCGAGAGGTAGAGCAGGTACATGGAGGCGTCGACGAGCATCCTCTGGGCCTTCCGGTCGGACTCGAGCAGCCGCGAGATCTCGGAGTGGTCAGCCCCGCGCGCCACTGCCGAGGAGAGCCTGTCGGCTGCCCCCTTGGCGATGCCTGAGGCGGCGATCTCAAGCGCGGAATGGGAGTCTCGCGCGGCCTTCAGGTCGGACTGGGCGCCCTGGAGCACGGGCGGGAGCCTGTCGTAGGTCTCCCTGTATTCGGCGTAAATCCTGTCGGCCTCTTCCAGGAAGCCCAAGGTCGCCGTGTCAGAGTCCGGGCCGGTCGCGAGCGCCTTTCTCAGATCGCTTAACGCCTTCAGGTTGCCCGAGCTCAGATCTTCCACCTTCGCCCAGTCCTCAGCCGACACAGAGTCCGTGTATGCGTAGAGGCTCAGGGCCTCCAGCGCTACGGTGTACATGAGGTTCCCGGCCAGGTCGTTTGTCGGGATAATCTCGTTCTGGAGGTCCTTGGACAATCCCACTATGCCACGGAGCTGAATGAGCGTGAAGGCGCACAGGATCACAAATATGGCGCATACGGCAACGAAGCCCAGTCCGATTTTCTTCTTGAGGTTCATGATTGCTCTCCCGTGTGTCAGTCGTGGAACGTGAGGCGGCTCGGTGCGGCCGTATGCCCCTGCGGCTGCCTGCCGGACGGGGCAGGCGGATCACGGTTGGTGCGGAGACAGAGGGGCGCGGTGCGGCAGATGGAATGGCGCGGGGACTTCCGCCGGATGAAGCTGGCGCACCGGGATGGCCGGACGGACCGGGATGGCCGGACGGACCGGAAAGGCCGGACGGACCGGAAAGGCCGGACGGACCGGATAATCAGGATTGCCCCTGAGCCTGACGGACGGCCGGGGCGGGGACTGCAGAAAGGTCCGCAAACCTTGGATTTACCGGCTGGTCGATTAGGACATGCAGGGCCGGAGCGGGAATATCGAAAAGGATGGCCGGAAGGCCTGACGGGTCATGGTTGGTCCGGACGGTCTGAGAGGTCCAGGTTGGACCGGAACGCCCGGACGGCCTGACGGGTCCAGGTTGGGGCGGAACGCCCGGACGGCCTGACGGTCCAGGTTGGGCCGGAGCGCCAGGATGGCTTGACGGTTCCGGGTTGGACCGGTTGGACCGGTTTGACCGGATGGACTGGAAGGGCCGGACGGCAGGGATTGTCCGGAATGGACGGAAGATTCCGAATTTGACATATTGGCTTGCTGGACGTGGCTTGCCTGACAGACAGACAGACACACAGACAGACAGACAGACAGACAGACAGATCAGGACGGATGGACAATAGCTGGGAGAATTGGCCGGCTTCACCTTATGAAGCGGATGGTCCGGAGTCAGACCGGCGGTTCGGAAGGTGTCTGCTCGGGCGGAATGCTGACTCGACATGCCTCTGAACAGTGTAGCCGGTTTGAACCTGGCAATAAATAACTGATGAAGTGAACGGGGAGAAGAGCGGCAAGGATCGGGATCGTGCCGTCGAGGCTATGGCAGAAGGCGGCTGCCTCAGGGACTCCCCGAACGCCAGGCTGCACGTATAAATTATACAGAAAAAGGTAAAAGTTAATTACAGGATTATAAGCAAACTGTCAAAAATATTGATTAATTTTTGATAAAGACAAAATATTTTATATCAGAATTTTACTGTGGATGTCAGAATAAAGAAAATTATGCTTGACGGACATCAAAATTTAAAATTAAGAGTCGAAGACGTGGAATCTTAAGGAGCATGACCTGTTTCAGGAAGCTAGGATGTGTCAATTTTTGGGGAAAAATTATTTGATGAACTGCTAGACTGGATGAATCATGTACAAGGCGTATCGGGAGTGATTCATGTGAAGAATGAGAGTGAGGGGGCGGAGCGCGTGAGACGCGGGGAGTAGTCGAGATCGGGAGACGCTCTCAGACGGGTAGGGCTGGAGACGAGGGGAGGAGGCTGTGGATCGAGACGCGAGAATGCGGTTGGTACTGGAGACGAGGGGAGGAGGCTATGGCGCGAGACGCGAGAATGCGTTTGGGGCTGGAAATGCGTTTGAGGCTGGAGACGAGGGGAGGTGGCTATGGCGCGAGACGTGAGAATGCGTTTGGGGCTGGAGTCGAGGGGAGGAGGCTATGCTGCGAGACGCGAGAATACGGTTGGGGCTGGAGACGAGGGGAGGAGGCTACGGCGCGAGACGCGAGAATGCGGGTGGGGCTGGAGACGAGGGGAGGAGGCGATGGCGCGAGACACGTGCAGGCGGTGGGGGCTGGAGATGTGGGGAGCGGGGGTGTTCTGGACGGGTAGGGTGCGGGGGGTTGGAGGAATCGTTTGCTCAGGAAGAAATTTACAGATCCGGAGCGGAGGAGCAGTTGGAGGCGATCATGCATGAAGCACGAATAACTTACTGTTTAAAGTTCTGTCAATCA
>JAISFP010000491.1 GCA_031263525.1 Deltaproteobacteria bacterium | reverse complement strand
AGGAAGCCTCGGAAGATAGCGGGTGAGACGGACTGGACCGGCGGCCCCAGGAAGCCTCGGAAGATAGCGGGTGAGACGGACTGGACCGGCGGCCTCCGTGAGCCTGGAGGAAGGAAGAGAGACGGTCGGAGCCGACAGCCTCACTGAGCCGGGGGGAATGGAGAGAGACAGTCGGGGCTGGCGGCCGGATACAGGCGCTCGTTGAAAGTCGGCAGTCCAGATGCGGGGGCCCTCTGGTCACGGAGACAAGGCGGAGGAAGAGACACAGGCGGGGCAGGATACAGAAGACTGGCCTGAGACGGCAGGGAACGCGCCCTGCGGCAGGTGCCGCCTGCCGCAGGACGCCGTTTCAGGTGGAGGGACAGGAAGCGCCTAAACCGGGCATTCCGGCCCAGACCCCGGCTCCGCCACGAGTGCATCGGCACGTGATTTTCCGTAGAGCTACGGCTGGTGACTGGCATGGCTCCAGGCGCTGACGCCGGAACTGGAACGGGCTGGAAGCCCGTGGTACTAAGGCCGGCGGCCCGGGCGAGGGATGAGGCACCGCATCAAGCCGGATACTACAGGTTGCCGAAGCTGCGAGATCCCATGGGCTGCAGGCCTACCCCGACTGGACGCGAGAGCTCCCGAACCGGCGGCCTTCCGCTACGGCCCTAACTGTTCGCGGGCATGGGGCTCGTCTGCCCGCAGCTCAGTCCCGGACAGTTCGCGGGCATGGAGCCCTACAGCCAGACCTCCGGCCCGGACAGTTCGCGGGCATGGAGCCCGGCAGCCAGACTTCCGGCCCGGACTGCCCGCTGGCATGGAGCCCGGCCGCCAGACTTCCGGCCCGGACTGTCCGCTGGCATGGAGCCCGCCAGCCAGCCGCACCGGCCCGGACTGCCCGCGGGCATGGAACCCGCCAGCCAGCCGTACCGGCCCGGACTGCCCGTCATTTATGTTCCGGCGACGCTCCGGACCCCATCCGCAGCTTTGCCGCCCTCTATCCGGACCGAAGAAATATTTGATAACGTCCGGCAAATTTTCAAAATTGAAATTTTGAAAGTTTATTTCACAAAATCGGTAAATCTTTGATCTGCACTATTGGCAGCCGTGAAGTACGGGCATATTCTTCAATTATCGGACTTAGCAGACGGACGCCCCCCGTCCGCCTGCCCCCCGCCCCTTAAGGATGCCGATGCCCGCTCCTGTCGCGCGTCCCGCGCACGGCTCCGAAGGCCTCTCAGCCCTGACACAACCTGGCCGTAACCGTACCTCCGCCCGATAGGCCGCCCGGGCCTGGAGCCCTGCCCTCCCCGGCAGAGCGCCGCGGCACGAAAGTCCTGCCGTCGGACTCCCTTGAAGCCCCGCGACATGCTGGGCGGCGGCACGCACGTCCCGCTGCCCGCCCGAGCCAGCCGCCGCAGGAGGACCCGGCAGGCGCCACTGACATCCCGGCGGTGCCGTCCGGGCCCTGAAGATCCGTCAAGTCCCGCAAGTTCCGCAAGTTCCGCAAGGCCGGCAAGTTCCGGAAGTCCTGCAAGTCTCGCTGGTCTGGCTGCACAGAATTGCCTGGAGGCCGGGGGAGTCCCGCATGTCAGGGAAATCGTGGAAACTCCCTGTCCGTCTCGGCCGACCCGCCGGGTCTGCGGGTCCGGAAAGGCTGTCCGGGGCGGCGGCCCCGGCCCGGGACGTGCCTCGGCACGCCCCGTGAGGCCGGAGCCAGGCAAGGGCGGGGCCGGAAGTGCTAAGATGGCCGCAGACCCGGGCAGCCGGGCTGCTGCGGGACGACCGTGCGCGGCCGGTGCCGCCGGCCGGACCTCGCCGGCACGACCGGGACGTGGAAAGTTTCATGCCCCAGGAGAGTGCCTGCTCCTTCCGGGCCGCCCGCGCACGGTCGGCGCTTGCACCGGACCGGGAAGAGAGCGTGAGCCGCGGGGGGCGCCCAGGACCTTCGCGGCAGGGAACTGTCCCGCGCCGTCCCCCCCCAAAGGAGGAGAAGACCAATGCCACCCCTCTTCTATTTCTTCCTCGCGCTGGCCTGCCTCCTGGTAGGCTACTTCGTCTACTCGAAGATAGTCGAGAAGCTCTTCATACCCAACTACGACCGGCCGACGCCGGCCGTGACCATGAACGACGGGGTGGACTACCTGAAGCTCCCCACATGGAAGGTCTTCCTCATACAACTCCTGAACATCGCCGGCGTGGGCCCGGTCTTCGGACCGATCCTGGGTGCCCTGTACGGCCCTGCCGCCCTGTTCTGGATAGTCATCGGATCGCTGGTCGCCGGGGCCGTGCATGACTACTTCTCCGGCATGATGAGCCTCCGCTACGCCGGACAGTCCATCCCCGACGTGATAGGCTTCACCCTGGGGAACGGCTTCAAGCAGTTCATGAGGCTCTTTTCCCTGGTTCTCCTGGTCCTCGTGGGGGTGGTGTTCGTGACGGCTCCCGCCACCATGCTGGCCGGGCTCACCCCGGACTGGATGGACATGAGGTTCTGGATAGCCGTCATCTTCATCTACTACTTCGCGGCCACCATACTCCCCATCGACGTCATCATCGCCAAGATCTACCCGCTGTTCGCCCTGGTGCTCATCATCATGGCCGTGGGCGTCTCCGCCGGGCTCATCTTCAAGGGCTACGCCTTCTACAACTGGTCGGAGATTGGGACCGAGGGCATCTTCGCGAACCTCCACCCCGACCGCCTGCCCATGTGGCCGCTCATGTTCATAACCATAGCCTGCGGGGCGCTGTCCGGGTTCCACGCCACCCAGTCCCCCCTGATGTCCCGCTGTCTCATAAACGAGCGGAGCGGCAGGAGCGTCTTCTACGGCGCCATGATAGCCGAGAGCGTCATAGCCCTGATCTGGGCCACTGCCGCCATGACCTACTTCGGGAGCCCGGTCGAGCTGGCCGAGGCCCTGAAAGGCACCCCTTCCGCCGTGGTGAACACCGTCTCCCTGGGTCTCCTGGGCACAGTGGGAGGGATCCTGGCCATCCTGGGGGTCGTGGTCCTCCCCATTACCTCCGGAGACACGGCCTTCCGCGCCGCCCGGCTCATCGTCGGGGACGTTACCCGCCTCCCCCAGAAGAAGATCGGCAACCGCCTCCTCATAGCAATGCCCATCTTCATAGTCGGCATCGTCATCTGCCAGATAGACTTCGAGGTGATCTGGCGCTACTTCGGCTGGTCGAACCAGACGCTCGCCACCGTGGTGCTCTGGGCGGCCGCCGCCTACGTCGTCAGGCGCGGCACCAACCACTGGTTCGTGACCGTGCCCGCGACCTTCATGACAGCCACCTGCATATCCTACATCTGCGTGGAGTCCAAGCTGGGCTTCGGGATGAGCTTCGAGGTCTCGGCGACAATAGGCGTCATCTCCGCTCTTGCCGCGCTCGTGTGGTTCCTCGCAAGCCTCAAGAAGTTCCGCGACAAGATCGAGCTCGAAATCCCCATCTCGTTCGCGGCCCCGGCCACGGTCGGCTCGGTCGGCTCTGGCGGGGTCGATCTCGGCAAGGGGGCGTGACGCCGTCCGCTCCTCCGGAAGCCCGTCCGGCACGGTCGCGGGCGCGGACAGCCCGCAGCCATGTCGCTTGAGGGCTTCCGGCCCGCCTGCGGCCATGCCGACCCGGGGCTTTCGGCCCGCACGTCCTGACTCATCTCGCTCCGATCCGGGGCCCGCAGCCTTTCCTGGGCTGCGGGCCCCGGCCTTTTTTGCGGGAGACGCGACCAGTTCCGGCGCAGGGAACGGCTCGCGCCAGGCTCGCGGCTGGCTCAGCCCGGCGGTGCTCTCAGGGACGCAAGTGGCCGTAATCACTGGGTAAAATTGCCGAAGGCACCTCGCGCGTCTCCGCCCGGCCCGCATGGGCCTGGCCGGCCACCGGAGCGGCCCCGGAGGCGGGGGGAACGAGGCTCAGGAGGCGGGAGAATGCGGCCTTCACAACCCCGGTGCCTGCAAGTGCCCGAAAACACTGGAAATTTTTGCCCGCTCGTTCCGGCGCGGCATCGGTTCAGCATCGGGGCTGCGCCTGAAGTCCCGAGAACGCGTCCGTCACGGCGAGGGCGACCTCAAGTATCCGAAAACACTGGAAAAATTCGTCATGGCGGTTCGCGAGGGTACCGACGGGGTTCAGGAAGGCGGGGAGGGAGAACCCGGCCAAAACGGAGCGGCCATCTCCAAATGCACGAAATCACTGGAGAAAATTGTCCGGGCGGCTTCGCGCTGACCCCGAGGCGGTGCCGGAATACGGGCACGGAAAACGCGGGCGTCAGGGCACGGGCGTCCTCAAATGTCCGAAATAACTGGAGAAATTGTTCGGGAGGTTTCGGGCTGGCCTCGAGGCGGCACAGGACGGCGGCCAGGGAGAACCCGGCCTACACGGAGCGGCAATCTCCAAATGTCCGAAATCACCGGGGAAAATCGCCCGGGCGGCTTCGCGCTGACCCCGAGGGGGTGCCGGAAGACGGACAGGGAGAACGCGGCAGTCATGGTTCGGGCGTCCCAATGTGTCTGAAATCACTGGGGAAAAGTGTTCGCGCGGCTTAGCGCTGTCCCCGAGGCGGCGCCGGAAGACGGACAGCGAGAACGCGGCCTACTCGGAGCGCCCATCTCCAAGTGCCGGAAATCACAGGGGAAAATTGTCCAGGCAGTTTCGCGCTGTCCCCGAGGCGGCCCCGGAAGGCGGGCAGGGAGAACCCGGCCTTCACGGAGCGCCCATCTCCAAGTGCCCGAAATCACAGTGTCAAATTGTCAGGCCGGTTCGCCCTGGCCCCGAGGCGGCCCCGGACGGCGGGCAGGGAGAACCCGGCTTTCATGGCTCGGGCGTCCCAAAGTGTCCGAAATCACTGGAGATAATTGTCCGGGAGGGCCCGCACGTCCCGCCGCGGCCTCTGAAGTGGCCCTGGATGGCGGAGAATGAAAAGGCGGTTGTCACGGTGCCGGAGTACACAGGCACCTCAAATCACGTGAAAAAATACCGGCACATCCCGGAGCGGCGTCCCGGCCCGGTCAGCGCCCGAAATTCGACAGTCACGGCGCCAGAACGCCCAAGCAGCCGAAATCACTGGAGAAACCGGGCTCGTCCCCCCCCGACCGCTCTGTGTCCCGGCGTTACAGCCGGCTTCAGGACGGAAGGCTACCGCCAAAGCCGGCAATGATTCATTGGGACCTGTCCGGAAGGACTTAAGGGCACGAAAACGCGAAAGCCAGCCGGGGAGGCAGGGGACAGGCGGAGCCAGACCGGCGGATCAGGCCCCGGCGGAGTGCTCGCTTGCCCCGGGCGGGCCGGGGCTTCCTGGGGGAAGGCCCCGGACAGCCCGGTCGGGACTTCAAAAAACTCGCACGGTCAGGGGCTTCATGCGGGATGGACGGGTCGGAACTGCAAAAAAACTCACACGGTCAGGTGCTTCATGCAGGACGAAACAGTCGGGATTCAAAAATATCGCACGGTCAGGTGCTTCATGCGGGACGAAACAGTCGGGATTCAAAAAAATCGCACGGTCAGGGGCTTCATGCGGGACGACACGGTCGGGACTGTAAAAAAATCGCACGGTCAGGGGCTCCATGCGGGATGACACGGAAAGGATTCTAAAAAAAATCGCACGGTCAGGGGCTTCATGAAGGATGATATGGTCTGGACTGTAAAAAAATCGCACGGTCACGGGCTTCATGCGGGAATAAACGGATGGGACTGTAAAAAAATCGGTATCTGTTCACAGACAAAAGCGGGGACACCTGCAGCAGGACCCAGATCATCCTCATTCCTGGTGCAGTACGGCCTTCCTCCGGACCAGGACGCCATTTCCTCCGTGGCCAGGAGGGCCTCCTTACGGGCCAGGACGGCCTTTCCTCCGTTGCCAGGCGGGCCTCCCTTCAGGTCCAGGAAATCCTTCCTCCTGGACCAGGAAGGCCTTCCTCCCGGCCAAGACGGCACTTCCTCAGTGGCCAGGAGGGCCTCCCTCCGGGCCAGGACAGCCTTTCCTCCGTGGCCAGGAGGGCCTCCCTTCAGGTCCAGGAAGTCCTTCCTCCTGGGCCAGGACAGCCTTTCCTCCGTGGCCAGGAGGGCCTCCCTTCAGGTCCAGGAAGTCCTTCCTCCTGGGCCAGGACGGCCTTCCTCCCGGGTTAGAGCGGCTTCCCTTCAGGTCCAGGACAGCCTTCCTCAAGGTCCAGAGTTGCCATCTTCCAGGTCCGGAACCGACTTCCTCCAGGCCCAGAGCGGCCTTCTTCCAGCTCCAGGACAGGCTACCTCCGTGGCTAGGGCTACCTACCCGTGAACGGATACCTCCGTAACTACGGGGCCTTCTGGACGGTTGCCGGAAGGA
>JAISFP010000417.1 GCA_031263525.1 Deltaproteobacteria bacterium | reverse complement strand
AGGTTCCGGCAAGCGCGGGGAGCTTTGACGGATCCGTCGCAAGATCCTCTAGCCCCCTGAACCCCTTCCTCATGGCCATCCCCCTGCCCTGTCCCGCGCCTCGGCCCGGGCGCTAAGGCACCGGCTCCCCCGTGGACCTCATGCAGGAGAGCCTCAGGAGCGCCAGCGTCTCCCCGTCCACGGCCCCAGTGACTGCCACGCCCGCAATCCTCTGGAAGGCCTTCAGGGCCTCCTCGGACCGGGGCCCGAAGCCACCCTCGGGGATGCCGGGTGCGAAGCCACGGTAGAAGAGGATCCTCTGGACCTCCAGGAACATGCCGGGCTCCCCCCCGGAACCCACCGGAGGGAGGGGGCCGCGGAACTCCAGGCCGCCGTTGGCGCCCCTAGCCTCGGCAACCGCCGCGGCCACGATCCTCATCCCCTCGGGGAACACCGCCTGGAAGGCCTCCTCCCTGGTTCCGACCGGGGAGTCCTTGCCGAAACAGACGAAAAGCGCAGCCTGAGCCCTGCGCCTCTCCAGCGCCGTCGCGGCGTAGAGCATCAGCACCTCCGCCCTCACGCCGTTGGCCATGCACCAGCAGAGCTCGCCCGCGTCCAGCTCCGTCCCGTCAGCGGGGGGCCGGCGGCACTCGAGCCCGCCTGCCTTGAAGCCCTCTCCCGGCCCGGACGGCAGGGAGGACGCGGGAGGCGCGGGGTTCACGGAGATCTCCCCCGTCCCGGAAGACGAAGCGACCGCGGGGTCCAGTGGAGATGCGGGAGACCCGCCCCCCGGGACTGGGCCCGGCCCTGCGGAGACAGGATCGGCTCCGTGGCCGCCTGACGGGGACAGGGCTGTTCCGGGCGACGGGGTCCCGGCCGGAGCCGCCTCGGAGACAAAGGCGGAAGGACCCAGCCCTCCGGAGGGAGCCTTCTCGCCCCCGTCACGGCCGCCGAAAATGCCAGGCCACGCAATCCACCAGAGGTTCAGGACGAGGATGGCCGCGAGCGCAAGAATCTTCGCCCACCTCGGAACCCGCCCGATACGTCCATCCAGCCGCGCGAGGAGTCCGGGCCGGTCCCTGTCCCGTCCCTCCGGCACGGGGGCCTGGGAAGCCACGGGTGACGGGGGCGCGGGAGGTCCGGCGTCCCCGGGCTCACTTCCGCCTTCGACGCGGTCTCCTGGAAAGAGCGAGTCCGGCGGACTTCCGGGGTCCGGTGACGGGTACAGGGCCGGCCCCGGCTCCCCGGCAAGCTCCAGGGCGGGAGGCCCGGCATCCGGGACATCGTCCGCCGAATCCCACGGCACGGCGAGCGGCCCCACGGGCTCCCCGGTCTCCGGGGTATGGTTCCGGGCCGGTCCCGGCTCGGAGGGCGGGTTCAGCTCCGGTTCCAACTCCCAGGCAAGCTCGAGGGCGGGAGGCCCGGCATCCGGCTCATCGTCTGCGGGATCCCTCAGCGCGACAAGCGTCGGCGAGGGCGGACCCGGCTCAGGTGGCGGGTTCAGGGGCGGCCCCTGTTCCCGTGGATTGTTCCGGGACGGTCCAGGCTCCCAGGAAAGCTCATGCGGGGGAGTCCCGGCATCCGGCTCAACGTCCGCAGGATCACCCGGCACGACGTGAGGCGGCGGTGGCGGCACGGGCTCCCGTGACGGGTTCCGGGGCTCCCACGTCTCCCAGGAAATCTCATGGGGGGGAACCCCGGAATCGGGAGGCCCCTGGTCACGATCGTCTTCGCCAGACGACCTCAGCACGAGAAGGGACTGGGAGGTCGGCCCGAAATCTGGCTGACCTGAAGGCGGGCCAGGCCCTTCCGACAGTCCCCGTGCCGAAACCGGCCCGGTGAAGGGGCCCTCGACCGGAGGGGCCACGCCGACGGAGACAAGCGACGGATCCGTCGCCAGGTCCAGTATCCCCTCGAAACCCAGCGGTTCTTTCATCCGAGCCCTCCCGGCCCCCTCTACGGGTCTGCCTGTCATGAGCCCCAGCGTAGCGGCCGTCAGGCAACGCCCCGCACCCTTGCCGGACGCCTCCCAGCCATCCAGGCGGCTTGCGCAAGGCCCCCTGCCGCCCGTCAGGTGAAGTCAGGCATCCGGCTGATTTGGATGTCTGGAGACAGGCCCCCTGCCAGCAGGCCAGGAAAACTGGTCCCCGTTGCCGCCCGTTCAGGGAAGCTGGCCTCCCCAGGCGGCCTTGCGGCTGGGAGGCAGGTCTCAGCCGGCATTCCGGGGAAGCCGGACGCTCAGGGAGCCTTGAGGCTGGAAGGCAGGCCCACGCCGCCTGACCAGGAAAGCTACCCCCCTTCCGCCTTGCGGCTGGGAGGCAGGCCTCAGCTGGCATTCCGGGGAAGCCGGACGCCAAGGGAGCCTTGAGGCTGGAAGGCAGGCCCCTGCCGCATGGCCGGGGAAGCAGGCCCATCGCCCGCCTTGGGGCTGGGAGACGGGCCCCCTGCCGTATGGCCGGGGAAGTTGGCCCCACGGCAGCCTTGAGGCAGGGAGGCAGGCCCCCTGCCGCATGGCCGGGGAAGCTGGCCCCCCGGCAGCCTTGAGGCTGGGAGGCAGGCCTCCAGCCGCCTGACCGGAGAAGCTGGCCCCAGGCAGCCCTGAGGCAGGGAGGCAGGTCCCCAGCCGTATGGCCGGGGAAGCTGGACGCCCTGGTCGCCCTGAGGTTGGGGCTGGAAGGCAGGCATCTGCCGTCTGGACGAGGAAACCGAACTCCCAGGTGGCCTTGAGGCTGGAAGGCAGGCCCCCTGCCGCCTGACCGGGGAAGCTGTCCCCCCCCCGGCAACCTTGCGGCTGGAAGGCAGGCCTCAGCTGACAATCCGGGGAAGCCGGGGACTCCCAGGGAGCCTTGAGACTGGGAAGCGGGCCCCAGCCGCCTGACCGGGGAAGCTGCCCCCCCCCGGCAACCTTGCGGCTGGAAGGCAGGCCTCAGCTGCCAATCCGGGGAAGCCGGGGACTCCCAGGGAGCCTTGAGACTGGGAAGCGGGCCTCCAGCCGCCTGACCGGGGAAGCTGCCCCCCCCCCCGGCAACCTTGCGGCTGGAAGGCAGGCCTCAGCTGCCAATCCGGGGAAGCCGGGGACTCCCAGGAAGCCTTGAGACTGGGAAGCGGGCCCCCAGCCGCCTGACCGGGGAAGCTGGTCCTTCTACCGCCTTACGTCTGGGAGGCAGCTCCCCTGTCGTCTGGACGGGGAAGCTGGTCCATCGACCGCCTTACGTCCGGGAGGCAGATCCCCTGTCGTCTGGACGGGGAAGCTGGACTTCAAGGAAGACTTGAGGCTTGGAGACAGGCGCCAACCCGCCCATTCAGGGAAGCAGCCCCCCGGCAGCCTTGCGGCTGGGAGGCAGATCCCCAGCCGCCAACCCGAGAAAGGAGACCTTCCCCCGGTCGCCCTGCCACAGGCAGACCGCCTGCCGCCAGTCCGTGAAGCCGGAACCCACGTGCCGTCTTGCCGCAGGTGGCAGGTCCCCAGCCGCCCGGCCAGGAAAGCAGGCTTTCTGGGGGACGTCCAGGCTCAGGAGGCCAGCCAGGCCGCCCTGCGGCCTGGAGGCAGGTCCCCCGCCGTCACGGCTTGAAGGCTTCTGAGCTCAGCAGCAGGCAGGCGTTGCGGAGGAGACCGATGTCTTCCGCGCCCAGGCGGTCCTTGTCCTCGGGCTCCCAGCCCACCCTCTCCCGGAAGGCAGCGAGGACGTCCCGGCTCTTCTTGCCGAAACTGCCGTCCGCCCTGCCCGGATCGAAGCCCAGCGCCGTGAGCATCCTCTGAGCCTCCGAGGCAGTGGTCCTGGGTCCCGAGGGCCCCTTGACCTCGACCCTCCGGACGAGCTGGGGGTTCGCCGCCCTGGCCTCGGTGAGGGCGTCGCGCACTATCGTCATGCCTTCGGGCAGGAGAGCCTCCCTGGCGGCCTTCACGGCCTCCCTGTCCGACATCCTCGCGCCAGCGCAGAGCCTGGAGACCTCCTCGAGGCGTCGGGTCGCTTCCCCCGGCTCCTCCGGACCGTAGCTCGAGAGGATCTCGGCCTTCACGGTCTCGCGAAGGCACCAGCAGCCCTGGCCGGCGTCCAGCCTGGAGCCGTCGTCCGGAGGCTCGCTGCACTCGAGAGCCCCGGCCGTGAAGCTCGCGGCCTCGGCGATCGCCCCGTCCGCCTGCTCAGGGCCGGTCCCGGGCTCTGGGGAATCCGTGTCGCCCTCGGCGGGCTCTGCCCCGTCACCCGGCTCGCCCTCGGCGGTCTCCGCCGACCCGTCAGCCGGGTCTGTCGAGGAGGACTCCTCAGGCCCGCCAACTGGTGACCCGGCGGGCCCGTCCCCGGACGTTGCCGGCGAATCGCCCTGTCCGTCAGGAGCCCGTGCGCCGGTATCACCTGGCGGCGGCACCGGCGGGGCCGCCGTGGGAGGCGTGACCCCGGACGCCGGCGAGGCCGACGGCTGGCCCGCCGCACCCGCGCCAGGCGACGCCGGAGACGAGCCCAGCGTCTCGGGGACGGGCTGGACCGGGGAGGTGCCTGCGGCGGTCGGGGTTCCCTGCCCCGCGGCCACCTGGGCCGTCTGGCCGCCGCCCGGAGGCGCGGTGCTCTCTCCCTCTAAAAAGGCCAAGCACAGCCCGATGGTCGCCACGACTATCAGCGCGGCCAACACGTACCTCGTTGCGGACTTCCGGCCCGCAGCCTCGGCCAGCGCCCTCCGCCTGCGGGGCGCGGAGGGCCTGACGGTACGACCGGCGGAGGCGGCCTTCCTCCGGCCCGCCTGGCTGGACGGGCTGGAACCCGCAACAGGTACGGCGGGGGCCTTCGCCAGGCCGCCATGCTTCTTCGAGCGCTTTCCGACGTTCTTCTTCGACATATGAGATGCTCCTTTCCGGAATAATGCAATATACCATTGATCTGAATGTTCCGGACACCCCTGATCTGCCTGATCTGAATGATCCGGACACCGCCACATGCCTTCTTCGAACCGTCTGGGAGCTCCCCCCAGCCGCCTGACGGCGGCTCGTCGGAAGGGGGTAGCCTGCAGGGGCCGGCGGGGGCACGGAAGGGCAAGCTGCCGACCGAGACTGAAAAACCTGGTGTGGACGGACGAGAGACCGGATGAGACTCGAGGACCGGGCACGACGGGCTAAGCCCTGGAATGTGGCCCCAGTCAGGCGTGGCCGGGTCACGGGCAGCCGAAGCCCGGAGACCAGGCCCCCGGCTCCATTCCGCCAGGGCGACGGGTCTTCGACCGCGTCAGGCAGGGCCCTGGCCCTTCCGTGCCATTCTTAGCGTAATGTCCAGGGCCCCCCGTCCCAGAAGTTCATTATCACAGGACCCAAGGATCTCCAAAGACCATAGTCCGCAGGTCACGAGATTCGCCGAAGTCCAGGATCCCCGGAACCCAGCTCCCCGGAAATCATGTTTCCAGGAGTCCAGGATCCCCGGAGATCAAACCCCAGCTCAGTCGTCGTTAAGGGGAAACTGGGCAAACGAGGGAAACATGATGGAGTTCCGGAGAAGCCTCTGCGCCTCCCCGTCCAGCTTCCCAGTGGCCCGGACGCCTACGGTCTCCTGGAAGGCCCTGATGCTCGCCGAGGTGCTGGGGCCGAACCGACCGTCAACTACGAGCGGCCCGAATCCGAGGAGGTTCAGGATGGTCTGCGCCTCCCTGACATCGTGGCGGCGGCCCCCCGGTCCCGGAGGAGGATCCGGTGCCGTCGTGACAAGCCCGGGATTCCTTTCCCGGACGCGCCTCAGGTCCTCCGCCAGGATCCCGAGCCCGAAAGCCGCCAGGGTCGCGTATGCGTCACGATAGGCCCCCTCGATGTCCCAGGCCTCCCGGCACAGCCCGATAACGGTATCCTGACGGCCCCGCCACTCCAGCGCCTCAGCCTCCGTAAGAACATAGGGGGCTCCGGAGTCGAGCCTCGCATATTCGCGGATGCACCAGCAGATTGCGCCCGTGTCCAGAGCTCCGCCTCCTGCCGCCGGTGGGCGGCAGACCGTCTCCCCGACGGCGAACGCCTCCCCCGAAACGGTCTCCCACGGCAGCGGAAGAGCAGGTGGTGCCGCCACCTGCGCGGGAGGCATGCCGGGGGCGGAGTTCCCTACGGCTGGCACGGAACGGGAAACTGCCCCCCCTGTGCCGGCTGAAGAGTATCCCCTGTAAGTCCCGGAACCGCCGAAATTGTACTTTACAGCCCAGATGATAAAAACCGCAAAAATAATTATCCCCAAAACTGCAAGGCTCCAGGACTGCGCGGGGGCCGTGGGAGTACTCGCCTGTTGTCCCCGGATCGGTGCCCTCGCCACTGGCGGCAGGGAGACGGTCGATGACGACCCAGACTTTCCCGGAGAGACCCGCGCCGGAGATGCCAGAGGTGACTTTTGCAGGTCCAGCGAGGATCGCCTGCCTCCGGAAAGCGCGGGCAACCGCAACGGATCGGTAGCCAGATCCGCCAGGCCCCTGAAGCCTCCGCATCTCGCCGTGCCTGCCATCACCCGACCTCCTTTCCGCAGTGTCCGAGTAGCCAGCGACCCCCTCAGGTAAGCCTCCTGCCCCGCACCAAATTTTCCTGACCAGCCCAATCCCTGATTCACCTGCCAGAACCGCCCTGCCCTGACCTTAGCCTACCCTATACCCTTTCCTAGCCTTTAGGGCAAGTCTTCATTTTTCTCATTGTTTTCTCAAACGAGGTGGTTCTCAGCCGAGTCAACTGCTAGAGCTCGATGCCCGACGGATTACGTCTAACTCCGGCATCAGGCGTATCCTGCACTCTTGCTCCGACTACCCTTCCTACTCCCATTCCCAAATCCACCTCAACATCCATCCACATCCACGTCCCAACCCCAATCAGCCAGTGCCCGGTCAGCCGCCGACTATCGAAGCCAGGGCGTGGAAAGGGAGCAGACAAGCCGCCCGCAACAGGAGGAACGTATCCCAGTCAAGATTTCTGCTGGCGGAGAGGCCCACGGCATTCTGGAAAGCCTTGATCTCCCCTGGTCATCCGAGGCCCAAGGCTACGTATGCCGAGCCAGGGCCAAGTCCTTTCATGGTCAAGAGCACATCCACCTCGTAGACGGCCCCGTAAAGCCCGAGCCGCAGATCTGGAACGGAACGTACCAGAGAGAAATTGTGAGTCCTAGACAGTGCCAAAGCATCACGGACAATCACGTTTTCTCACTGAAACATCGCATCCCAAGCCGGCTTATTAGACCGCTTTTGTAACGTCTCCGATTAACATCATTAAGCAAGACTTAGGAATCCCGGAATATCATGCATTTGCGTAACATGATTGACAGCTAGCGACTCACCTGTCAACAGGATAAATGAAAATTTTAAACTTCAATGTCGTTCTTGTTTCATCCCATCCTGGCTCTCTTCATTCTTAACACTATTCCTTCTAGACTTTCCAGTCAAGTCTTTCGAAAGTCATTCCCATTTTAGGATAAAGTGCTGACACCTCAAATAAAGCTCCTAGTTCTTGAAAGAATTCAAACTGAACATGAAAACTGAATTCCTGAGAAGTGTTCCTGTTCTCAGGTCAAGCCATCCGTTGGCAGGTAATCCGATGAACCGTTGAAATTTTTCTATGGCCTGTCTGGTCATTGGACCACCCACACCATCGACATCTCCAAAATAGAATCCAAGGACCTGGAGAATTCTCTGGGCCTCTCTTACAGTGACAACGGACGACTGCCCCGGCGGCAAGCTTTCTTCTAAAACCGAGCGCATGACAAGCGATGGGTTCATTTGTCTTGCCTCGTCGAGGATGTCCCTGGTAGCAATCAGCCCGAAAGTCTGGTGAGTACGCCCCAGAGTCTCTCCGGCGTCAAACCATGCGTTCATAATCCTGTCTGTTAAACAAAGATTGTCTAAAAGTTGCCTATCCGTCAGCAGATGGTCAATGTTGCTTCCAATCGGGGTGAATCTGTTCAAAATGTCTACCCTGATTAGCAGTCTCTTGCACCATCTAAATTCTTCCATCGTCGGTTTTGTGTCTGCCGAACCAAATGGCATCCTATACGAACTGTCATGAAGTCCAATTGTCCACCAGCCGCCTTCCTCCACTTCCGTTACCGCAGGATGTAAATCCGGCGTCCTATCGGACACCTGGGCAGGAGACAAAGGAACCTCGAACTGCTCCGGGGCACCGTTGCCGACGGAACCAGTATCTGGCCTGATGAAGGTGAACCATACGCTCGAAGAGAACAGTATCAGGGCAGCACAGATAACAATGGACCACCCAACGTCGGCTAAGCCTGAAGTGGTATGGTCTGGTCTCAAATTACGAGTCCCGCCCAATGATGATGCCCCGGAATGCCCAGAATTTCCGTGAGTTCCGCCAAGAGCTGGAAGCCGTGCCGGATCCGTTACAAGACGTGCGAGCCCCAAGAAACCTCCCGATTTTCTTGACCCTGCCATAAAATTCCCTCCGTTTCGTCACCTCGTCATCCCCGGCAATCGTATCCGCCAAGATCATTCAACTAATCCCACCCTTATCCTCGTGACCATCAAGATCATCCAGCCCGCAAACACTCTCGCTTTCAGGCCTCCGTTTCTGCTGAAAGACGTCCGACTCCAGCAGTCGACACTACCCGTCAGCATTAGCTTCGATGCCTGAAAGATATGGGATAATACTTCATGGCGAAAAGTGAACACCTGAGAAGAGCCACCGTAGCCTCGTCCACCGTCCCTGTGTCAGGGAGACCTACCGTCCGCTGGAAATGCCTCACGGCAGTGAAGGTCTCAGAGTCGAACCGTCCGTCAGCCGTCCCTGCCTCAAAGCCAAGGAAGTTCAAGATGTGCTGCACTTCCGTGAGCACCTCTGCGCCTCGTATCCCGCCTGGTAATTTTATCGAACCTGCCTTCTCAGACCATACCAGCCTCGGATTGGATGCTTTCGCAACCGAAACGGCGTCCTTCACAACAGACAACCCGAATACGGAAATTTCCGGTGACGCTAAGATCGCCGAGATACCACCGTATCTCTTAGAAATGCATGCCGAATAATAATGTTTCCACAACGAAACAGCAGATTGTTTCTCATCATCTGATGCTGCAAAACCCTCAATGACCCCCATCCTAGCTTCCATCATCATGCACCAACGGAGCTGTGACATGCTGAGCTCTACGTAATTGTCAGCGGGCGGGATATCGTATTCAGGCTCGGGATACGATATCACTTCCTGTTCACGGGCATATGTCCCGGGAGTTCCACGATCCAGTCCGAAGACGGCAACTGCCACCACGTCTCTCGCGAACAGGAGAGGGCCACCGATCCTGTCGAGATTCAAAAGGTATGCCATAAGAATAATCACGTACGCCGTAAGCAATACCGTCCCGGCTATGTCCTTTACACATGTCACTGGCCGCCTCCTTGGCTTTAAACACAACATTGGAGATGCGCTCGACCTGCTTCACCGTCACCTTAAAAAAATCGGGCGAATGTCCTCTGGTTCAAACCCGTAAGGCTCCCGATCAGGATTCTGATGCGGTCCCGCCTCGGTGCACCGGTCGGTCAGGATCGCCGGCCTCTCTCCGCCCAACACAGCTTCGACTGAAAAGATGAGCCTCATGGCCACCAAAGTCCCGATGGCAATCGCCAGGACAAACTCGACAATCTTCAAAACAATTATCCTCTCTAAACCATTGATATGTTCTGAGAGGCCGTACGCCTGAAGCCTGAACTGGGAAGTCCCCTTCGACCGAGACTGCGCAGGATCGTGTTCGGATACCTGATGCGGATGTTGCACGGAGTCCTTCCCCATAACCACAGGACCTGCAATCACTTCCATCCCGTCTGCCTTATCCATGCTCTCCTCCTCGCCTCCATGACCGATCCCTGCCAGGTTTCCGAAGCGCTTCCAAAACCAGGTTTTCAAACGCTACCAGCGCCACCCTTCCGTTCCGGACCGCTCGTTGCTATCGTGTTCGTCAAGCAGGGCAACGTATCCCGACACTACGCCAGAAAAACTGGCTGACGAACCGATCCATGATAAAGCCTGCTTCATCAATTGTTCGACTGAAAAACATCTGGACTCCACTGATATCCTCCTGCCGGCTTGCCGACACCGGCTCACGAAACCAGTCGAGCGTTTCATGAGCACCTGGCCCGCCGCCCCGCAGGCCCTTACGGCCTGCCGAACCTCTGCTCGGAGGGATCGTACTCGCCGATAGTGACCGGCCTGTCGCTCAGGGTGAACATGCAGTTCCTGAGGAGCTGCACGGCCGTGGCGTCGAACTGGCCGGTTATGGGCAGCCCCATGATGAGCTGGAACCCCTCTATCGCCTCGGAGGTGATGGGGCCCATGCGCCCGTCCTCGGGCCCCGGCCTGAAGCCCAGGACGTTTAACAGGGTCTGCATCTCCTTCACGACCGCGTGACCGGGCCTGCCCGTGTCCGGGAACCCGTAGGGAGGGCCGCCGCGCCTCGCGAGATCCGGGTTGTCGGCCCTCGCCTGGTTCACGGCCTCTCTCACGATGCTTATGCCCAGGCCGTACATCTTGGAATAGACCTCGAGGGCGAGCTCCATGGGAGGGTTCGGCCTCCCCTGGCACTGGAGCCTGGTGGCCTCGAGGATCTCGAACCTTGCGGAGGCCGCCTCGTCGTCCGGGGCGAAGCGGTACAGCACGTCCGCCCTGGCGAGGGCCATGGCGCACCAGCACCCTTCCGGGAGATCCAGGGGCTTCGTGAGATCCCCCGAGGGGATCCTCATGGGCACGCCCTTGTACTCGAAGTCGTCGGGCATGTTTCCGGTCCCGGCCCATGCCTCCCCGGAGTCTCCGGCGCCGGCCGGCGGGACGCCTTCCCCCGCCCCGGGGACAGCCCCGGCGGCCCCTGCCCCGGTTGCGGCACCTGGGACAGGTCCGGAAGACGGCACGGCTCCGGACCCCGGTTCTCCGGCCCCGGCTCCAGTCCCGCCGGCGTCCGCGGACGGACCGGAAAGCTCGCGCCCGGCCGGGGCCGCCGGGCCCCCGGCCCCGGCCAGCTCGGGCCCGGTCCCGGAAGTGCCCCTCAGCAGGAGGGCCGCCAGGAGACCGGCCACCGCCAGGCACAGGACGGCTATCACCGCCTTCCATCCGCCGGAGAGCCCGCCCGACGGCCCGGCCTCGGGCGGCAGGGGCACGGGAGGAGGGGGAAGGGAAGGCCAGGGCGAGGACGGGCCGGAGGGCGAGGCCCCTGACTCGGGGTGCGAGGGGGATGCCGGGTCTGGCAGGGCGGCCTGGTCAGGACCGGCGCCTGGAGACGGCGGCGTTGCCGGGCCCGGCGGTGGCGAAAGGCCGGGGCCGGCGTCTGGAGGCGACTGAGGCTGAAGGCCGGGCGATCCGGACGGGGCGGTACCGGCGCCTGAAGGCAAGGATGAAGATGAGGGGGACGTCAGGCCCTTCGGCGCGGACGGGTCCGGGGCCGGTCCGGCACCTGCAGGTGACTGAGGCGTCAGGCCCGGCGACGCTGAAGGGTCAGGACCGGCACATGGAGCAGACAACGGCATGAACCCGGACGAAGACTGGCCTGCGGACGCGGAGCCCGGAGCCGGAGGTGCCTGGGACGCGGAGCCTGGCGGGGAAGGTGACGGAGGAACTGAATCGAACGGCGGCGGGTATCCCTGGCCAGGACTGGCGGCACCCGGAACGGAAGGCGGAACGGGGGCGGGAGACTTTGCCATGGACGGCGGAGGTGCCGCCGGGGCCTGGGACTTGGCCAGGGACGGATGCTGCGCCGCCGTGGCCTGGGGCTTGGCCAGGGACGGAGGCTGTGCCTCCGTGGCCTGGGGCTTGGCCAGGGACGGAGGCGGGGCCGGCGGCATGGCTACGGAAGGAGGCCGCCCCCCCTGGTCCGGCGGCCTGGCCGGGGAAGCGGGCTGTGCCGCAGGCTCCGACAGCCTCGTGGCAAGGGACGGGGTCTCGTCCGGATCGGTCGCGAGCCCGGGTATGCCGCCGAATCCCATCTTTCGGGTCGTTCCGGTCACCATGCACCCACCTTTGCTGGAGAGGAATACTGGCCCTCTCCTGCGGCTGACAGACACTTCCGGGAGCAACGTTCGCAAGCCTGAACTTCCGGCGTCCTCATCTCCGCCCTCTTAAACAATTGATGGTAGTCTTCCAGGCTTCCGCTGTCCAACAGTTCTCCTCCTGGCCTCCCGACCTCCTGGCCTCCAGGCCTCCCGACTTCCGGGTCTTCTGGCCTCCCGACCTCCGGGCCTCCTGGCCTCCCGCCCTCCGGGTCTTCCGGCCTCCCGGCCTCCCGGCCTCCTGGCCTCCGGGCTTCCGGACCTCCGGGCTTCCGGGCCTCCCGACCTCTGGGTCTCCCGTCCACCCGACCTCTGGGCCTCCTGGACTCCCGACCTCCGGACATCCCGACTCCCTGTCTCCCGAAATCCCGGCCTCTACCGCCGCTCTCCGGAACCTCCCGAGAGTCTCGAGGCCGGGATGAACTTCACCGGCATCGTGCTCCCGTTGAACGCCGCGTTCCGAAGGAGTGCGCCGGTCCTCCTGTCCAGGTTCCCGTCCGCCTCCACGCCCACGGCGTCCTGGAAGGCCCGGAGGGAGGAGCTGGTCATGGGCCCCATCCTGCCGTCGTGCTCCAGGGGCCCGAACCCAATGAAATCCAGTATCCGCTGGGCCTCCATGACAGTGACCGTCTCGGTCCAGCCCTCGGTCAGGAGCTCCTCCGGAGGTGCCGGGCGGATGGCGAGGGTGGGGTTAGCCGCCCTCGCCTCGTCCAGTGCCTCGCGCACGACCAGCACCCCGAACCGGTGCAGAGGCCCGAACGCCTCGTTGAAGGCGGCGTCGCCGGAGGGGACCTTCTCGGCGCACCTCTGCTGGAACCTGCCCAGGCTCGCCTTCGCCGGCCCGAAATCACCGCCCCACAGCGGAACAAAGCGGAACAGCACGTCCGAACGCAAGAACTCACGCATGCACCACCTGAACTCGCCCAGGGACATGGGCACCCCGGGGGTGTCGGGGGGCTCTGCCAGGCCGTAGGCGGCAACGGCCGAGCTCGGGCCGCTTCCGCCCTGGCCGGCAGTCCCGGAGGAGGTCGGGCCGCCGGCCCCTGCGCCCTGCTCAGGGACAGACGCACCTGGAGACGTTTCGGGCCCCCTCCCTGCACCGTCAGGCGGGACAGGCGCCGTTCCTGGAGACGATCCGGGACCTCTTCCGGCAGCATCAGGAGGGACAGGCGCAACCACGGGAGACGATCCGGAGCCCCGTCCGGCACCGTCAGGAGGGACAGGCACCGCCTCTGGAGAAGATCCACTGCCCAGACCGGCCCCCTGAACTTCGGCCGGAACAGCCGCGGGGGCAGGATCTGCCACGCCGGCAGGAGCAACCGGCACCGGCGACACCCCAGCAAGGCTTCCCGTGCCGCCCGTCCCGGAGACGCCGGCGGACGCTCCGGTTCCTCCGCCGGACCCTGCCCCCCCTCCGTCCAGGCCGGAGGGCCCGCCCCCGAAAGCCCAGGCCAGGATCGCGAGCAGGGCCGCGCAGGCCAGCACCGGCAGGAACCAGAGAGGCCAGCCCCCGGAGGGAGAGGGCCCGCCCGCCTGCTGCTTCGCCGGGTGAGGAGCGGATAGTAGTCCTGAAGGCGCAGGAGGTCCGGAAAACTGTGGCCGTGCCGGCCCGGCTCCTGACGAAACGGCCCCTTGCGACGGCGACACCGGAGCCGATCCTGACGGGACGGGCCCCTGCCGAGGCGGAGGGAGCTGGACGGCTCCGGACGGAGGAGGCCCTGACGGGGCCGCCCCCTGCCACGGCGGAGGGACCTGGGCGGCTCCTGGCGGATGAGGCCCTGACGGGACCGCCCCCTGCCGCGGCGTAGGGACCTGGGCGGTTCCTGGCAGATGAGGCCCTGGGACGGGCCCCTTCGGCGGCAAGGGAACATGGACGGTTCCTGGAGGAAGGGGACCTGACGTGACGGGCCCCTGCCGAGGCGTCGGAACCTGGGCGAATCCTTGAGGAAGGGGACCTGACGTGACGGGCCCCTGCCGAGGTGTCGGAACCTGGGCGAATCCTGGAGGAAGGGGACCTGACGTGACGGGCCCCTGCCGAGGCGCCGGAACCTGGGCGAATCCCGGAGGAAGGGGACCTGACGTGACGGGCCCCTGCCGAGGCGCCGGAACCTGGGCGAATCCTGGAGGAAGGGTTGCCGAAGGAGCCGTCCCCTGCCAAGGAGGAAGGACGGACGGCTGCCAGCCGTCCAGGGAGGCAGGCCGAGCCGCGGCCCCCCCTGTTCCATCTTTCCTCAGCTCCGCGGTCATCCAGCTTCCCTCCTCCGGCCGGCACCCGTCCGCATACCCAGCAGGACGCCTTATTGACAGCCTGTGCGCCTCTCCCGGCCACGGCAACCTGCCCGGACTGCCAGGATACCTCTCCCGTCCAGGTTGGCCGGCCCGGACCGCCGGGGTAGCTGTCCCGACCTCGTCGACCGGCCCGGACCGCCATGGGGGCTACTGCCCCCCGAACGACTCGAGGCTGTGCAGGAACATGGCGTTGCGCAGTAGCCCGCCCGTCCTGGAGTCGAGCTCCCCGGTCTCGGGGAGCCCCAGCTCCTTCTGGAAGGCCTTCACGGCGTCAGGCGACGCGACCGCGGCACCCCCCCGCCCCCCGGAAGACCCGCCGGCACCGTAGCCCAGGGCCCCAAGGATAGACCCAGCCTCCTCTGGACCCACCGCGTCCGGGCTCCCGGGGGAGAGCGCCTCCGCGTCCTGAGCGTCCATAGCGAGCTCCGGGTTCCATGCCCTCGCCTCGTCAGCTGCCTCCCTCGCCATCAGTATCCCGGCCCTCCCTGATGCTTCGCGGGTCTTCCCCGCCAGGGTCCAGGCGTCCGGCGTGCCGGGACACCACTTCTCCATCCTGGCGAAGGCCGCGAGCCCGGCGTCGGAACCCGTCCCCCCAGGCGCGAACCTAAGAAGGATGTCCGTCCTGACCAGCTGGCGGCGGCACCACCTGGCCTCCTTGTCGGAAAGGGCCTTGCCCGCCCCTGCGGACGACCCGGAGACGGGCCGAGCGTACAGCCCAGGATCCAGGAAGGCTTCCGGGTCGTCCTCGGGCGCCTCCCCGCTCCCCCCAGAACCCTGCGAAGCGGCAGGCGACGCCGCGTCCGGGGTCTCCCCGTCCCCACCGGCGCCGGAGCCGGCACCTTCCGCAACCTCCTCCGTCCCGGACTGCAGGAGGGGAGCCATGCTGTGCCGGAAGAGGGCGTTGCGCAGGAGCCCGGCGGTCGCCGCGTCCAGCTCGCCAGTCACGGGCATGCCCACCTCCCCCTGGAACCGTTCCAGGGCCGTGCGGAGAGCTCCCTCGCCGGACGAGGGACCGTGGTCTGAGGCGGTGTCTGTGCCTGGGCCGGGAGCTGCGTCGGGGCCAGGGCCGGGATCCGCATCGGGGCCAGAACCGGGGTCGACATCAGGGCCGGGAGCCTCACGTACACCGCCTGCCGGGAGAAGCCGCAGGTACTCCAGGATGGCCCGGACCTCAGCCTCGTCGGCGTAGGCCGGGCCTCCCGGGGCGAACTCGGCCACGGCGTCGGCCCTCATCGCGAGGCCGGGGTTGAGCTCCCTCGCCTCGGCCAGGGCCTCCCTGACCACCTGCGTCCCGAGCCTGCGGCCCGGCCCCAGAAGCTCCTCCACTGTCATCCCCTCCTCGGGCGTCCCGCCGCACCACCTCTCAAGGCTGACCCGGGCCTCCCTGGCGGAAGCGGGATCCTCGCCCTCGGGCGCGAACCTGTGAAGGATGCCCGTCCGGACCAGCTGGCGGATGCACCAGCGGTACTCCTTCACCGAGAGGGTCTCGCCCTCAACGCCGGACGGCCTCGAGTACAGTTCCGGGTCCAGGCCGCCGTCCGAGCCGTCCCCGCCTGCGGCCGGGGCGTCCCCCCCTTCCGCCGGGACGTCAGTCAGTGTGCCGTGAGGTGCCGCGGCTCCCGCTAGCCCGTCATCTGGTGTCGCAGAATCAGGCACAGCAGCATCCGACGCCTCGGTCTCCGGGCCGCTCTCATGACCCCCGTCATCCTGGCGCGTCAGGACCGCCAGGAGAACCACGGCGCAGACCAGGACGGCCGCGGCGACGGCCCAGATCCTTTTCCGGCCTGGCAGGCGGACCCGGCTCCGGGCCTCCGGAGCCTTTGCGGACTGGCCGCCGCCTTCCGGGCCCGCCTCCGGGCTCCCGTCAGGGGCTACGGGAATGCCGGACACCTCCTCGTGAAGGTCCGTCATGCCTTCACCTCGGACCCGGCCGGGCCAGGGGAGGTTCCCGCCGCATCAGGCGCGGCCCAGGCCGGGCCAGAGGCGGCGCCTGCCGCCGAAAACGCGACAGTCGGGATGCCCTGCCGGCGCCTCCTCATGAGGGCTCCCGCACCCCCGGAGATGACGGAATCCTTCGCATCCCGGCGGGAATCCGCCGGGCAAAACAGGAAAAAGCTGATTGAATCTGCCACTTAAGTCTCGAAAATGGAGTGATATTAGGGTTGAAGGAAAACTTGGAATGATGGTTTGACTGATTTATATTTATAAATCATTATAAATAACATTAAAATGATTATAAACGAATATTGTTATGCTTTGTCTATCTGCTATCCTCCCAAACAAGTTGTTTTGGAATGCAATATGCGAATATTGCCAAAATAGGATATGGCAACTGTCAAGAAAAAGGACGCCGGCAGAGCCGCAGGACCGCCTGATGGGCGAAAAACGCAACCCACGGGCGGACGACAAGACGACAGCGTCGCCCCGGCCTCTCAGATGTCGGACTTGGCTGATTATGAGCCGTTTTTCCCCAAAGCGCAACCCCGGATCCGGGGACCGGGCGGGGACGAACCCGGAACCCCGAATAGCCTGCATCCAGACCAGAAATTTTCACTAAACGGCTTCTCGGCACGAGGCGCGGAACGGAGCTCGAAACGACTCCGCGTCAGGCGGGACGAAGCCCAGATGGGGCAGGAACTGTACAGCATTCAGCCCTATCCGACTGGCAGGTAAACCGCCCGTCCGGCTCCTAAAAAGCGATGCCCAGGAGCGCCGTGCGCCGCCGGGACCGAAGACATCCTTCCGGAACTTCGTGGCGGCTCTCAAGGGCCCCGCGCGTTCCGGACTCAAGGCCGCCCGAGAGCTCCGGACTGAAAAACGGCCACTCGCTTCGGCCCATGGACGCCGCCAGTTCCTCGCTCAAGGCTGCCCAAGAACTCATGCAGCAAAGCTGCCAACCCATACAGCGCAAAAGCCTTAACCCGCTTCGTCATTCCGGCCCCGTCTCAAGGACCCGTGCGGGGTCCCGGGTCACCGGGCACCTTCACGGGGCACGGTGCCGAGTGAAGATGTTGGCCCGCCCCACTCAGGACAGGGTTACCCGGCACTCAGCCTAGGCAGAATCCTCTCATGCCTCCCCCGCCGCCGGACTCCGGAAGGCACTCGCCGTGGAAGCTGTCCAGACGGGATGGCCCCCTGCCGGGGAGGGGGGCTGACAAAGGTCGGACGGACGGGAACGAGGCCGAGCCGCGTTCCCGGCGGGAGCCGCGACCACCTGACCCGCCTTTCCCGAACCCCGCTGTCATCCAGCTTCCATTCTCCGGCTGGCTCCCTTCCGCCAGAATAGCCGGGCCGCTTCCTTGACAGCGGGAAACCTGTCCCGGCCCCTCCGGCCGTCCCGGACAGCCGGGGGGTGGCTACCGCCAGTCGAACGGCTCGAGGCTGTGCAGGAACATGGCGTTGCGCAGAAGCCCGGCCGTCCTGGGGTCGAGCTCCCCGGTCACGGGGAGTCCCAGATCCTCCTGGAAGGCCTTTACGGCACCTGGAACAGCTGCGACCTGCCCCCCGGAAGACACGCCTGTGCCGTAGCCCAGGGCCCGCAGAATCGCCACCTCCTCACCCGGGCCCAAGGCGCTCGGGCCCCCGGGCGAGAGCGTCTGCTCGTCATGCATGTCCATCGCGAGCTCCGGGTTCCAGACCCTCGCCTCGTCAGCGGCCTCTTTCGCCATCAGTATCCCGGACATCCTTGAGCCTTCGCTGGGATTTTCGGGCAGGTGCCAGTCATACGGCGAGCCGGGGCACCACTTCTCCAACCGGGAGTAGGCCTCGAGCCCGGCAACGTAACCTGCCCCCTCCGGCGTGAACCTCAGAAGGATGTCCGCCCTGACCAGCTGGCGGCGGCACCACCTGGCCTCCCTCTCGGAAAGGGGCGTGGCCGCCCCGGAAAGGGGCCTCCCGTACAGCCCCGGATCCAGAAAGGCTTCCGGGTCGTCCTCCGGCACCTCCCCGCTCGCCCCCGAACCAGCAGGAGCGACCGTGGAAGCCAACCCCGCAGGAGCGGCGGCGGAAGCCGCCCCCGCCAAATCGTCGCCCCCGCCGGCATCGATGCCGGAACCGAACCCGCCCGCATGCTCCGCCGTCCATGTCCCTGCCTGCAGGAGGGGCTCCAAGCTGTGCAGAAAGACAGAGTTTCGCAGGAGCCCGGCTGTCACCGCGTCAAGCTCTCCGGTGGCCTGTATCCCCAGTTCGGCCTGGAACCTCTCCAGGGCCTGGGGCAGCAAAGCCGCGTCGCTGCCGTCGCCTTGGTAGTCCAACATGCCCAGCAGCACCAGAAAGCCCAATGCCTCTGCCTCGGAGAGGGAGCCGGCCGCCCCGGACGCGAGCTCGACCTCGTACTCTAGGCGCATTATCAGATATGGGTTCCGAATCATGACCTCGCTCAACGCCTCCCGCACCTCGCTGACGCCGTACAGCCCGGGAGGGCCGACGGCCTCGGCCAGCCTCTCTCCCTCGCTCGGTGAGGACAAGGCGCACCCCCAGCTGTCATACCGATCCTGGGCCGCCCCGGCCTCCCGTGGTTCCTCGCCCTCAAAGGAAAACCTGCGGAAGATGTCAGACCGGACCAGCTGGCGGTTGCACCACCTCCACTCCCTTAAGGAGAGACCCTCGCCAGAGACGCCGGACGGCCTGGCGTACAGCCTAGTGTCAAGCAATGCCTCAGGATCTTCCTCGCTCAGCGCCGCAGCCGTCCCTCCGCGACCTGTCAATTCCTTGGCCAACCCCGTCCCAGTTCCCTGCGCGGCAGTCAATCCCGTCCCCGTCCCAGTTTCCTGAGCGGCAGTCAATCCTGGCCCCGTCCCAGTTTCCTGCGCGATCGTCAATCCCGCCCCTGTTCCCGACCCGGCCCCGACCGCTGGGGCTGTGTCAGGCCCCCGGACCTGGGACCCTGCGAAGGTCAGCCACAGGTCCCAGGACAGAAGAGCCGCGAAAGCCGCCCACAGGAGGACCCACGCCGCCCGCCCGCGCTTCCGTCGGGGGGCGGGACTGTGCCCGGCCCCACCGGATCCTGGGACGGGTGGCGAAACAGGCGCGCAGACTGGTCCCTGGAGAACCTCCCGCCCCCCGGGACGCGCCAGGGTCTCCTCCTCCCCGAAGGGCAACCCGGCCTCCCCGGCCATCCCTGATGGAGCCGCAACCTCGGGAGTCCTCTCCCTGTAGCCTGACGGCTGCACGGTGCCCACGCCATCGGGAGAGAGCCCGGCCAGGCCAGCCGAAACCGGGACCGGTGCAGGGGGCGCGGCGTCTTTCCAGGGAACCTCCTTCAGGAGATCCGCGTTCCGGAAATCTTCCGTCCAGAGATCCGCCTTATGGAGATCTTCCGTCCGGAGATCCGTCTTCCAGAAATCCACATTCCGGAGTTCAGGCTTCCGGAGATCCACCTTCCGGAACCCTCCCTTTCGGAGATCCACAGCCATCTCGCCACCTAAATTGTGCTGGAAAGGAGCCCTGCTCCCGGCCCTGCCCCCGCTGGCCCTACGACCAGCCATGGCCCTCTCTCCGGACACCAGTTTACTACCCACACAAGAGGCTGTGGCGGCTCAGCAAAGATGCCTCACCATCATCCTACGGCACCTTTCAAGGCTCACCGGCAGACGCTCTCGCCACCTTCCCCCCCCGACGGGGGAACGGCCCACCTGGACGCTCGCCCGCCTAGACGGACTCTCAGGGACTCCACGGGTCAGTAGACCACGGTCACCGAACGGCCTGAGCTGTTACTGCGGGTCACCACGGTGACGGGTTCCTGAGGCTGCTGAGGCTGCTGAGGCTGCTGAGGGACCAGGGTCCATCCTGAAGGAATCGCGCTGCTCCCGAACACCGAGTTCCGCAGGAGCCCGGCCGTAACCGCGTCCCGCTCCCCGGTGACAGGTATCCCCAGCGAGAGCTGGAACCGCCTTAGACCTTGGGACAGCGCAACCGCTTCGCCTTCATCCAAGTCGACTTCGTACAGCATGCCAAGCGCCGCCAGGATGCCCAGGGCCTCGCCCTCGGAAAGATAGGCGACCGCCCCGGGCGCGAACTCGGCCACATGCTCGGAACGCAAGACCAAGTTCGGATTCCGGACCATGACCTCGCCCAGCGCCCACCGCACCTCACCGACACCGAGCTGCCAGGGAGGGGCGAAGGGCTCTGCAACCCCATATCCACCGTTCAGGAAATTTTCGTTGCACCCCCACTTGTTGTACCGAACCCTAGCAGCATCAGCCTCCACTGTGCCCTCGCCTGCAAGGGAGAACCTGTACAGGATGTCTGACCTAACCCACTGGCGGAGACACCACCTCCACTCTCTCATGGAGAGACCCGCGCCGGAGCGACCGGAGGGCCTGGCGTACGCCCCGGGGTCGAGAAATGCCTCCGGATCGTCCTCAGGCGGAACCGTGCCCGTCCCTTGCGTCACTGTTACCGCCCCCTGCGGGACCGTCCCTTGCTGGCCCGTCCATCCCTGCCCGGCCAGGTTCGTAGGGGAAGTGACAGGACCCCTGGACGGCTTGTCAAAGAAAATCACCCACACGCTCCAGGACATAATGGCCATGAAAGCCATCAGGAACAGGACATGACCAGCCCCCCAGCTCTTCCCGTGGGAAATCGGCGGGACCGTGCCCAGCCGCTCCGAGGCCGAGGGCCGATCCGGCACGGGGGCGGGCCGCGGCGTGTCCGCAAGGCCGCCGGCGTTCAGGGGCTCGGCGTCTTTCCCGGCTACCGCTTCACAGAGAGGCTCCTTACGGAGATCCACCTTGCGAAGAGCCCCCTTCCTGAGATCCACAGCCATTCCGTCGCCTTTCTCGGGACAGGACCCGGAGCCATAAGTCACGCCGGCACGTCATCTCCAAACGTTTGACGGCCCTCATGAATGATGGCGCCAATTAGCTTGCGAAATCGTGCAAGGGACACTCCCGCGAGCCCTCGCCGGAACTGCCGACTCCGCCGAACCCGTCTGCCGTGCCGTCCCCCCTGCTCCGCTCCCTGCCCGGTCCCGTCCGGCACCCTTCCCCCGCCCCACTCGGAAACGGCCAGGCAGGACGCAAGCCTCCCGCGCGAGAAGAGCGGCAGGGGAGCTGAGCCCAGGAAAGTAAGGCAGGAACACGCAAACGGCGGGCCGGCCCCCGGACGTGAGGATGGCCGCCGGCCTAAGTTTAACACTTGACGAGACCCTAGCGGGAGTCTTTTTCCTTAGAACATCACCAACCAATATATTACGCTTCCGGATAAATATTAGAAAATGGTAACCATTCAGGTATCCCCCCCAACTGGAACTCAACAGGGGGATCTTACCGACTAAAATGACCTCTATGGAAATTATTTGCCCAATATGAAGTATCAATAGTTGACTCTTCAACTTCAGGCGTTCCTCGACATAACTCTTTTCTTCCGAAAAAGTTCCTCAATAGAGGGGTACCTGAATAGTTACCCTCCGTGAACAGATATTACCCGTTTAATTAAATGTCGGAATCTTCTTCCATGTTTTAGAGCGAATCATGACGAGGAGATAGCAGGGCTGGGCTGTTTCCCAGTCTTTCCACCCATAGGCTGACAGTCAAAATTCCGACATTTAATTAAACGGGTAATATTACCCGTTTAATTAAATGTCGGAATCTTTTCCATAATTTAGTAGCGAATCATAATGCGAAGATACCAGGCCTGGAGGTTAGACCGACATTTCCACACCTGGACTGATAGCTAAAAT
>JAISFP010000414.1 GCA_031263525.1 Deltaproteobacteria bacterium | reverse complement strand
GATCTCCTCAGCAAAATTGCCTTCCGCGGATGGATGCCTGAGGATCGCAATCTCTGAAGCTCATTACCCGTTTAATTAAATGTCGGAATTTTGGCAATCAGCCTATGTGTGGGCAGATTGTGAAACCAATCAGATCTGGCATGTCATCGCCATGATTCGGTCTCTAAAGATGGAAGAAGATTCCGACATTTAATTAAACGGGTAATAAATCGATCCGGCTACGGCCTGAAGCTGTTTCAGCCACGCGCCAGGTCCGCTACCTGCCCAAGCCCCGCCGACACGCTACACGGCCCTGGCCTCCGTCACGGACTCGGGGGCCTCGTTCATAACTGCCGTGTCCTGAGCATCCTCGGGAGGTGCCGGCTTCAGGTATACGGGCACCTGCAGGATGCGCACCACCGGGTCATCCCCGCGGCACAGGGTGACGGACTCTGACGCCTTTCCCGTCTCGGGGTCACGCGCTGCAAGCACCGCCACCGCGAAGTAGCCGTTCCCGGAGCCGCGCTCGGCGCAGGCCTCTCGGATCTGGGCCCAATTCCCGGGGGGCTGCGCGTCCGCCTCCGGATGGAGGGCGGCCCTGACCATCACCCACTCCGCCCCGGTCTCGCCGCGGAACCATACGGACGGGCTTATGGAAGGATGCGAACTCGAGCAGATGATCTTGCGCCCCCCGAGCGACCTGACTACAGCCTTCACTGCGGCGTCGTGGAGCTCCCAGTCCGTGAGGGGCACCCGCTCGGAGGTGACGAGGCCCCTGGGATCCACGGGCTCCCTGGTCCTCGCTTCCACGAGACCCCAGCCCGGGACCGACGGCAGCCATATTCCGCCCAGGCTGCGCATGGGCATGAGCAGTGGCACGCCGGCGCAGGCCTCGGAGATCTCGAGAAGGCCGGCCATGGTGCCGGGAGCGGTGAGCCTGCCCTCGGAGTCCTCCAGCCTCACGAAGAAGAGCCGGTTGCCCAGCCTGAAGGAGAAGTGCTCGTAGAGGGGTATGGAGAGCCTCCCCTTGAACCAGTGGAGCTCGCCCTCCCCCAGCCTCTCCACGTAGGAGGCGGCATTGGTCCAAAGGGCCTGGAACTCGCGGCTCAGCTGGCCGCAGGGCGTCATGTCAAACATTCGGCACCGGTCGCTTTCTAGGGCGCTTGCATCGTCCCGCCGCGGCATACCGGCGGGATTCATCCTTTCCGGACACTCCGGAAGGGGGCTCCCTGTCTCGAGGGAAACATGATGCAAGACGCAAGCCAACCCGCAACGCGTCGGAAGACAGATTTCTCCCCATCAATCCGGAAGAATGCAGAAATTGTTTCGAGCATATGTAGAAAACCCTTGAGGTACACCGCCCCGTCCAGCAAGGAATAGGGGGAGGCCGCCACCCGGCCCCGACCGGCCGGCCAGTCAGACTTGACGGCATCACCCCTGTGTCCAGGAATCTTCCCAGGCCCCAGGCGTCCTTCCGTATCCTTTCCCGTCCCTTGTGCAGTCCCCGCGCCAACACACTTTCCTGTCCCTGTGCCGTCCCTGTTCCCGTCACTCTTTTCCGTCCCTTTCCACGTCACTCTTTTCCAGCCGGTGCAGCATCCCGTTCCCGGCACAATATCAGCTCCGAACCCTGTCCCCTGCCCTCTCCCCGTTCCTTGCGCTATCCATTGTCCTTTGCCCTGACACGCCCTGCGATCCCCTTGACGAATCATCCCCTGCCACTTCATTAAGATTCATAAATGACTTCGCTGATATTATGACAGGATTCACACTTCTTCTAAGCAACGGGCTGCAGGCTGCTGGCAGAGACATCTCCAGCCATGTTCCCGGCCTCCCTATAATATGATCGTCCGAGGCAGTCCCGTCATCTGAGGGTCCAGTCCTCAGGCCTCCTTCACGCTCCCCTGTCGCCCCCTCGCCCGCCTCCCATCACCAGCCTACCCTGTCCAACAGCTTGTGCTCGCGGCCTGACACCAGGCAAACTCTTCCGGGCACCCGCCGGAACCTCATGGTCAGCCTGCGAAAGACCTCGCATTCCGGCTCGCGGCCCTGCTCCTTCCGGATGTCTCCTGCGGCATTTCCTGCGGCCCCCCCTTCCCCTCCCCGAAGAACGCCCCGCCCCTCGGCCGCCCCCTCCCGGAACCCGACCTCCAGCCTTGCTCTCCTCAACCCTGAGACCACCCCGAACACAGGAAGCCAGGAAGACCGCCCGGCCCTCCAGCTGACCAGAGTACCTCCCTCCTCAGCCGGTTCCCGGAAGAAATCCCGGCCCCCCAGCCGTTCAGAGTTCCTCCCTCCTCCGCCGGCGCCCGGAAGACCTCCAGGCCATCCAGCCGACCCGGAGAGCCTCCCTCCCCAGCCGAGGCCCGGGTGACCGCCCGACCCTCCATCTGCCCAGAGCACCTCCCTCCTCCGCCGAAGCACGGGATCCCGCCAGACCTACCAGCTGCCCAGAGTACCGCCCTCCCCCGCCGGTGTCCGGAAGACCGCCCGGCCCACCTGCTGACCAGAGATCTGCCCTCCTCCGCCGCTGCCCGGAAGAACTCGCGGCCCACCTGCTGACCAGAGAACCGCCCTCCTCCGCGGCCAGGAAGACCTCGCGGCCCCCCAGCTGACCAGAATAGCTCCCTGACCCGCCGGACCCAGGAAGCCCGTCCCGCCCCGCCGACAGACAGGAGACCTCACTCCTCCGCCGCTGCCTTGAATCCCGCCCTGTCCCACGGGTGCCGGACGCCATGTTCAGCAACCCCTGGCAAAGCCTTTCCGCAAGGGGTCTGTCCCCCGGCCCTCGCGGACCCCCGGAGGAAAATTCTACCTTTTTGTCGGATTCCTTGGCGCCGCTCTTGCTGACACCTGCGGAGGCGGCAACCTGCCCAAGGCCGGCCCGCCGCTTCCGGGAGCGCCCCTCAGCCCGGACTGTCTTCCGAAGACCTTGGAGAATGTCAGTCAAATGCCCGCGAACCCAACGGAAGCGAGAATCTCGAGAAGCTCCCTGGAGTGCGGGGCGTCGGATCCCGAAGCCGCCCTCGAGGCCGCCCTAGGGCCGGACTTCGCGAGGTACCGAGAGGCCTTCCGGCGGGCCGAGGGCGGGGAGCTCCCCCCCTTCCCCGTGCATCTTGACGCGGACGTGACCACGCGCTGCAACCTGGGCTGCCCCATCTGCCCGGCGGGCGCGGGTCGAGGCTCCTATCCCGGCATGGGCCTGGACCTTGACCCCGGGCTTTACTCGGCGGCGCTCCGTGAGGGCGAGGAGAAGGGCCTCATGTCGGTGAGGATCGGGGTGACCGGCGAGCCCCTGCTCCTGGACTCCCCCCACATGTGGGTCGAGGAGGCCGCCGCCCGGGGCATGAAGGACATCTCCCTCATCACGAACGGCCAGCTCCTCACCCCGGACGTGTCCAGGAGGCTCATAGGGGCGGGGCTCACCCGCCTCATGGTCTCGGCGGACGCCGGATCCGAGGAGGGGTACCGGAAG
Source organism: Deltaproteobacteria bacterium (assembly GCA_031263525.1). GTDB lineage: Bacteria > Desulfobacterota > Desulfarculia > Adiutricales > Adiutricaceae > JAIRZX01. The sequence continues at coordinate 927 of JAISFP010000414.1, read as the reverse complement.
GCGCGGCCCGGGGGCGACTTCCGGCGGCTTCTCGAGAACCTCCGCGCCTTCCTGGCGGAACGCCGGGCCTCGGGCCGGGGGATCCCGGTCCTGAGGGCGAGCTTCGTCATGAGGGACGGCGCCGAGTCCGAGCTCTCCCTTTTCAGGGAAAAATTTTCCCCGCTCGCGGACTACCTGAGCGTCCAGAGCTACTCCCCAGTGGTGGAGAGGGGCCACATGGCCAGCGAAGCCGGGGTTGACGCCGCAGCCGCCACGTCCCCCTTCCCGGTCGCCGGAGCCCGCCTGAACGTCTCGGCCTCCACGGTCCCCTTCCCGACCGCGGTTGTCCGCCCCTGCGAAGCGGGCGACACGGCCCTATTCCAAGCCTCAGGGGCCTGCCCCTGCGAAACGGATGACACGGCCCACTTACAGGCCGCAGGCGGATGCCCCGACTCCACGGCCCCCATCCCTGCCGAGGGGGCCTGCCCCGCAGTTCCCTCTTGTCCGCAGGCCTTCCGGCAAACGCCTACTTCCGTGGTGCCACCCCCGAGATCCGGAACAGAGCGGGCGAGTCGACCTGCTCAGCCTGAAAGACCCTCGCTGCCGCAACCAAACGCCCAGTCCGACACCTGGTGCTCCGAGCCCTTCACGAGGATATGCCTTTACGCGGACGGCGGCCTCTTCCCCTGCTGCTCCGACTACGGGAGGCTGTGGCCCGCTGGGAGCCTCCTGAACGGGTCCGTGGAGGAGGCATGGCTCTCGGAAACCTCCCGGCGAACCCGCGAGCCGGGCATCCCGACCCACCCCGCCTGCCGGCTATGCCGGGGACTCCTGGACGCCGGACTGCCCCGCCCAGTGGCGGGAGGCAGGGAAGCCGGACTGGCTCGGAAGGCCGGATAGCCCCGCAAGGCCATCAAGGCCAGGGAGGCCGGACAGCCTCAAATGCCC
>JAISFP010000388.1 GCA_031263525.1 Deltaproteobacteria bacterium | reverse complement strand
TCCGGGCCATGGCAGCCCTCCGGGCCATGGCAGCCCTCCGGGCCATGGCAGCCCTCCGGGCCATGGCAGCCCTCCGGGCCATGGCAGCCCTCCGGGCCTGAACAGCCCTCCGGAACTGTGAAGCCCTCGGGGCCTGAGCCCACCGTGACTGACCAGCCCTCCGGAACTGTAAAGCCCTCGGGGCCTGAACCCACCGGGGCTGAGCAGCCCTCCGGAACTCTGAAGCCCTCCGGGCCTGACGACGAGTCTGCCAAGCAGGAGGAACTAGTTGAAAACACAAAAAGTGAAAACTTCTACCGCTCTATACTTCAAGCTTGCCTGTGGATGGCCGGGTCCAGAGTGACACCTGAGAAGTTGGAGAACCTTGGCCGTCTCGACCTGGAGGCCGTCTTTGGCGATCTGACATACGTCATCGAGATTAAAATGACAAAAAATTCAAGGGGAGCGGATCACGCAGTCCGTGAGGGAATGAACCAGATTCATACGCGGGGCTACGGTCGATCCTCAGATAACCCCATTTTGGTGTCGTTAGCCATTGGCAGGGAAGAGAGAAACATCGTCGGATGCCTCTTCGAGAGGGACGGGCAAGAAAGGAAGGTCGAGGTTGAGAAATAGGCCCGGGGAAATCGACAATCTTCTCCTCCAACGTGTCGCCCCTGAAATTACTGTCCCTATCATGAAAATTTTTCCGGGACCACGGTATCGGGGACACCGCGAAATGCAGATGTGCTACATGGCACTTCTTTCATGGACCTTTTACCGCCGAGATACATTAGGGCATAGGTTCCGAAGATCCTTCGGATTGCAAAAAATGCATGCGATCGCTGGCTGAATCTTTGCCAGGCTACTTGAGCAAGTTGGCCAAGCGATGAGTGGCTTGGCCAAGGTCCTTGAGCAGCCTGGCTGGGCACGGGTGTGGCCTGGCCAGGCGGCTTGGGCGGGCAGGCAAGGTATCGTGAACGGATACTAAAAAATCATAGGGATTTCAGGTTGGTAACTGTTCAGGTGCCCCCCCCAAGGGGAGCTCAACAGGAGGCCTTTCCAGCCAAAATGCCCTATACATAAACTTTTCCCGCCATATGAAGTATCCATTGTTGACTCTTCACCTTTGAAAGTTCTTCATCTGGGCTTTCTTCCTCTCAAAAGGCCCTCAATACAGGGGCACCTGAATAGTTACAATTTTTGCTCAATCCAGTCAACCCCTTTGCCAAACAACGGGATTTCTAAACGAGTTAATTCCAGAGTTCCGGGTCCGCGCCGGTGTCGATCATTTCGTGGAGATCGATGTCCAGGACGTGGTAACCCTCGCGGGGCTCCCAGGACTCCGACTCCCCCAGGTGAAACGTCAGCCCCATGAAACTTAACGTGACATGTCCAAGCCGGTCGAGGGTAGCTTCCGGACCGAAGAACGGCGGAACGGACAGGTCACCGCCGCAGGGCAGGCTGCCGAAAAAGGCCGGCATGGCATTCTTGCCCATGGAGCAGTAACCCTCGCGGACCTTCTTCCAGAGACGCGGAAGCGATTTCCCAGGATCGGGGAAGAGTCTCGCCACAGTGAGCTCCGTCCCGTCAGGGAACAGGTTCACGGCCTGGAAGCAGAGGGAGCGGGGCCTCCCGCCAGGGGACGCGTCTTCCAGGAGCATGACCGAATGCACTCTCTGCGGGTCCCGGTAGGGCGAGACCAGGTGCGGGCTGGCCGTGAGCCTGGCATATGGAGCCTGCGGGCCGGTACACGCGCCGCCTTTTAAGAAGTGCGCATCTGCCTCGGCGCGGGAGCGTTCCATGAAGGCCACGGCACGGGCCCTGACGGCGGCGTCGACAGGGCCACCGCCGTCAAGGCCTTGCGGGAATGACGCCCCGAACCTGTTGGGGCTCGCGAGACAGCCTTCAGGGGATACGGGCTCCTCCACGGTCTCGGGCCTGGCACCGGGAGGCCTGAAGGATCTGGAGTCGAAGGAGGACGATCCGCGCCTGTCCCACTGGGAGAACGCCGGGACGGAAACGAGCGTGACCGCCGCCATGAAGGCGACACAGACGGCCTTTGCCAGGAAACGGGGTCGAGCGAGCATGGGTCGGCAAGTCCTCTGCGCAGTTCCGGTATTAAGGGAAGCGGACAGCTGTGCCGTTAACGTTGCTGGCGATCCGGGCAGAAGCCCGGAAAGTCCCTGATGCCGGCCCCGGCCGGCTCGTATCGGTTTGGCCGGCGGGCCGGAATCTGCCCCTGTCAACCTTAACGGCCAGCATCAGCCCGGGTCCGCCAGGACAACCCGCATCGGCCTCGGCTGCCCGCATCAGCTCTCGTCAGCCTTGCCGACCCGAATCAGCCAGCATCTGCCCAAGCCGTCCCGCTTCGGTTCGTATCGGTCCGGTCGGCGGGCCAGCATCCGCCCGCATCGGCCTAGCCGGTCCGCGTCGGCCAGTTTCGGTCCAGGCGGGTCGGCCGCGCCGGGACTAACGCCAGATCGAGGGATCGGCGCCCATGGTTAGGAGATCCTGTTTGGATATGTCCAGGAACTGGGGCCCCATGGCGTATGCGTACGCCTCGTACGGTCCAAGATGTACGCTCAATCCCATAGAAGTCAGGATCATGTGGCCGGCGGCGTCCAGGCTTCCGGTCGGGCGCAGGACTTCCGGGACTGGGGGGACGGTGCCGGAGCAGGGCTGCTCTCCGAAGAAGCCGGGCGCGGCGGTGCTCTCGGACGCATGCTCGCGGCAGAAGCCCTTGAAAACGGCCTCCCAGAGCTTGGGAACCGCTGCCGCAGGGTCGCGGAAGAGCCTCTCCATGGTGATCTCGGTCCCGTCGGAGGCGAGGTTCAGGGCAACGAAGCCCATGTTGCCGTGGGCTCCTCCCGTGTAGCTGTCCCAGTTGAAGAGCACCGAGTAGGCGGTCCCCGAGACGCGGTAGGGGGAGCTGGTGGCCGAGTAGGAGCCTCCTTCGCCCTCGCACTCATAACCGGATGCCAGAAACTCGTCCCCGGCGGACTTGCCCTCCGCCAGAATCTGAGCAGCGCGGGCCTTCACGGCCTGGTCCACGGGCCCTCCCCCGTCAATGCCCTGGGGGTAGCTCGCCGAGTAGGTGAAAGTGTTGGCGGGGCACTTGCTCGGAGTCAGGGTATGTTCCTCCCTGACCGGCGCTGCGCCCTGCGGGCGCGGGGCATTCTGGGCGTAGCTCGAGAGGGTCTCTTCCGTCCACTGGGCAAGAAGGGGCTGGCCGGCATTGAGGGCCAGGAAGGCGGCAGCCGCCATAGCGGCCGCGACAGTCGGGATTCTCATGGGTGCTCCTTTGGCCGCCTGCATGTCAGGCACGGGAAAGGCGAGGCCCCTTGCGACTTTCCGCCGCAAGCGCTCCGCCGGGACAGGACGTGCCGGGCGACCGCTGGACCGGGACTGCATGCCCCGGTCAGGCTGAAAGGGGAAGGCTCATTATGAACGATTTGGAATTTTACTCCATGCGCCGGCAGTTTGCCACACGCATTTTCATGTCGTCTTCCCTGTGAAAGTCTACAGGTCAGGGCAAACGATACGAAGTCAGACGGGACTCCAAAAGTTAACCGGATCTAGGGGAACTGCCATCCGGCAAGACGTCTGGCTAGTGTATGGATGCGTCTGGCCGGCGTCTTCCCGCGTCTGGGTACCTCTGGCCGGCGTCTGGCTTGCTTTTGCCCGGCGTCTGACGGGCGTCAGGGCAACGTCTGGCTTGCATCTCGCCGGCTTCTCACTGACGTCTGACAGATGGCAGTCCGTGAGAAGGGGCTCGGCAGGCCCGAAGACGTAAGCTGTCCGGCTGCCCGGGCGCTTTCCGGAAGGGAGCCTTCCCGGCGGGCCGCTTCAGGCGAACCGGTCCCGAAGGAGGCTGTGGCGGCCAATCCGAGGCTATCAGACGTTTTTCCCGCATCCAGGCGGAGCAGAAAGCTCATTTCCAATTGCCCATCACTATGAACGGGGCCCAGTAAAAGGGATGTGAGTACCCGTCCCCTTCCCAGCGGACGGCACCGGCTGGGGCTGGCCCTCGGTTGGCTGAAGCCCTGAGGGGCGACCCTCTCCCGGACGACCCGGACGCTTCCGCCGTCAGGGTCCCCTGGAGAAGCGAAAGCTGAGCTCCCCGGAGGGCTCTCGCCTTGTCCATGCCCACGGCGTATCGCAGGCGGTAGAACTCCCTCATGAGCGACGCGGTGGAGTCATCGTTGACCGGCCAGAGGGATGCCAGCACGGCTCCGGCCCCCTTCCCCTGCACCGTGTCCGCGAAACTCTCCACCTCGGTGCCGGTCCCGCCCGAGACGCCGGATGCGGTGCTGCAGGCCGACAGCGACAGGAGATCGAGGTTTCTGAAGTCGTAGGCGCGCTTAAGGCGGATGTCGCGCAGGCTGAGGCGGCTACCGTCTCCCAGGAGGAGGAAGGACTCCCACGTGTCGACGCTGTCGAAGGTGAAATGGCTCGCCACGTGGACCACCCCGGCCCCGGAACTGACGCTTTCGGCGAAAGCCTCCGCGGTGAACTCCGAGTCGAGAAGAACCTCGCCCGGCAGGACCCCAGGGCCGGCGGTGTCTGCCGGGCCCGCTGACGTGCTGACCACAGCGGATATCTCCATGTGGACCCCCGGGAGCTTGGAAAACCCTCCAACGGCCTTCGTGACTCCGAGCGCGACGGCCCGGGGGATCCCGGAGGGCCTTTCCCGGAGCTTGTCCACGGAAGCCTCGGTGAAGAGAGCCGTGGCATACCTTTCCGCCAGCCAGTTTTTCCCGTCCCACAGAGCCGCCACCGGCACGTAGCGGAGCGGCCCGTCCAGCGAGAACATGACGGTACTGGCCCGCGCGCCCGCCAGTTCCGCCTCGAGAGGCGCTACCAGGGCATCCCAGAGGGACCTGCCCGCAGGCCGGGGATCCAGCGCCGGGTCCGACAGGAGCGCGGCGAATTTACCGACCCTGGCCGCGAGGTCGACCCTGGACACAGGCGACTCGGTAACCGAGACGGAATGGGCAGTCGTCACGAACAGGTAGAGCGTGTCCTCACAGCTGAAGACATACACCAGCACAGTGCCTTCCCCCATGGCTTCCAGGGTCCCCTGCCGGCTCTCCAGGAACTTCACGGCCCTGATCTTCCCGCGATCCTGCTCGGAGAGGCGGGCGCTCAAGGAGTCGCAAAACTTCGCCAGCTCTTCCATGGCCTTTTCCATGGCCCTGTCAATCTCCGCCAGCCTTGCCGTTTCCGTCTCGTCCAGCCCCCCGGCCCGTTTTCTGGCCGCGAGCGCCGCGCGCTCCAGGCCCAGGGCCGCCTGGGTCCGGCCCGCCTCCTGGAAGACCCGGCCCGCCTCCTCCTCGCCGACGCCCTCGAAAAGGCTTCCCTGCCAGGTCGCGCCGACGCCTGTCCCGGAACCGGCACCGATTCCCGTGTCGGTACCAGTCCCTGTACCGATGGCGGCACCGGCAAGGTTTTCCTCCGCGACGGATCCCTGCGAGGTTCCTGCATCCGTCCCCGAGCCTTCTGGCCAGCCGTCGGTCCTCCCTGCAGAGAGAGCCTGGGGCCCGCCTTCGGGGAGACCCTGGGCCCCGCCTTTCGGGGTCCCCCCGCGGGGAGACTGGTAATCAAGGTCGGGCAGGACGACCAGGCTCTCGGATCCCTTCAAGAGCCCGAGAACCTCCTGGGCCTCAGGCGTCCTGCCGGAGTCGACGAGAGCCTTCACCAGGAGCTCGTAATGGCGCCTAACGGAGACCAGGTAGCTGTCCTGGAGGATCCTGTCTATCGTCCTCAGGCCCTGCCGGTTTTCCTGATCGGCATTGACTGCAACTTTCAGGAAAAATACCGCGCTCGGGAGATCGCCCGCTCCGAAGCACAGCTCCCCCAGGTCCGCCGCCGCCTGGGCCGTGCGGGGGTGGTTTGCCCCCAGCGCGGACTGCATGCCTGACAGGGCCGCGAGAAGCTCGCCTCTGGCCTCCTCAGTCCGACCCTGTGCCGAGAGGGTCTCCGCGAGCATTCTCCTACCCTCCAGGGCCGAGGGGTGCCCGGCACCAATGGTCGCGCCCATGATGTCCAGGGCCTCGCGGAAGAAAGTCTCGGAAGCCGCCCAGTCGCCCATGCGGGCGTTCACTCGTCCGAGCGACACAAGAACCGCGGCCGTGTCCGCAGACCTCTCGCCCGAGACGAGCCGGCGCGTCCTCACTGCTTCCAGGAGCACTCTCCTGGCTTCCACGAAGTTTCCGGCGCCTATCTGCACCTCCGCCATGGCCTCCCTGGCGGCAAGGGCCGGCCGTGACTCGGCCCCCTGGAGCGCCACGGCCTCGGTCCAGGCCCCGGAGAGCGTCTCCATGGCATCTGCGTTCGCGCCCAGCACGTCCAGCACCCCGGCAAGCGAGATCTCAGCCTCCAGGGCCGCAGGGGTCCTGCGCACGGACGCCCCGGACGGATGCAAGGCCTCGCGGGCCACCGAGAGGGCCTTCGCGTACTCGCCCGCGTCGAAGAGGATCCGCGCCTGGACGCCCCTGGCCGCCAGGGCATCAGGCGATCCCCGCCTCTTCTCCCCGGAGCCTGCGGAGGCGCCGGACGCGGAGCCCTCGAAGGCTGACACGGCCGCCTCGGCTGCCTCGAGGGCGCCCCGGAAGTCGCCCATGGCCCGGAGAGATCTGGCGAGCCCCAGTGCGGCGCTGCCCGTTTCAGGGGACTCCGGGCCCGAGATCGCCCTGCGCCCTTCGAGAAGCTCCCTGTACATGGCGGCCGCGCCGGCAAAGTCCCCATCGAGGAGCGCCTCGGAGGCGGGCAGCTCCTCCGGATCGGAGGAGGCCGGCGAATCCGCGCTCCCGCATCCTTCCGCGCCGCAGGTTTCCCCGGCTGCGGTTCCGCCTCCGGTTCCTTCCCCCCGACGGTCACGGAGCACCGCGGTCACGAGCCCGGAGCCTCCCGCGCGGTCGGCCTCCTCGGCAAGCGCCCTTCTCGCTTCAAGATAGTCAGGATGACCCCTTCCCAGGACCCGCTCCCGCACGTCCAGCATCCTGCGGGAGACCTCGAGCGACCCGCGAGGTGTCTCCCGGCAGATCCTGGCCAGGTCGACGAGCTGGGAAAGCTCCTTCACCTCTTCGGACATGCTGCCGAAGGCCCTGAGCCTCCTTTCCAGAGCCTCGGCGTATAGCCCGAAACCCTCGTCCCGGCGGCGCTCCGCGTCCTCGGAAGTGTCCTTTTCGGCGGGACACCTTGTCCAGATGGTGGCGACTTTGTCGTATGGCCCCTCGACGAGAAAATCGGCCAGCTGGAGCAAGGCCCTCTCGCCAAGATCCGGGCGGTTCGGGACTGGCGTGCTCCTGAGGGCGTCGGCGGTCCTGCGGGCAGCCTCGACGGCCGGTTCGTAGTGTCCTTCGAAGTAGAGCGCCCGGGCAGTTTTGTCCCGTGCCTCCAGGACGTCCGGATCGAATGGCCTGGCGACTCCATCCCAGAGCCGGAGAGCCTGCACGAGAAGAGCACCGTATTCTCCGGAGTAGGGGCCGAAGGCGGAGTGCATCAGCAGGATGCGCTCGAAGGCGTCGGATCGGTATCCTTTTCGACCGCCTTCTTTCGTGGCGCTGCCTTTCGTGTCGCTTCCTGTAGCGGCGCTTCCTTTCGTGCCGCTTCCTGTCGCGGCATCCTCCCCGCCAGCGTTCCCGCCGAGTTCCGTGTCGGCTTCGTCAAGGGCAAGTTCGTACGCGAGGAGCATGAGGAGCGCCTCCGCGGCGGCTTTCGGCTCCCCGGCCTCCAAATGGAATTCTGCCGCGGCCAGGGCGAACGCCACCCGTTCGGGCTCCCCGTGCCCGGCAGGATCCTCTAGCCCGGCGAGGGCCTCGGCGTACAGGCAGCGAGCCCTCCCGGTCTCGCCCAGGCCAGTCAGGACGGCTGCAAGGTCCTTTCTGACCGATGTCGTCTCCCCGCTCGCGGGGCCGTAAATCGACGCCGAGTCCAGGACGCTCCTTTCAAGAATCCCCCTCGCCTCCTCGTAGGATGCGATCCCAGGCCCGGAACCGTCCCGTCCAAAGAGAACCAGGGCGTTGGCCAGCCTTATGCGGAGCGCGAGAACGTGAGGCCCGGAAGCGTCTTCTGCGGTTCCTCCCTGAAGCTCGGCCAGGGCGTCCGCAAGAATCGCAATGGCCTCCATGCGCTGGCCGTTCACTGCCGCCCCCCAGCCCTCCGTGGCCCTGGCGGAAGCAATTTCGACTGAAAGAGCCTGTCCGAGGCCGCCGGCAAGCCCGCCCGGCAACGCCTCTGCAGCGGCCAGAAGACCGGCGGCAGCCTCTGCCGCAGCAGGCCTGGCCTGGTCAAAGGCGAACGGCGAAAACAACAGAAGGGCCCTGGCCCGCCTGGCCCGAGCAACGTGGAGTCGCGGGTCGAGCTCCCCGTAAGCCGCGCGTATCCCCTCGGCCAGCTTCGCCCAGGCCTCGGGTCCACCGCCGGACGAGCGGCCCAGGACGTCATGCCGCTCGGCCTCGGCACGGGCTGCCTCAAGTTCCGGCGTCATGGCCTCGAACGTCCAGGGAGGCTGCCATGAAGCCGCGTTCCCAGGAGGAAGCTGGGCCGGATGATCAGCCGCCAGGGGTCTGGCCGTCAGAAACATAAGCAGGGCCGCCAGGAGCGCCGGCGCTACAGAGGTCCCTGCGGAGGCAGTAAAGACACGCATTGGTGATCCTTTGAGTCCTCCTGGAAGCCTCGTCTCAGACGCGGGAGGGCAGGCACCGTCGGATGCGGCTTCGCGGACGGCACACGACAGAAAGCCGTGGCCTCGTGTCGGCGTAGCAAGGCCGTAAAAAGGAACGTCTTCAATATTATCCAATTTTCAAGTGATTGTCACGCCGGAGCGGCGTAAGGCTCTGTCAGACGCAATCCAGGGGACACAAGTGCCGAAACCCGTCCTCGGTGCCATGTTCAGATGCCTTCGTTTACATGGCTACCTACCTCCCGGCCCAGACTGATCCTTCTCAGGAATCACGATTGCCCCCCTCCGGACTCAAGTCCCCCATTCTCCGTGCCCAGGGCAGGCTCAATACAGTCTGATGGCAGGCTCCCTTTCAGTCTGAGGGCAGGCCTCCATTCAGACTTTGGGATGGCTTCCCTTGGAACTTTGAGAACCGCCATCAGGACCCATGCCACGGCTACTCCCTGCGTGAACTGAAACTTTACCTTCGATTCTTTGCTCTCTCCCTCAAGTTGCCGACATTCCACTGCGAGCTCACGCAAATGCCACGGGATCCTGACCCAGTCCGCAGACTTGATGTCAAGAGATGAATGTGGAAAGTTAAATTTTGACTATAACGAGAAGAATCTAGTTTTTAAATTTTACAAATCCTCTGCTCGAGCAAATTCCCGACTCAAACTTTCCCGGTAGCCGGCTTGAACTTTCCCTACTACTGCCTTGAACTTCAGGTCATGTTCGACAGCGGATGCAAGATCTGCGAGCACGACGAATTACTATACGTCATAATGAATTTCATCAATATAAACTTGACAACGTCAACGATATTCCTTAAAACATCTACCTATTTACATTGAATAAAACTATTATGCATACGAAAACAGACTAATTGGACTTTAAAATTACTAGTTAAATCTCTTAGATATTTCATGGCAATCCATAACCAAACCCTTTTCATTTACTGCTGATAAGCAGAATAAATATTTGATAGTCTCCACAAGCTCAGTTAAATTTATCGATTCCACCCTAACTGATCATTATTACACAACTTATGTTTCGTTTTCAAAATCATGACTGTATCAATATTGTGACCTGGTGGACATTACGAAAATTACTGAAAAATATTTGTAAAAGCTATTTCCGTAATTTAATACATCAAGTCAATCTAGCCGCCTGAAGGATTCCTGACAGTTTATTTGTCTGTGCTCTTCATCATTCAAATCATTCTCGTAGCCTCAGCATATCAAAATCGAAGCCAATCTTGAATATCCAGATTAACGTGAAGTCATGTCCGTGCGGCATGTCCAGCGTGACTGACGTCAGTGCACTCCGGCCTGTCCAGAGTGACCTGACGTCAGTGACGTACGGCGTGTTCAGCGTCGGGGACATTCCGGACTGTCCTGGAGGTTCGGCATTCCAGGCTGTCCGGAACGTCAGGGCTTCTGGGACCAGCCGGACTCAGAAAGGTCCGGGAGTCCGGTTCTACTGGCTCCTGCCGCAACAGTGCTTGTACTTCTTGCCCGATCCACAGGGGCAGGGCTCGTTGCGTCCCACCTTCTGGGTGGGGGCGGCGCCGCCTCCGGAGTCGCTCCCCAGCCCGGAGTTGTACCTGAGGCGGGCCTGGCGCTGCCTCGCGATGGCGGCCCTCTTCTCGCTCTCGGTGGCGAGCTTCAGGTTGAAGATGACCGACAGCGTGTCCGTGCGTATGCGGTCCAGGAGCTCGCTGAACATGTCGAAGCCCTCGCGCTGGTACTCGCGGAGGGGGTCCTTCTGGGCGTAGCCGCGCAGGCTCACACCGGACTTCAGGTGATCCATGGAAAGAAGGTGGTCCTTCCACTGCTGGTCCACCGTGCGGAGCATGAAATGACGGACGATGCCGGCTCGTTCGTCCTCGGGGAAGGACCCGAGGTGGGCCCTGATGGCCTTCTCGCCGTTCTCGTAGAAGTAGTCGAAACGGTTCTCGCCCTCCAGGTTCTCGAGCTCCTGACGGTCGGGCTTGAAGCCGAACAGCCTTTGGCTCTCCAGTTCCAGGGCCTCCCAGTTGGGCCCCTCCTCACCCGTGCCGTCCATGTGCCGCATCACGAAAGCCTGGCTCTCCTCGTCGATCAGGTTCAGCATATCCTCCATGTAGTTGTCGCCGTTGAGTATGCGCCGCCGCTTCTGATAGATGATGATGCGCTGGTGGTTCATCACGTCGTCGTATTCCAGAAGGTGCTTCCTGATGTCGAAGTTGTGGCTCTCCCTGTGCTTCTGGGAGTTCTCGATGCTCCTGGAGACTATGGCCGCCTGTATCGGCACGCCCTCGGTCATTCCGAGGGTCTTCAGGATCCCCTTTATCCTCTCGCCCCCGAAGATGCGCATGAGATCGTCCTCGAGCGAGAGGTAGAAGGTCGACTCCCCCGGGTCGCCCTGGCGGCCGCTCCTGCCCCGGAGCTGGTTGTCGATGCGGCGCGACTCGTGGCGCTCGGTGCCCAGGATGAACAGCCCCCCGTTCTCGGCAACGCCGGGCCCCAGCACGATGTCCGTGCCGCGGCCGGCCATGTTGGTGGAGATGGTGACCTGTCCCTGCTGGCCGGCCCTGGCCACTATCTGGGCCTCCCGCTCGTGGTGCTTGGCGTTCAGCACCTCGTGCGGGACGCCCTCCATGCGGAGAAGCCTCGAGACCTTCTCGGAGTTGTTGATGGAGATGGTCCCGACCAGGACCGGCTGGCCCTTGGCGTGGAGCTCCGCTATGTGCTCCACCACCGCGCGGTACTTCTCGCCCTCGGTCCGGTAGATGACGTCGGGGTGGTCCTGCCTTATCATCCGGCGGTGCGTGGGCATCACCACGACGTCGAGGTTGTAGATCTTCGAGAACTCCGTCGCCTCCGTGTCCGCCGTGCCGGTCATCCCGGAGAGCTTCTCGTACATGCGGAAGTAGTTCTGGTAGGTGATGGAGGCGAGCGTCTGGTTCTCGTTTTCTATCCTCACCCCCTCCTTGGCCTCCAGGGCCTGGTGGAGGCCGTCGGAAAAGCGCCTGCCCTCCATGGGCCTGCCCGTGAACTCGTCCACGATGACCACCTTGCCGTTCTCCACCATGTAGTCGGTGTCGAGAATGAAGAGGGTGTGGGCCTTCAGCGCCTGGTTCACGTGGTGGAGGACGTCTATGTTGTTCGGGTCGTAGAGGTTCCCGACATGCAGGAGCTTCTCCACCTTGGCGACCCCCTCCTCGGTCAGGATCGAGGTCTTGGACTTCTCGTCCACGGTGTAGTCGCGTTCCCTGGCCAGCCTCGGGATCACCGCGTTGACTTCGGTGTAGAGGGAGGTGGACTGCTCGGCCTGGCCCGAGATGATGAGCGGCGTCCTGGCCTCGTCGATCAGGATCGAGTCAACTTCGTCAACGATGGCGTAGTTGAAGTCCCGCTGGACGAACTCCGTGGCGATGAACTTCATGTTGTCGCGCAGGTAGTCGAAGCCGAGCTCGTGGTTGGTCCCGTAGGTGACGTCGCAGGCGTAGGACCTCCTGCGCTGGTCGTCCGAGAGCCCGTGGACGATGACCCCGCAGGTGCAGCCCAGGAACCTGTAGATCTGCCCCATCCACTCGCTGTCGCGCTGGGCCAGGTAGTCGTTCACGGTGACCACGTGGACCCCCTTCCCGGACAGGGAGTTCAGGTACACCGGCAGGGTCGCGGCCAGGGTCTTGCCCTCGCCGGTCTTCATCTCGGCAATCTTGCCGTCGTGGAGCACCAGCCCGCCCATCACCTGTACGTCGAAGTGGCGCTGGCCCAGGATCCTGGCAGCCGCCTCCCTGCACAGGGCGAAGGCCTCGGGAAGGACGGAGTCCAGGCTCTCGCCCCTCTCCACCCTCTCGCGGAACTCGGCGGTCTTGGTCCGGAACGCCGAGTCCGGGAGCTTCCTGATCTCGGGCTCGAGCCCGTTTACCAGGTCAACCCTGGCCGCCAGGCGGGTGATCTCCCTGTCGTTGGCGCTGCCGAAGAAGGCCTTCAGAATGTTGGGCATGTCTTTCTCGCTCGCGTGAACCCCGCCACGGGCCAAAAAAGGAGCCGGGCGCCGGGCTCCCGGAGGGGCGGAGGCCGCGGGACCGGAGAGCCCGCGGGCTTGTTCTTAACCGGGACCGGAGGGAACCTGCCCTCCGCCGGCCCGTTCGGGGGAGCCGGGGTATTACGGAGGGGAGGACGGAAAGGTCACGGAAGGGGCCGGATGTCCCGGAAGATGCCGGGAAGGCCGGGAAGGGGGACGGGAAGGCCCCGGAAGGGGCCGGCTGTCCCGGAAGATGCCGGGAAGTCCCGGAAGGGGCCAGGGATGTCCCGGAAGAGGCCGGGATGTCCCTGAGGGGGGACGGAAAGGCCCCGGAAAGGTCCGGGCAAGTCCCGTCAGGTGGGCGGAAAGGCCGGAAAAGTCTCGGAAAAAGTCCCGGAAGGGGCCGGGGAAGTCCCGTCAGAGGGACGAAAAGGGCGGAAAAGATCCCGGAAGGGATCGGGAAAGTCCCGTCAGGGGGACGAAAAGGCAGGAAAAGTTCCGAAGAAGGTCCCGTAAGGGGCCGGGGAAGTCCCGTCAGGGGGACGGAAAGGCCGGAAAAGTCACGGAGAGGGTCCCGGAAAAGTCCGGGGAAGTCCCGTCAGGGGGACGGAAAGACCGGAAAAGTCACGGAGAGGGTCCCGGAAAAGGCCGGGGAAATCCTGTCAGGGGGACGGAAAGGCCGGAAAAGTCACGGAAAAGGTCCCGGAAGAGTCCGGGAAGGCACGGAAAAGGTCCCGGAAGGAGCCAGGGTCTCGTCAGGAGGACAGAAAGGTCGGAAAAGTCCCGGAGAAGGTCCCGGAAGGGGCCTGGGTCCCGTTCTGAGGACGAAAAGGGCGGAAAAGTTCCGGAAAAGTCCCGGAGGAGGCCGGGATGGCAGGAGAAAGGCCCCGGAAGAGGACGGGAAAGACCTTTCAGGAGGACGGAAAGGCCGAAAAAGTACCGAAAAGGACCAGGCAGAGGGAGGGAAGTCCTGAAAAGGCAGAGAAAGCGGTCGGAAGTTCTGGAAAGCACCCCGGCCTGCCAGCTATCTCCAGAGGCTGCGGCACGGGCACGCGGGCCCGGCGGGGAAAAGCCCCGGCGGCCCTTGTCGGGCCGGCGGGGCCGGAAATCGGTATCGCCCGTCAGAGGCGCGGGTGATCGGGAAAGATGGCCAGGGATGAAGTGACTGCCCGGAAACCAGAGGAACGACCGAGATCCGGGGAAACCACCGTTTCCCTTGCCGGCGTGGGAGGGCCGGGCAGAAGGACCCCTTCAGCCCCTGCCGCTTTTCCCGCGGACGGCCTTGGCCTTGGAGCTGGACTGGGAGGATGAGGGCGACATTGTCCCGGGAGCCGGGCTTCCGGCGGAAGGAGCTACGGACGCGCCACGGACTGCCCCGGCTCCGGCAGCGGCGGGAGAGGCAGACGCCGCAGAAGGCCCGCCGGACGCGTCGGAGACCGCCGCGGTGGCGGCTTCCTGGGCCTCGCGGGCCTCGCGCTTCTCCTCCAGGTAGGCGGTCTGGTACTCGAGCTTGGCCTGGAGGAAGGAGAGCGGGTCAACGGCCGTCTCCCCCAGGCGGGTCTCGTAGTGAAGATGGGGGCCGGTGGAGCGGCCAGTGGAGCCCACCTTGGCTATTAGGTCCCCCCTGGCGATCTTCTGGCCTGGCTCGACCAGGCTCTCGGACAGGTGCGCGTAGCGCGTCGAGAGCCCGAAGCCGTGGTCGAGGGTTATCATAAGCCCGTAGCCGCTCTTTGACCAGTCCGAAGACAGTACCGTCCCGTCGGCGGGCGCGTAGACCGAGGTTCCGGTGGGGGCGGCCAGGTCCAGACCGGCATGGAAGTCGAGGGACCGCCCGAAAGGGTTAGAGCGGTAGCCGTAAAGGGACGAGACCTTGGCCCCGGGCACCGGGTTGGCATAGGGGGTGACGGCAAGCAGGCTCCGGCTGCCCATGAGGGCCGTGGAGAGCTCGCTCAGGGCGAAGCCCGAGGCGGCGGCCCCCTCCTCCAGGCGGTCGAGATCCCTGTGAAGCCCGCGTATCACCTCGGCCGGGCTGGCGGTCGGGGTTCCTGCAGGCCCCGTGCGGCGGTCCACCCCGCCCTGGTTCTTCTGGCCACCCCAGGTCCAGGCGACGGTGTTCACCAGCTCCGGCCAGAGCGCGGCGAGCTCGGCGCCCTCGGGAAGGCCCAGCTGGCGGTTGAAGTCCCTCGTGAGAAGGGTCAGATCCCTGTCGCGCCCCGAGAGCTCGCCCACCTGGCCCTCCAGGGCGCTCAGCCGCTCGGTGAGCGCTGCCACCTGCAGATCCTTGGCGGCGTTCTCGGTCTGCAGGATCTCCAGCTCGTAGCTCCGGTCCTCGAACCCGGAGATTGCCCGGTTGGCGTGGAACGAGTAGACCGACAGGGACAGGGCCACCGCCGCGGCCCCCGCCACCAGGACGTGAGGCAGCCAGGCGGGGATGGCGAACCCCCGTATCTTCAGGGGGCCCCGCCCCTCTGTCATGACGCAGATTCTGTAACGTGAGGCCATAAGTTTTATGTGGAGGGGCGCCGGGCCAGGCGGGCGGGACCCGCCGGGGGCGGCGCCTCCCCGGAACGCCGGTCCGGGAGTTAACGGAATGGGTGCTGTACGGCTTGATTGGGCCAGCTGGTAGGCCAACACTATTATATAGCCGGGTGCGAAAATTATCAAATGCTCCACTCTCATGCCGCAAGTGTCCGTAATCACTGGACTTTTTCTTTCGGCAACATCCCTCTTCCGATCTCTGGGGATTGTCAAGCGAGACACGGGGGCACTGTTATGGTATCTGTTCACAAACGAAAGCAGGGAGCCTGCAGCTTACCCCGATCATCCTCATTCCTAGTGCAGGGCAACCCTCCTCGATTCTAGCATGGCTTTCTTCCGTGGCCAGGACGGCCTTCCCCCGGGTCCAGGACTTCCTTCCTCCGGGGTCAGAGCAACCATATTCCGGATCCAGAGCTGCCTTCTTCCAGTTCCAGGGCAGATTACCTCCGTTGCCAGGGCGGCCTGCTCGTGAACGGACACCTGTTAGGGTTCCTGCCCGGTCCCGTGGATAACCAGTGATCTGGCGCATCATTATAAATTCCTGTATAATTACTACGATTTTTACGTCTCTCCTTGGCAAATATTGGATGGTTTAAGTCCCGTCCTGGATAGACGTGAAGCTCTCTCGAGGCCGCAGGGTGGCTGGAGAACGTCAAAAATGACTCATAATCCCCCCTGATTAAGCATATTATTACCCCGGAAATTAAATCTGGCCCTATGGGACCTCTTCACTGTGAGCTAGGCAGTGAAACTGGCCCTGCCCTCCCCCTCCGCCACTAACCCTTCCCCCAAAGCTCTCACCCATTCAGTACTCGCCCCTGCCCAAAGCCCTCTCGCCTCTTGCCCCTGCCAGAGGGCCAGATTTAATTTCCGGGGTAATACTTCATTAACGATGGTCTACACCTCCTTTTAGAGTAATCTGACCTTCTCCAAAATGGTGACTGGTATCCTGTTCGTTAAGCTTTAAGATAGAAATTTTCAATAGTTTTTCTGTGCCAATTTTCTGTTGATGAAACTGCATGTTGCCGTTCTACTTGACATAATTTTTATAAGCCGGGGTGCTTGCGGACCACATAGCGGTTTAACTCCTAATAATGGTCTGACGAGAACGTTTGACATCTCCCCGTCGAATGTGTATAAAGAATAGAGTTAAATTTAGACTTTGCACTCCTTTAGTAAAGTCAGCTACAGAAGGATAAACGCATGACACAGGAACACAAAATAATTCTTCGCTCAGACTTACAAAATTTTAAGCCCTGAGAACATGCAATGCTGTTTATGTCGATAAGACTGAGTTTATACCACTGCTTCAGGAAACAGCCAAATTTATTTTTTGCGCCAGACCCCGTCGCTTCGGTAAAACACTTCTGCTGGAAACCCTCGATGATTACTACTCAGGAAAAAAATTGCTTTTCCAAGACCTCGCAATTGAAAACTCCATGCGTAGCCCTAATTTTGTGACGGACCCGGTCATAAAACTGGACATGACCTCAGCTGGTGGAAGTGACAGTATAGAACTTTTAAAGCGCACTTTGTACGAAACTGTATCATTAGCTACTAAAAATAATAATATATCCCTTAGAGACGACGATCCAGCAGCCTCTTTGTTTTGCCTTATCTCAGACATCTATAACGCAACCGGGAAAACTGTAGTTCTTCTGATTGACGAATACGATGCCCCTCTTATCAGTCTTCTTCGCACAGATAATTTTTCAGATCCAAAACATTTTTCCGTTGATGACGAATTATTTTCAAAAACTCACAGAGTAGTAGAACGATTTTATTCACAAATTAAGCCCTCTGAAAATCGCCTTGAACTTGTTTTCATAACAGGGGTTACAAAATTTCCCGGGTTGGGTATATTTTCCAAAATCACCAACCTTTTTGACATATCCATCATGACAAAATTCTCAACTCTTATGGGGTTCACTCAGAAAGAGCTGGAGAGCAATTACATTTATTTTATTGATAGTATCGTTAAAGAATCAAAAATGCAAAAGGACGAACTTTTGAAAATGATCCGTAATTATTATAACGGATTTTCATTCGATGGAGTTGCTAGATTATACAATCCTGAGTCAATTAATTTATATTTTACTATGCAACAATTTTTCAATTTCTGTCTAAAAGGTGGTACTCAAGACCTGCTAAAAAAATTCCTTCACGATAAAATTATTACGGTGGATCAGTTTTAAGGATTAGAAGTTGACCTTGATTTTATCTATAATCCTTTTAACATCAAGGACACTCCTCCAGAAGGATTTCTTTACCAGACAGGTTGCCTGACCTTACGCTTCGATGAAAAAAATCAACTTTATAATCTTGCATACCCCAACCTTGAAGTCCGCAAGACCCTTTCCAAATCATTCCTAGAAAACCTCCATCCCTCTTTGCTAGTCGTTAGAGATGCCGGAAAAGATCTATCCAATTATCTTGCTAATTGCGATATTCAAGGCATGGTAGATGTCTTCGACACACTTTTTTGTGGCATTTGTTATACCGATCACTCAAGTGCAAATAAAAAAATTGAAGATAACTTTTTTGAAAACATCATCCGTGAAAATACCGGAAAATACTTGACGGACGAAGACATTCGCAAACTATCCTCATCTCTGGCCGAACAGATTCAAATCAAACAAGGCGAAAGTTTTTACCGCTCAATTATTCACACTTGTCTTTGGATGGCCGAAGCTACAACTACCCCAGAGAAACAAGAAAACTTTGGCCGTCTCGATCTTGAGGTTGCTTATGGCGGTCATACGTTCATCCTCGAATTAAAAATGACGGACAACATCATCACCGGACCCAAAGCCTCCCGCGAAGGAATGGATCAGATGCATCATTCCGGCTACGGTCTCTCCTCAGAGAACAGCATCCTGGTGTCCATCGCTATTGGCAGAAAAGAAAGAAATATCGTAGCCTGCATCTGCGAGAAAGATCACAAACAGATAAGTATCATAACCAAAGCTCATTTGAGATATCTGGACTTTCTCAAGAGAGAACAAAAATTGCAGAAACCAAATGATATAAACAATTAATGCTATCTTACGAATATTATTACCAATTTTATTAAATGTCGAAATCATTTTCCATGTTTTGAGAACGAATCATGGCGAGGAGCTACCAAGCCTGGAGGTTTGCCCAACCTTTCCACCCATGGGCCGATAGCGAAAATTCCGACATTTAACTAAACGGGTAATACGACAATATTACATTCTGATTATTAAAGACTGCCCATGTTCTGAGATAACAGGAATCTTTCCTGCGCTAATTTCTGAAAATAACTGGAATCCTCTTCATCGGACAGTATTCATGCCGCCTGCGCTTAAGTACTCCGCTGAATATTTGAGTGGCTTTCAGTTCATAAAACAAAATCATCCTCAAGCTTTCAAATTATGTCAACCGTCTATCATTTATGAGATCTTTGAACAGAGACGATAATGTTGTTTTTTATTATAATATTACATTTATTAAAATACCAAATTTATTAGCATAAACTGAAAATTCACTAGAATACAGGATGTTTATGTACAGATTGATAACAAATATTTTCTCGCTTTTAGACTCAACATTATAAATATTACTGTTTGTGACAAGATAAACTGTATCTAATACCATTTATTTTCATTTAAATAATCCATATATTAATTGGCACTGAATAATTATAAGGAGTTGATACAACCAATCTTATTCCTCGTGACCACCCCTTGGCTGAGATGGAAATGCGCCCTGAGATTAATTTTTAATTTAATATATGATTCTTTATTCCATAAAATATCTTTATAGCATAAGGACAATGTATTTAATGTGCATAAAGACATGATTAATTATTGTTAAAAATATTACGATTAAAGACTTTATCTTTGTTACCCTTTTTATTTCAGTTCCCTTTTTCTAGTTATAACTAAAAAAGCTCATGTCATATTTCTATCTTTTCATGTCTCCTTACCTCTCATAAAAAAAATATATACTGAAAATTCTTAGATATTGTTAATGTTTCTTCCAACACTTTTAAATTCCTGCCACCTCCTGCCCACCCCTCCAGCATCATGCCGACACCCAAGCCCTCAATTCATCATCCTTACCCTCATGACCTTCCTCAATTGTTCCTACCCCAAAACCCTCCGTCATTACACCTGACGTCATGGCCGCCAGCCTGCCCCAAAACCATCGTCAATGTCAAAAATACCTGTGACCGGATACAAATCATAAAAATATATTTTCTTCACTCAGAAATAACTAAAAACACATTTCTTCTGATTCATAATTCAAATCACATTGATCATTTATTACGCAAAAGTATTCTGAGAAAAATAATACATGATAATTATTTGATTTCTCAATCAAAGTCAATTATTTTCTGCATAATCTAATACCTATCAGCTCTTTCTTCAGTAACAATATGTTCGATAATTTCTACGTGGTACCCGGTTCAATGTAAATTTCAGATAATTCATCAGTGACGAAGCCCATACGCCAGATCAGTTCAATGAGGAGTAGATTGACTTCGACTTCACATATCAGCCCAAGCCGTGCGACCTGGTCTCCGACACACGCATCCTGGTTTCTCTGGCCTTCGGGAGAAAGGAAAGCAACATCGTGTGCCGCGTCTGCGAAAGGGAGCGGAAACAGGCTTGCGTGCTTGCCGAGAAGCGCTGGAGTTATCTGACAGCCCGCGCATGGCAGTCAAAACTGCGACCCCAGCCTACTTCCATAGCCCAGTCCGGGACCAGAGCCTGCAGGACCTCACTTCCAGCTTTTACAAAACCTGCCTGCCTTCGGTGTGCCGGCCTTCCGACCAGCAGTGGCTGCGGCCAGCTACATACCGGCCAGAGCCGGGTCAGACTTCCGCCACTCAAGTGCAAAAAGGTTCATTTGCCGCTCGCTTCCCCCTCCGGTACTGTTGCCCCAATCCACCTCCGGAACTGGCGCCTGAATCCGCCTCCAGAAATTGCATTTTTGTCACCATTGAACTAAAGTCGCGGTCAGCAAGTTTTCCGATCAGCCGGTCGCCCCCCCTCCTGCAGTCCATGTCCGAACCTGAACCGCCCAGATGACCAGGCCCAGATCGTGCCTAACACCTGAAACAGGTAGTTACTGCCGCGAATCCGAGAGAGGGAAGCCGGCATTTCCGCAGGAACGGCCAAACTCCGGAAACCTGGCACCCAGTCCTTCCGCAGGAACGGCCGGGATCCAAGGCCATGTGCCAGGACTTTCTGCATGGACGGCCGGGCTTCCTGCCGGCGACGTGGTCTATCCGAAGGGGCGGCCTCGCCTCCTTGGCAGGCTGCCCGGTCTTTCCAGAGGACGGCCTGTCCTCCGAGAGCGGCGACGTGGTCTATCCAAGGTGGCGGCCTGACCTCCGGGGCTGGGTGCCCAGTCTTTCCGCCGGACGGCCTGGCCACCGAGGGAGGCGACGTGGTCTATCCGAGGGAGCTGCCTGGCCTCCGGGGCAGGCTGCCCGGTCTTACCTCAGGACGACCTGGCCTCCGAGGCAGGTTGCCCGGTCTTTCCGGAGGGCTGTCGGGCATCCGCAGGCGGGTGCCCATTCTCGCCGCAGGACGACCGGGCATCCGAGGGCGACGACATGGTCTTTCCGAGGGGGCGGCCTGACCTCCGAGGCAGGTTGCCCGATCTTTCCAGAGGACGGCCTGTCCTCCGAGAGCGGCGGCGTGGTCTATCCGAGAGGGCGGCCTGGCCTCAGGGGCAGGCTGCCCGATCTTTCCAGAGGGCGGCCTCTCCTCCGAAGGCGGCGACGTGATCTATCCAAGGGGGCGGCCTGGCCTCCGGGCAGGCTGCCCGGTCTTTCCTGAGGGCGGTCGAGCATCCGAAGGCGGGAGCCCATTCTCGTCGCAGGACGACCGGGCCTCCGAGGACGGCGACGTGGTCTTTCCGATGGGGCTGCCTGGCCTCCGAGGCAGGCTGCCCGGTCTCTCCGGAGGGCGGTCGGGCATCCGAAGGCGGGACCGCATTCTCGCCGCAGGACTACCGGGCATCCGAGGGCGACGACGTGGTCTTTCCGATGGGGCTGCCTGGCCTCCGAGGCAGGCTGCCAGGTCTTTCCGGAGGGCGGTCGGGCATCCGAAGGCGGGAGCCCATTCTCGCCGCAAGACTACCGGGCATCCGAGGGCTGAAGCCCGCTCTTTCCACAGGGACGACCGGATGTGCCGGCACCCGGAACGCGAGACGAGGGAGTCAGCGATGACAGAAACCGACACCATCCAGGGCGGCGTAGCCCTCCCCGTGTGCCAGTCCCCTGCGGGAGACCGCGAGATGACTCTCGAAGCCGTCAGGAGGACCGAGGAAACGGTCAAGGCATTTTACGAGTGGCTATACCCTGACGGCGACTGGCCCGAGATGGCCGGCCTGCCGAGCCATCTCGCCGGACCCGTGAAGGTCGAGGTGGTGACCATCGGGCCCGAAGCATGCTCCGTCCTGGCCTCCGTCCGGGCCAGCGGTAGCGACATAGCGAGGGTCCTGGAGCTCCTGGGCATGGACGAGCCCGTGAACCGGGCGCTTTCCGGGTCCTGCGAGGAGCGCGAGAGCCGCCCGTGCATCAGGGTTGACGAGCTGGGCGACATAGCCGTCGGCATGGCCGAACGCGGCCGAAATGCAGAACTCGCGAGGGCCATGGAACTCCTGGAAAGCTTCTCTGAGATGGCGGGAGATTCCTCGGTCCTGGACCGGGTCCGAAGGATAGTGGGGTCGGGAACCAGGTCAGGCACGTAGGCCCTCCATTGCGGCGGCCCCCCGCCATGAAGCCCGTGTATCTCTCAGAGCCGGCTCCCGGCTTCCGCGCGGTCGGGGCCCCAGACTCCGCAAGCAGGCGCTTACGCGAGGCGGTCGGGGCCGCCAGGTTCCGTAAGCGGGCGCTTCCGCGAGACGGTCGGGGCCGCCAGGCTCCGCAAGCGGGCGCTTCCGCGAGGGGAACGGGGCCGCCAGGCTCCGCAAGCAGGCGCTTCCGCGAGACGGTCGGGGCCGCCAGGCTCCGCAAGCCGGCGCTTCCGCAAGACGGTCGGGGCCGCCAGGCTCCGCAAGCCGGCGCTTCCGTGAGGTGCTTGCGCTCGTCGCCGCCTGAACGGTCCCTCCGGACACCCCCGACGGACGCAGACGGGACTCATCCCCCAAGCTCCACGCCCTGGAGAAGCTCCAAGACATGGAAATGACATGTCTGTGCATGGCCTAGCTCAAAATACACGAAATTTGTCAGGCTTCAACACTATTTATGGAGCTGCATTCCGACATGACAGGCGACGGCAACGCCCTGGCCCGTGTCCGGGGCATCCTCGGCATGGTCGGTGACAGGCCGTCTCTTCCCGCCTAGAACTCCCAGCCCACGCGGAAGCCTCCGGAGAAGCCCCGGATCCTGCCCACGTATCCCTGGACCCCGAACGACAGGGTGAAGTTGGGGGCGCTGGTCAGCGGGCGGGTGATGGCCCCCACCTCAAATATGCCGGTGGACCCCTTCAGCTCCTCCTGGACCATGTCCACGCCAGCCGACCTGGCGTCCACGCCGCGGCTGAACTCACGGTCATAGTAGGCCCCCAGGTAGAACCTGGCACGCGGGCCTGCGTCGAAGCTGTACCTGGCTCCTCCGCGGACGTGGAACGCGTCCGAGGTCCCGAAGTCCACCGTGTGGTCCGGGCCAACCACGACCGAGCTCCCGTCTATCCTGGTCCAGTAGCCCCTGACCACGAGGTCCAGGGCCGAACTCTCGGACACCTTGAACGTGTAGCCCAGGCCCAGCGTAGCGCCCAGGTAGCCGCTGCTGAGCGAGTAGCTGCCATGGAGACCCTGGCCGGAAGGGAGCTCCGTGAAGGTGAAGTGGTTAGTGAGCCTCCCGGCCCTCACTGATGCCTCGATCCTGAATCCGGCGTCCCACTGCATGCGGGCCATGAGCCCCCCGCCGACAGACTTGGATCTCCCGTTCCCGCCCGCCGCCTCGCCGCCCCTGACAATGCGGCTGGCCACCTTGTAGTCGAAAGACCCCGCCTCAACGAAGGCGCCAATGAGGATTTCCCCGGCGTCCACCCTGATCTTCCTGGCAACGCCCAGGACAGCCTGGACTCCCCGGATGTCCACGTCGGCGCCGTCCCTCACGGTGTAGCGGGACCCGTCCATTCCAGCGAACACCGTCCAGCCGGACTGCCCGTCCCCTGCGGACTCGGGATGCGCCCCCCCGGACTGGATGGCCACGTCAGCGGCCTGGTAGCTGTGCTCCGCGACCCAGGAGCCCATGAGGGTGACATGCGCCGCCCCGGCAGTGTAGCTCTCGGACACCACGTC
>JAISFP010000380.1 GCA_031263525.1 Deltaproteobacteria bacterium | reverse complement strand
ACGTTACTTGTGTTGTTTAGTGAAATGATGCAGGAATTTCATTCAAGGATAGGAATTGACCGTTCACCTTCTACTTACCGGGGGTGCCAGACAACATATAAGTATCTCGAACAGTTTCTATCACAAAGCCGGAACCTGCCAGTCCAGATCCGGACGTGAACGCCTCACGATCATCCCAAAGCCTGATCCTGCCAGCCCCGAGCCGGTAGGGAACGCCTCACGATCATCCCAATGCCGGAACCTGCCAGTCCCGAGCCGGACGTGAACGCCTCACGATCATCCCAAAGCCGGACACTGCCAGCCCCGAGCCGGACGGGAACGCCGCACGATCATCACAAAGCCGGACACTGCCAGTCCCGAGCCGGACGTGAACGCCTCACGATCATCACAAAGCCTGACCCGGCCAGCCCCGAGCTGCCGCCGACCAGGCCCCGCTCAGCAATCGATCAGGCCCCGTTTCGGGCATGCTCTCGCCAGGACCATGGCCAAGCCATGATCCTGGTCATCTCAGAAAGCCGCGGGAGGGGGATCCTGCCGTGGACCCCGGAACGCAAACCACCACTTGTCCCCCGGCATTTGCGCCCCGTTGACCGCCGACAGAACCCCCCGCCCGCGTTCCATGCCCCATGAGGGGCAAACCCTAGAAATCCTGGAAAGTCCTGAAATCATGGAAAATCTCGGAAACCCTGAAGGAATGTGACAGCCCGGCGTCCTGAAACTGCCGGAAACCCCCAAAGCCCCGAATGCCGCGATATAGCCGGGAATCCCGGCTGCCGGACCGGGAACCCGGCTCCGACTCCCGCCCCAAACCCTTCCGCCCCGACCCTTTCCGCCTCAAATCCTTCCGACTTGCGGCATCCCTCTTCAAACTTCAGTCTTGTGGCCGTCTGCCTTGCGGCCTTTCCAATCTTCCTTTCCTCCCTCCCTTCCTCCAGCCTTCCCTATCCTCCAGTCCTCCCTTCCTCCAGTCCTCCCTATCCTCCAGCCCTCCCTATCCTCCTGCTTTCCCTTCCGCCTGCCTTCCCTTCCTCCTGCCTTCCCTTCCTCCTGCCTTCCCGCTTTCCTTTCCTGACGCCTTCCCGCCTTCCTGCCCTCCTGTCCCCGCCTTATCTGCCTTTCTGCCATGCGACCGACTTTTTCCGCGATGCACGGCCACGTCCCGGGACATGCCGTCGTCCGAAACCTTCCGGACGACCGGGACCGGACTCCGGCGCGGCAGTGCCGCGCCGGGGCCCTGTCCCGGATCAGGGCTCGGGGGCGTCGCCGCCGGCCTTCACGGTGCCGGCCCCCTGCTGGGCCGCCGTTTTCACGACACCGGCGTCCACGGAGGCGTCCTTGTCCGCCGCAGGTGTTCCGTTGCCGCTGCCGCTGGCATCCTCGTCATTCACGCCGCCTCCGTTTCCGGCAGATGCGTGCTTCCCGCCGTTTCCGTCAGATGCGGGCTTCCC
Source organism: Deltaproteobacteria bacterium (assembly GCA_031263525.1). Taxonomy (GTDB): domain Bacteria; phylum Desulfobacterota; class Desulfarculia; order Adiutricales; family Adiutricaceae; genus JAIRZX01. The sequence goes on along the minus strand of JAISFP010000380.1, from coordinate 5,142 downwards.
TCCGTTTCCGGCAGACGCGGGCTTCCCTCCGTTTCCGGCTGAGGCGGAGGGCACGGAAACGCCGCCCTCCGCCCCGGGCCGCGCGGCGCTCCCCGCTTCCGGCCCGTTCCCGGACCCCGTCCCGGCTGCCGGGGCGGTCCCCGCCCCCGTGCCGTTCCCGACCATTGCCCCCGAGCCGTTCCCGGCGCCGGAGCCTGCGGACGGCCTGGCCCGCCTGGATCTCATGCGGAAGCCTATGAAGAAGACGGCTATGAGGGCCAGCACGAAGGCGGACACCGTCCACTCGACCCCGGAGGAGCTGAGCGAGGTGTCCTCGGCGGGGGCGTCCACGCTCTCCATCCTGAGCCCCCTCACGGACTCGGCCTCGGACTGCTCGTCCACGGGCCCCGGCTCCCTGGCCGGGTTGGAGTCGGAGGAGGACTTCCTGTCGCCCAGATCCTTTATGAGCGCCTCGCGCTCCGCCACCTGCTCCTCCAGGGGCTTCTTGCCCATGGTCTCCACGGCTATGCGGAACTGCGCCACGAGCTCGGGGCTCATGACGCCGGGGAGCGAGATGATGTTCATGACCATCTGGTTGAACTGGGGGTTGTTGCAGGTGTGGTCACAGCAGGCGATGCCGCGGTTTATGACGCTCATGGCGTAGTCGGAGGCGAGGCGCTGCTGGACCTCCTCGGAGGGGGCCCAGTAGCCCTTGCGCACGGCCTCGAGCATCCTGCCGGTGAGCGACTGGAAGGCCCAGGCGTTGTTGGAGTCCATGAACTCCGGGATGTCCTGGCCGTACTTGTCCTCGACGTAGACCTGGTAGGCCTGGTCCCACATGCCCGCGCCGACGTTCTGCGGGGTGGTCACCTGCCAGCCCCAGAGGTTCTCGACGAACTTGGACATCTCCTGGGCCCCGGCGTAGCCCTCGCCCTTCATGCCCTCGATCCACGTGGGGTTCAGGTATCGCGCCCTGGTCTCCTGCCCTATGAAGCGGTCCAGCCCCGAGATGCCCACCTGTCCGCTGGTGCGCTGGTCGGCTATGAAGGTGTCCGGCGCCTCCCCGGACAGCGACGTTATGGCCATGGAGAGCCCGCCCAGGAACATGAACATGTCGTCGTTGTCCAGCACGCCGAAGAGGTGGGAGCTCACCGAGTGCCACGCGACCTTGGAACCCGCCAGGTTCAGCTCCAGCGAGTCGCGGGCCGGCTCGCCCCACATGTCCTCGCCGAAGGCGTAGCCGGTGTGCTCCCTGAACGTCCTGGAGACGTCCTCGGGATCGTCCCACAGCCCGGAGGCCGATACGGTCTCGGTCACGCGGTTCCCGTAGGCGCCGGGCCGCTCGGAGAAGATCCTGGCCCGCGAGAAGCGCCCGGCCTCCTCCTCGGAGAACCCGCGCTCGACGAGCGCCCGGCGGTTGGACTCGTCGCCCCGGGCTATGAAGTTCTCCACGTCGTCCTGCATCGCCGCCTGGCGGATCGCGCGGTCGAGGAAGAGCACCTTGTCGGGGAAGAGGTCCCTGTAGAGCCCGGAGGCGTCGATGGTCACGTCGATCCTGGGCCGGCCCAGCTCGCGGCCGGGGATGGGCCTCGTGCCCGAGACCACCCCGGACGGGGTCCAGAGCGGCTCGACGCCTATGAGCGCCAGTATCGTGGACTCGTTCAGGCCCTCGTTGCGCAGGGCCTCCACCGCCCAGAGGATGACGGCCACCTTGTCGGGATAGGCGCCGTGCTCGTCCAGGTAGGCCTTTATGATGTCGTCCGCGGCCTTCTGCCCCATCCTCCAGGCCTCGGGCGTGGGGAGCCTCCCCGGCGAGAGCCCGAAGAAGTTGCGGCCCGTGGGGAGCGCGGCCGGGTTCCTGGCGGGGTCGTTCCCCTCGCCCGAATCGACGTAGCCCCCGGAAAGTGCCTTCACGAGGCTCGCGAGCTCGGCCGGCCCGGACGCGGCGAGCTTGGACGAGCTCCCGGAGCGGTCGAGCCCGGGGTTCTCGCGCTCCATCACGTCCAGGAGCGACTCCGCGGCGTCCCCGGAGGGCGACGTCCCGAAGGTGTGGAGCCCGTAGGGGATGTCGGCCCTGGCCAGGTACTCCAGGTACACGGAGAGCGCCTCGACGTCCTCGGGCGCCGCGAAGCCGGAGACGCCCACCTCCTTCGCCAGCCCCAGCGTCCCGGCGAGCGCCGCGAGCTCCCGGAGGTATCCGTCCGCCGTCTCGGAGGCCACCCTCCGGGCCGCCTGGTACTCGCGGACCAGCTCCGCGAGCCTCTCGTACTCCTCGTAGCCGCCCGCGGTCACCAGGGGCGGCACCAGGTGGTCGATAATGACCGCCCTTCCCCGCCGCTTGGCCTGGATCCCCTCGCCCACGTCGTCCATGGTGTAGGGGTATATGTCGGGAAGGGTGCCCATGAGCACCTCGGGCGGGTCGGCCAGGTCCATGCCGGCCTGCTTGCCCGGCATCCACTCCAGGGTCCCGTGGGTTCCCAGGTGGACGACCGCGTCGGCCTTCCAGACGTGCTCCAGCCACAGGTACACCGCCAGGTACTGGTGGTGCGGGTAAAGGAGCGGGTCGTGGTAGAGCTTCATGGGGTCGTCCTCGGCCCCCCTGGCCCCCTGGGGGAGCACCGCGAGGTTTCCCCTGGTTATGACGGGGAGCACCAGCATCCCGTCGCGGGCCATGATCGATGCCCTGGCGGGCTCGCCCCACTGGGCGAGGACCCTGTCCCTGAACTCCCGCGGGAGCCTGTTGAAATGCTCCTCGTACTCGGAGGCCGGCCACAGGACGGCGCCGCCCTCGTCGATGAGCGAGTCGAGCTCGCCGGGCGCCCAGGCGCCGATGTTCCTGCCGCCGCGCAGGACCAGGCCCTTCACCTCCTCCTCTGTGAGGGGCGGCTCGGCGGGTATGGAGTAGCCCTCCTCGGCCAGGCGGCTCGCGATGGCCGAGATGCTCCTGAAGACGTTCAGGTACGCGGCCCCTATGTTCTGCTTGCCGCGGGTGTTGTTCCAGTAGACCACCGCCACCCTCTTCTCGGAGGCCGGCTTGGTCTTGAGCGCCAGCACCCTGCGGATCCTGGCGGCCAGGTGCCGCGCGTTGTCCGGCAGGAGCTCGTAGCTGTAGGCCAGCGCCCCCGAGGGCAGCCGCTCCTCCACCTTGCCCATGAGGATGTTGGGCTCTATGACGCCCGAGGTCTCGGGGTTGTCGAGGTTCCAGATGACGTCCAGGGCCGCTATGCCCTGGGGGCTCTCCCTCCACTCCTCGGTGGTCTGGGTGTAGAGCTTCACGGCGTTGAACACGGGCACGTCCAGGTCCCGGACGGCGGTCTTCACGGCCTCGTTGAAGGATATGTAGAACTTCAGAGAGAAGCTCACGACCGCGTCCACCCTCGACTTCCTGTCCCCGTCCAGGAGCAGGCTCTCCAGGAGCGGGAGATCGCTCCCGAAGGCCGGGAGCACGTTGAAGCCCTCCTCCTCCAGGAGCGCTATCAGCTGGTCCAGGGGCTCCTTCTGGCCCTCCATCAGGTAAGTCTCGAAGTACATGAGCCCCAGCCAGGGCCTCGACGCGTCGTGGCCAGGCTCGGAACGGTACCATTCAACGTACTCGTCCGCGGTCGAGAACACCCTGCCCGCCCGCGGATGGTACACGCCCAGCACCGGCAGCTCCTCCACGGGCTCCCACGCCTGGGCGGGGTCGATCCCGAGGCTTATGGCCCTGCGCACCATGTTCCCCACGTTCCTGGCGGAGAGGTGCTGGAAGTAGTCGGACACCTGCGGGTCGAAGAGAAACCCCTCCTGCACGAGCTTGGCGTCGTCCTTGGAGCCCCGGAGCCCGTAGACGGATGCCCTGCCCCCCAGGATGCCGTTCTCGCGGACCCACGCGGAAAGCCTGTCCTCCATTATGTCCACCAGCACGACCTCGGAGCCCCTCGCGAAGTCCGCGTCGGCCGGGTTACCCTCCAGCTCCGTGAGGCACAGCACCCTCACCTCGACCGCGGGGTTGAACTCGGTTCCGTCCACGGCCCTGTGGACCAGGTAGCTGTCGGAGTCGGTGATTATTACCGAGACCTTCGCGGCCCGGGCCGTGCCGGCCGCCACCGTCAAGGAGACGAGGAGGGCCAGGGCCGCCAGCAGGGCGAAGGGAGCGAGCGCGGGACGAGCGGCGGCCCCGCCGCGTGAAGGCGCGCGGCCAGCGGCAGAACGTGCGGCGGAGAGGCCGGGCGGGCCGTCGAGGAGCTGTTTCTCTTGGGGGCGGGACATCTGGAGTGACCTCGGAGTGAGTCGGCGCGGGCCCAGCCGGGCCCGGAAGGGGGAGTGAACTGACGGGGCGACGCCGGGGCTCGGGCCCGTCGGGCGTCAGAAGCTTCATGGACCATGCCCGGACTCGGGGGATCCGGGGCGGAGGCGGCAGGCCGGAACCGGAAGGCTCCGGGGAGGGCCAGGAAGGACTGGCCGAAGGCGGCAGGCCGGAACCGGTCGGGTCCGGAAAGGCACGGAAGTACCGGTCCGGACGAAGGAGGCGGCAGCGGCGGGTCCGGGAGGACCCGGAAGGACTGGCCCGAGGCGCCAGGCCTGAACCGGAGGGCTCCGGGAAGGCCCCGGAAGGGCTGGCCGGTAGCGGCAGGCCGGAGCAGGCGGGCTCCGCGGAGTGCCAGAAAGGCATTCCCGCCGCGCGTCGCCAGACAGGCGCGGCACGGCCGGCGTCCGCGGGCGAGGCTCTCGCGGACGGCGAGGGGCTCTGCCGTTCCGGGCCTGGGGCCAGGGGTTTCCGGGGGGTGCCGGGTTCGTCCGGGCCGCTTATGTTCAGCGGGTGGAGTGTGTCGTCGTCGCCGCCCGGAGGGGTCGGCCCCCCCGCGGCGCCTCCGGGCGGCCCAGGGGCCGGGAGGGGTCGGGTGCTAGCGGCCGAGCAAGGCCGGCGTACGGAACCAGGCGGCGGGGCCGCCTGAAGGAGGCGGGCGGCGGGGCCGTCTGAAAAAGGCGGGCGGCTGGGCCGTCTGAAAAAGGCGGGCGGCTGGGCCGTCTGAAGGAGCCAGGCGGCTGGGCCGCCTATAGGAGCCAGGCTACAGGGCCGCCTATAGGAGGCGGGCGGCGGGGCCGCCTGAAGGAGCCAGGCGGCTGGGCCGTCTGAAGGAGCCAGGCGGCTGGGCCGTCTGGAGGAGCCAGGCGGCTGGGCCG
>JAISFP010000363.1 GCA_031263525.1 Deltaproteobacteria bacterium | reverse complement strand
GAGACGACCGTACGGGCAGCGGGGGTGCCGTGACGGCCCGGCTCTCGACCGGCGGATGTCGGATGAAGCTAAGGAAGATGCCGGAGAGGCCGGATGAGGTCGGAAGATGCCAAAAGAGGCCGGTGAGGCCGGTGAGGCCGGTGAGGCCGGAAGAGGCCGGAAGAGGCCGGTGAGGCCGGAACTGGCCGGTGAGGCCGATGAGGCCGGAAGAGGCCGAGGAGGCCGGAAGAGGCCGTGGAGGCCGGAAGAGGCCGTGGAGGCCGGAAGAGGCCGAGGAGGCCGGAAGAGGCCGATTAAGCCGGGAACTGGCAAAATCGGAGCCGGAAAGACCGGACAGGGGCCAGGAGCAGGAAGACGGCCGGACCGCGACGGAGGGCGGCCCGAACTGGACGGATGCCGGGCCGCGTCCGGCGTTTGACGAGGGTTAGGGGGAATTCGCATGAGGGAAAGGCAGGGTATTTGGAGGGGGCGGGCCCGTGCCCGCCCCCGCCAAACCGCTAAGCCCGACTCCAGGTAAAACCCGGAATCCTTCCCATCAAGTCGGTCCCGCAGGTGGAAGGGGCGTCGATCCGCTCCCCCTGGGCACCGGCCGCCCCGGGAGAAAGCCCCATAGCCGGCTTTCCCCGGGCGACTACCTAAAGGCGGGACCCATGGCCCCGCCGGCGGCGCGTGACGCGCCGGCTAGAACAGGCCCCTCACCTTGCCGGTCTCGGTGTCCACGTCCACCTTGCGGTAGGCGGGGTCCGATCCCATGCCAGGCATGAGGGAGATGCCGCCCACGACGGGGACGACGAATCCCGCCCCGCCGTAGATGAGCACGTCGCGGACGAAGAGGCGGAAATCCTTGGGCACTCCCTTCAGCATGGGGTCGCCGGACAGCGAGAGGTGGGTCTTCACCATGCAGGTCCCGTACCTCGCGGTGACCGGGTCGGCCTGGTACTTCGCGATCTTGGTCGCGGCCTCCCTCGACCAGTCGACGCCGATGGCCCCGTAGACCTCCTTGGCGATGAGCTCCACCCTCTCCTTGAGCGGCATCGAGAGGTCGTAGAGGAACTTGAACTCGGTCTTGTCCTCGCAGGCCTCCTTCACGGCGTCCGCGAGCTCCAGCGCGCCCTCGCCCCCCTTGAGCCAGTGCTCGGAGACGGCGACCCTGGCACCCTCGGCCTCGCAGGCGCGGCGGACGATGTCGATCTCCTCCCTGGTGTCGGTGACGAAGCCGTTGATGCAGACGACCGGGCTGATGCCGCTCTTCCTCACGGTGCGGACGTGGTGGATGAGGTTGGGGAGCCCCTTCTCGACCAGTTCCGGGTTGGGCATGCTGTACTCGGGGGGGAGCGGGCTGCCGGGCCTGGGCACGGGCGCCCCGCCGTGGCACTTGAGCGCCCTCATGGTGGCCACGACGACCGCCGCGTTGGGCTTCAGTCCCGAGTAGCGGCACTTCAGGTTCCAGAACTTCTCGAAGCCGATGTCCGCCGCGAATCCCGACTCGGTCACGTGGTAGTCGGAGAGCTTGAGGGCCAGGCGGTCGGCCACGATGGAACTCTGCCCGATGGCGATGTTCGCGAAGGGCCCGGCGTGGACGAAGCAGGGCTGGCCCTCCAGGGTCTGCATCAGGGTGGGGTTCATGGCCTCGAGCATCCAGGCGCACATGGCCCCCGCGACCTCCAGGTCCTCGGCGGTCACGGCCCTGCCGGTCCAGTCGTAGGCCACGATGATGCGGCCCAGCCGCTCCCTCAGGTCCCTCAGGTCGGAGGCGAGCGCCAGGACCGCCATCACCTCGGAGCTGACGGCGATGTCGAAGCGGGACTCCATGAGGTACCCGTCGGCCTTGGCGCCCAGCCCGACCAGGATGCGCCTCAGGCACTGGCAGGTGTAGTCCATGACGAAGCCCATGTTCACCCGGGACGGGTCGACGTCCAGACGGCGGAGCCCCCGCTTGGCCAGGAACTTGTCGTCGTGGTTGAACTCGTGCTGCATCCTGGCGTTCAGGGCCGCCATGCAGAGGTTGTGGGCGTTCATGACGGCGTTTATGTCGCCCGTGAGGCCCAGGGAGAAGGGGGTGAGCGGCGCGCACTGGCTCATGCCGCCTCCCGCCGCGGAGCCCTTGATGTTCATGGTCGGGCCGCCGGAGGGCTGGCGGATGGCGGCGGTTACGTTCAGCTTCCTGAGCCCCATCCCCTGCACCAGGCCCATGGTCGTGGTGCTCTTTCCCTCGCCCAGCGGCGTCGGGGTGATGGCCGTCACGTCGATGTACTTGCCGTCCGGCTTGTCGCGGAGCCTCTCGAAGGCGCTCATGTAGTCGATCTTCGCCACGTAGGGCCCGTGGGCGAGGATCTCGTCCTCCGTGAACCCCAGGGACTTTCCGAGATCGCGGACCCTGGTGAGCCCAGGCTCCGCGGCCTCCGCTATCTCGTAGTCCTTCGCCCCCTTGAGCGTGTAGTCCTGCCATTTCAATGCCATTGGTCGTCTCCCTCTGGAGCCGCGGGACCGGATAGGCCGCGGGAAAGGTGTGTCCTGGCTGACGTCAGAACGTAAACGGCGGCGGGTCAGGGCCCCCGTGGAATTCCCGCCGCCGCGGGTTCTGAGTCTCGTCAGCCGCAAGGCCGGTTCGGCGCCTGCCCTGAAGGCGCCGGAAGATTCTTCGCAGAAATGCCATACCCTTTACTATCCCGAGATCCGCAGGGAAAGTCCTGCGAATCTGAGGAATGCCGGATCCCGCCGGATCAGATGCCGCAAGTGAAGCGCTATCCAGGTGACTGCCGCTTTCCGACAGGGGGCATGTGCTCGGGAAAGACGCGGCCGGCGCCTGCCGCCTACCGCTTACCGATAAGGCGCATGGGCTCGGGCGAGTCGCTGCCGGGCCCGGCGCCCTGCCTGGCATCCGCCGGCGTGGCGGCCTGCTGTCCGGTTGCCGACCGCGCCGGCCTCAGCCCCAGGCAGTAGGGGGCCGCCACGAAAAGTGCACCACCCACGACGTTTCCGAGCGTCACCGGGACCAGGTTCCTGAAGAAGAAGTCGCCCCACCCGTAAGCGGCGGCCACCGCGCCGGGAGACGCCAGGTAGCCGGGATCCGTTCCTGAAAGCATGCCGACGGGGATGAAGAACATGTTGGCCACGCTGTGCTCCATGCCGAGCGCGACGAACCCGAATATGGGCGGCCATATGAGGAGCGCCTTGGCGGCGGGGGTCGGCGAGCAAAGCGCCATGAACACCGCCAGGCACACCAGCTGGTTGCACAGTATCCCCTTCACGAAAAGGGTCCAGAAGCCCTGCGAGCACTTGGCCGCGCCGAGCTTCACCGCGTACAGCGCGAGGGGCGCCGGCCCGGCGTCGGTCGCGCCGTCCAGGAAGATGCCTGTCCAGTGGATCATGTAGGCCAGGAGGAGCGCGCCCAAGAGGTTGCCGGTCCACGAGAGGACCAGCGCCCTCGTCCCGCAGGGGATCCCGACCTTGCCCCTCATCATCCCTCCGAAGACGTACATGACGTCCCCGGTGAAGAGGGCCGCCCCCCCGAATACAACGAGGAGCAGCCCCAGGGGGAAGGCGCCGGCGAACAGGAGCCTCCCGATCGATCCCCACTCCGCCGGCACCCCGCAGCCAGCCCTTATCGCGAGTGCCCCTCCGAAGGCGATGTAGAGACCGGCCAGGGCGGCCGCCAAAAGCAACTTGGCCGCAGGCGTGCCGGCCCGCACCGCGCCCAGGGCGGATACGGCGTCTGCGGTCTCGGGCACTGTTTTCATGGTGCTCACGGTCATCATGACCTCCGGTGGCGCCCCGCAGGAAAGGCGGGGCATTGGGAAACTCGCGGGAACGGTCGTCGTATCCTGCCGGACGACTTGTCAGGTGCCGCGGGCGGCTCTCCGTCATGCAGGACGCACGTCGCGGTTCAGCAAACTGCAGTCTGACTGATGTCAGTCCGGGCAGTCTGGATCAGAATGTTCAATTGATTTCGATAATTACTGTGTTATAAGTTATTGCCCGTTTAATTGAATGTCGGAATCATCTTCCATTTTTTAGAGCGAATCATGACGATTAGATACCAGGGACGGGGCGTTCCCCAGTCTTTCCACCCATAGGCTGACACCCAAAATTCCGGCATTTAATTAAACGAATAACATATTGTTTGAAACTATCATAACGATATTTCAGGACAAAACTTTTACAAACATTCAAGCATAATAATCCATTCAAGCATAATAAACCATTCAAGCCATTCAAGCATCACAAGCAATTAAATTCATTCAAACGTCTAAAGCCATTCAAATCATTATATTACGCTTCCGGATAAATATTATAAAATGTTGAAAGATTTTCCCACAATATGGGGACGAGTCATGGCGAAGAAATACCAGATCCGGGGCATTACACTGATTTCTCACCCCTGGAACGATTGCCAAAATTATAACATTTAACCGAACTCGTAATATTATCAAACTACATTCAAGCACAAATTATTTATTGCAACATCATTTGAAATTTTAATATTCAAAATACCATTAAATATTCCGCTTTCATCTGTGCAGGCATGACACAGAAAGATGACACGGAATTTCAATTTCAACCGCGAAGGATATCAAACAAGGTTCTCGGATGTTCCGGGACCGGGGACACTGCCGGGAAACAGCCAGTCTCGGTCGCGGGGCTGTTCCCCGGCCCGTCGGCACTCGTCAGTTCAGTCTTCTTCCAGGATGCCCGTGAAAGATACGGTCCGGAAACGGGCATCCGCCTGGGCCTGCCGCCTCTCTCCGGCATTGACGGCTGGCAGATTCAGGCCTGCCCGTTCCTAGGCCTGCGGCCTGGGGAGAAGGCCGGCCTTCTCGGCGATGACGGGTATCATGTGCTCCCACTCGACGAACATGAGATGGACTCCGGCCACGCCGGGCATGGTCTTCATCTCCTCGATCTGCTCGCAGGCGATGGCCACGCCCTCGTCTGTCTGCTTGTCCTTGGGGACGCCCTTCAGCCTGTCGATGTAGGAGTCGGGGACCGTGATCCCGGGGACGTTGTTCTTCATGTACTTGGCCATGCCCAGGGACTTCAGGGGGGTTATGCCCGCCATGAAGTAGGCCTTCTCGGTCAGGCCCATGTCGACGGCCCTCTTCATGAAGCTCCGGAAGCGGTCCATGTCGTAGATGCACTGGCTCTGGAGGAAGTCCGCGCCGGCCTCGACCTTCTTGGCTGCCCTCAGGACGCGGTAGTTCTCGGGGTCAGCGAAGGGGTTGAAGGCCGCCCCGATGAAGAGCCTGGGCCTCCCGTCCTCGGGGAGCTCCTGCCCCGAGAGGAGCCTGCCGTCGTCGCGCATCATCTTGATGGCGGCGATGAGCGAGACGGAGTCCAGGTCGTAGACGTTCTTGGACTGCGGGTGGTCCCCGAACTTCTGGTGGTCTCCCGAGAGGCAGATGATGTTGTTGACGCCCAGCGCCGCCGCGCCCAGGAGATCCGACTGGGCGGCGATGCGGTTGCGGTCCCGGCAGACCATCTGCATCACCGGGTCGAGGCCCTCCCGCAGGGCTATGACTGCCGCCGAGAGAGAGGACATCCTCACCACGGCGGTCTGGTTGTCGGTGATGTTCACGGCGTCGGCCGCGCCCTTGAGCGACCGGCACTTGCTCTCGACGTCCGCCGCCTTGGCGTTGCGGGGGGGGCCAAGCTCCCCGGTAACCCCGAACTTGCCCGCCGCGAGGCAGCGCTCCAGCCTGCTCGCCGTCTTCAGTTCCCTGGTCATCGTACTAACTCCTCGCGGACTATGCTCCGCGGGCCTCCGTCGCGGCTGGTGCTCCAGTTCTTGAGCGGCCTGGGCGCGAGAAGCTCGTCAAGCCTCCCCGCCGCCTCCATGCGCTCTACTATGAGGTGCCAGGCGCAGTCGGTCTCCTTCGAGATCTCGCACTTTCCTGCGGCGGATCCGCCGCAGGGTCCGTTCATGAGGCTCTTGGCGCAGCGCGAGACGGGACAGACGTTGCCGTAGAGGTGCGCCACGCAGTCCCCGCAGGCCTGGCAGCGTTCCGCCCAGATGCCGTGGGCCAGGGCCCCGCCCATGAAGTTGGCGTTCAGGACGGGGAAGACCCTCTCGCCGGGATAGCGGTCGGCCAGGAACTGGGGGCCGATGGGGCAGGCCATTGAGAGGACGGCCCCGTAGCTGCCGTCCAGCTTCGCCGAGAGCTCGTCCACGTACTCGGGGTCGCACTGGCGCTCCAGGGTGAACTCCTCCACATGGAGCTTCCGCCCCTCGTTCATGGCGTCCAGGCGCAGGAGGGAGGCCAGGATCCCGACCTCCTTCGTGCCTCCCGCGTTGCACACGGTCACGCATCCGCGGCAGCCGACGAGAAGAATCTTGTCCCGTCCGGCTATGAAGGACTTGAGCTCTTCTATAGGTTTTCTCGATGCTATTATCATTGGAACATCCTGGCTGTGTGTGAGCGCGTCCCTGGGGACGCTGGACGTTGCGGACGGGACGGGGGGGCCGGCTTCCCGGGGTTCCGGACCACCGGGCCGCCTTTGCTTCCGGGCGGCCCGGACCTCCCGGGGTTCCGGACCGGAGGGTTGCCGGAGCTTCAGGGCGGCCCGGGCATCCGGGTTCCGGGGCTCCGGGCCGGCGGGTTTCCCGGGCTTCCGGGCGGCCCGGGCATCCGGGGGTTCGTGACCGGCGGGTTGCCTGGGCTTCCGGGCGGCCCGGGCATCCGGGGGGGGCGTGACCGGCGGGTTGCCTGGGCTTCCGGGCGGCCCGGGCATCCGGGGGGGGGCGTGACCGGCGGGTTTCCCGGGCTTCCGGGCGGCCCGGGCATCCGGGGGGGGCGTGACGGGCGGGTTGCCCGGGCTTCCGGGCGGCTCGGGCGTCCGGGGGGGGGGGGGCCGGCGGGGTGCCCGGGCGGCGGGGCGGCCGGGGCCCC
>JAISFP010000302.1 GCA_031263525.1 Deltaproteobacteria bacterium | reverse complement strand
CTGAGAACCAGAGGAGGCCTGAGAACCAGAGGAGGCCTGAGAACCAGGGGAGGAGGCCTGAGAACCAGGGGAGGAGGCCTGAAAACCAGGGGAGGAGGCCTGAAAACCAGGGGAGGAGGCCTGAGAACCAGGGGAGGAGGCCTGAGAACCAGGGGAGGAGGCCTGAAAACCAGGGGAGGAGGCCTGAAAAGCAAGGAAGGAGGCCTGAGAACCAAGGGAGGAGGCCTGAAAACCAGGGGAGGAGGCCTGAAAACCAGGGGAGGATGCCTGAAAACCAAGGGAGGAGGCCTGAGAACCAAGGGAGGAGGCCTGAGAACCAAGGGAGGAGGCCTGAAAACCAAGGGAGGAGGCCTGAAAAGCAAGGAAGGAGGCCTGAAAACCAAGGGAGGAGGCCTGAGAACCAAGGGAGGAGACCTGAAAACCAAGGAAGGAGGCCGGCAAACATGGAAGGAGGCCGGCAAACATTGAAGGAAACACGGTGGCGAGGAACCCGGCATGCCTCCGGCCAGGCGACCCCGCAGCCCGGAATCCGGGACGCTGCCGGGCCATTCAGGCGCGGCAAGCCAGGCTCAGGATTCCGCCCGCCTCGAACGGGCCAGACCGCTTCGTATGGCCACCGCCAGCTCCAGGTTGTCCCTGGCCATCACGAGGGCGTCCCTGTCCGGGGGGACGAGCCTGTCCGTAGCGGCCTGGATCTCCCGGAAAATCTCCACGGCCTGGTCCAGCCTGCCCACATCATGTGCCAGGACGATCCCTATGTTCGTCCGGACGGCGAGCGTCATCCTGTCCCCTGGCCCCCTCCTGGCCAGGCGGTATTCGAGGAGGCTCATGAGGTGGTCCAGCCCCTCGCCGACGCGGCCCGACATGGCCAGCGCGAGGCCCAGGCACCCACGCCGGCAGAGGGTCAGCTCGTCGTCGTGCCCCAGGGTGCGCTCGCTCAGCGAGACCGCCTCCTCCAGGTACCGGACCGCCTCGGCATGACGGTCGCCCATGACGAGGGTCAGCCCCAGGCTGTCCAGGAGAGTAAGCTCCTCCGCCTCCCTGCCCGGGGAACCCTTCCGGCGCCGGCGGGACAGCGCCTTCCGGGCGGCAGCCTCGGCCCCCCGGAGATCCCCAATCGCCCGCATATCCCGCGCCGGGTCCGGTCCGCCGGCGACCTCGGCGGGGTTCTCCAGCATGAAGAAGAACCGTCTCTCCCAGGCCTTACCGACAGCCCATGGCTCCCCGGCCCCTCCGGCCTGCACGGCATCAAGGGCCTCCCCGATCCCTCCGGCCTGCCCGGCCTCAAGGGCCTCCCCGGTCCCTCCGGCCTCGCGGGCCCCCGGAAAGTCTTCCGGCCCGGCCGCCCCGCCGGCCGGGGGCGCTGCCCCCTCCCCGCGGAGACTTTCGGCCAGGCTGGCGTTGTTCCTGGCCGCGGAAAAATGCGGCTCCCTGTTCAGGTGCGGGGGCACCCTCCCGAAGCCGGCAACGACCTCCCCGAAGAGCGCCGTCGCCTCGTCCAGCCTGCCGCCCTCGGCAAGGGAGACGGCCAGAAGGTCCCTCGCCTGGAGCGTCGCCGGGTGGTCCGGCCCGAAGGTCTCCTTCCTGAACGACGCGACGGCGGCAAAGCAGCCCAGGGCCTCCCTGTCGAGGCCCTGGTAGAGCGAGGCGACGCCGAGCATCAGCAGCCGGTCGTGGGTGTGGTTGTGGCCGTGGCCGAGGATCGCGATGCTCGCGCCCAAGGCCTCGCTCAGGACGTCATCCGCCTCCGCGTGCCTTCCCGCAGTGAGCAGGGCGGCGGCCAGCCCGTCCAGGGCCGGGAGCGCCTCCTCCCAGCAGGGTCCGTCCGTCCCCATGCTGTCTTCCAGGGCCTTCCGGGCCGCAGCCTCGGCGCCGGCGAGATCCCACCTGTTGAGCTCCTCGAAGCCCGGGAGGTCGCGGGAGTCGCCCGGAAAAACGAAACGCACGTTCCACTGGCGCTTCAGGGCCATCAAGTTCTCCTTCCGGGCCTTCCGGCCCGCCTGAAGGCAGGGGCCACGCCGGCGCGGCACGGAGCCCCCGTGGCCGGCGCCGGGAGCCGGGACCGTCCCTGCCGAGCCCGCCGGGCCCGCCGGCCGGGCAGGCCGCCTGACATGTCCGCCCGACTTGCAAGGCTCCCGGCCCGTCCGGCCAGGTCTCCGCAAGGCCAGCCCCTTCAGGATGACCGGCCGGCCAGGACCCTCCAGGCACGTCCCTAGGCGTCCATGCCGGGACTGGCCTGCTTCTCGCTCAGCTTCGCGGCAAGATCGGCGTTGTGCCTGGCCATGTTGAGGTAAACACCCTCATTTGGGGGTGTCTCCTCCATGATCTTCAGGACATCCTCGAAAATGGGGAGGGCCTGGTCCAGCTTTCCCTCCTCGGCGAGTGCTATGGCCTGGTAGGTCCGCGCCACGAGCGTCAGCGGGTTCCTCGGCCCTACGCGGCGCTCCCTGAAATTAATGACCTGGCTGAAGTCCTTCACGGCCTGTTCGAACTCGCCCGTGTTGAGCCTCACGTAGCCCAGGTTCAGGAAACGGTCGAAGGCATCGCGGCTCTCGGAGCCCCTGAACTTCAAGGTGATTTCCAACGCCTCGCGCAGGACGGGCTCGGCCTCCTCAAACCTCCCCGCGCCCATGAGGGCGGAGGCAAGGCTGTCCAGGATCGGGAGCGCGTCCACGTTCCCCGAGCCGTGGATCCTCACGCTCTCCCTCAGCGCCTTGCGCGAAACCGCCTCGGCCCCGGCAAAGTCCCCCCTATCGACGAACTCCCTGCCCGGATGGTCGCTCAGATCGCCGGGATGGCCCAGGACCACGGTCCAGGACATTTTCAAAGCCATGTTCGCAGTCTCCTTCCGGCTCTCCGGGCCAGCCGGACCTCCCATGACGGCCCGGCGCTCCCGCGGACAGCCGCCCCCCGTCGCGGGCTCGAGGGCCCCCGGCCCGCCGGTCCCGGGACCCGCCCGGCCCCTTCGGCCCCCGTGTCACGGGGCCCGCAGGCCTGCCGGGACTCCGGGATCCCTTGGCATGCCTTCCCCGGCACGGCATTCGGTCGGGGAAGGCGGTTTCCGAAGCTGCCGGGAACATGGAGCAGGAACAATTTCATGATACCATTTCTACCGTTTTCTGCACGGGGCCGCGGCCCTGCCCCGTCTGGGGGGGCCGGGATCCCCTGCCCGGCCCCGGCCAGTCCGAGGGGGCCGGGAGCCCCTGCCCGGTCCCGGCGGGCCTCAGGAGCTTCCCGAACGGGGATGGCGGCGGGCGTGGACGCTCTTGAGCCTCGCGTCAGCAGTCTTCAGGTAGATCTCGGTGGTCCCCAGGCCCGCGTGGCCCAGCATGGACTGGACGGCCCTCAGGTCGGCGCCGCCGTCCACCAGGTGGGTGGCGAAGGAGTGCCGGAGCACGTGGGGCGAGGCGTGGCGGATCCCTGCCAGGGCCGCGTGGCGGCTTATGAGCCTCCAGACGTACTGGCGGCTCAGGGGCCCGCCCCGGGCGTTCAGGAACAGCGCCCCGGCGTTCCCGGTCCTGTCCAGGGAGGGGCGCTCCTCGGCCAGGTAGCGCCCGAGCCAGCGGCAGGCCTCGTCCCCCACGGGGACGAGCCGGTCCTTGGAGCCCTTGCCGCGGACCCGGACGTAGGACTCGGGGAGGTTCAGCTGGCCCAGGGTGAGCCCCGAGAGCTCGGAGACCCTCAGGCCACCCGCGTACAGGAGCTCGAACATGGCGCGATCGCGCAGGCCGCCGGTCCTCGTCAGGTCCGGGGAGGTGACGAGCCTTTCCGCCTCCTCCCTGGTGAGCGCCTTGGGGAGGGGCTGGGGCAGCCTGGGCCCGGCCACCCCTGACGCGCAGTCCCTCTCGACCAGGCCCTCCTCCTCCAGGAAGCCGAAGAAGCCCTTCACTGCCGAGAGCTTCCTGGCCCGGCTCCGGGCGCCTATGCCCTTCGCCGCCAGGTGCAGGACGAAGCCCTGTATCTCGCCCCGGCCGGCCTGCCCCGGCCCGCCTATGCCCTTCTGGGCGAAGTATTCCCTCAGGTCCGCGAGATCCCCCCCGTACGAGTCGACGGTGTTGCCGGAAAGCCCCCTCTCCACCCTCAGGTGCCCCAGGTACATGTCGGCAAGCGCCTCCCAGGCGTCGGGCGGTCCCTCACGGTCGTCCGGGCCGGGGGAAGCGGCGCGGCGGGAGGACGCGGGGCGCCTGCCGGGGGCGGGCGCCTTCCCCCGGGCGGCGGCCCTGCCTGGGCCGGGGGCCTTCCTCAGGGCGGCAAACCTGCCGGGGGCGGGGGTCTCCGGAAAACCCGGAGGGCCTCCCGTGCCGGATGTGCCGGGAGAAACGGAGACGCAACCGGGACCGGAAGCCTCAGAAGAGGAGGCAGGAACGCAGGTACCGGAGACTTCAGAAGTGCCAGAAGCCTCCGGGGAGCCGACATGAACGCCGGGACCGCAGGCCTCAGAAATGCCGGAAGCCTTTGAGGCTCCTGGCCTCTTGACTGGCATGAAGGCACCTCGACGCGCCTCCCTTGGCAGGCGGAGCCGGTTCCGTCTTTTCGGGAAGCGCACAATCATAACACATTTTGCCGCGCCTTTACGAAAAATGTATCAATTTACAGACGAAAGCAGGGGTACCTACAGCAGGACCTACATCGTCCTCATTCCTGGTGCAGAACGGCTTTCTCAGCTGGCAAAGATTGGCCCTCCTCCAGAGTCAGAGCGACCTTCTGCCAGCTCCATGACAGGCTACCTCCGTGGCCAGGGCGACCTACCAGTGAACGGATACCAAAATCACAATCCTGCGGACGTCCCATGCCTAATACCGGCGGAGACGGTTCAACAACTCATCCAGGCTTGCCGAAAATTCGGGAGACTCTACCCTGGGGTAGCCAGGCCGACCTGGTGAGGGGCTTTGGGAGCCTACGCAGAGCCTATGTCATCCTTTCCGGGGCACATGGCTATAAAATGGAATATAAACGGGGTATTACCCGTCCATTTAAATGTCGGAATTGGGCTATCAGTCCAGGGGGGAAAGAGCGGGCAATCCCCCAGAAGTTGTATCTTACCGCTATGATTCGCCACTAAAATATGGAAGATGATTCCGACTTTTAAATGGACAGTTAATAAAGTTAACAGATGGAATCCTGTGTCCCTCCCTCAGCGGGCCGGCAGGCTCTTCTTGACCCCAACTTCCGGCCCGGGCCGCCCTCCTCGCATCCCAAGGTGCCAACCTTGACCATAACCCGGCTTTCCAGGCTGATTTCCGGGCCAAGTGTCTTCCAAAGTAGCCACATTTAAACCCAGTGTAGCCATATTGACCTCAGATGTATGAATCTGACCTGTCTTCAGCCCTCACAACCCTCCGTGAACAGATACGACCGAAGGTACCCCCTCGGAGGCAGTACTGGGCACGGGGCGAAAGCCCCAGGCCGGGAGAACTCCAGCTCTCCTGCCCAGGCCACGGCAACGCCCCGGCGTACGGACGGGAGATCGGCCCCGACGGACGCGAAGGGAAAGCAATGCCCTCCGAGAGGCCCCAGCATAGCCTGATCCAGTAGGCCCAGGCTTCTGAACCAGAGAAACGGTAAGAACCAGCCGTCATGTCAAGGCAGACGGACGGACGGGTGTCTCCACCACATGACTTTGCTGACTGGGTGGTCGTTCCCCCCAGGGGCCGGAACTTTGTGCCCGGACCGGCAGAGTCATGGCTGGAATCTTGCCGGATGGAATTCACAAAACTCGCACCGTTCATGCCGGAGCCGGCTTGAGGCGGACGTCCCCCTGATCATGAAACGCCGCCTTCCCCGGCCCCGACCGGGCGTCGGAGTTCGAACGGAAACTCGCCCCTGCATGGCGCGAAGGGAAATCCATGCCATTTGAGAGGATCCAACATGGCATGAATCGAAGAATCAGGTATCTGAACCAGAACAGGACCCAGCCATCATGTTATGGTCGAAGGACACGTGTCCTCAGTGTATGACCTGGAACTGAGGGGGAGATCATTTCTCCCAAGCCTCGGTTCTATCTCCGCTGACCGGTATCGTTTTGGCCCGAATTTTACTTACGAAATATCTTTTGACTAACGCCGCATACGCTGGACGAGGCGTGAGGCGGATGCTTTCCGAGGACAGAAATGCTATAATTTTCACTTGAGAATCCTAAACCTCGCACCTCCCATGAACAGATAATAACATAGTTCACGTACGGCATGTTTCAAGTCAGTGCAATGGGTATGGTGCCGCACTTGAACTGCTCGTTCAGGGGCACTGCCAGATTTCGCCGTTGAAGAGAATCTTGCTCATCGTCACGTTCTGGTTTTCAAGGTTTCCATGGGAAGCGGAAATGGGGACTGGATTGTCTGTGCTAACGTGAATCAATTGGCGCAGAAAGGGATTTCCGTTCAGGTGTGGTTGAGAGGACTGGCCAGCCTTCATTCGGGGCCCGGCTGGTATGATACGGATCGTCCTCTTCTTTTCAAATGATGGAGCGGATGCAGGTGTTTCATTGACCGCGTGAGATCATCATGTGATCATGAGTGCAGGGGCTGCATATCATTATTAATGCTTATGTTGAGAAACCTATGTGCCGTCCTGCATCCTAGACACGGGTTTGAAGGATTAGGGCGATGCCCGGTCTGCAACCCGCAAGTGTCTTGGACTGTGAAGTTAAGCCGAAATGCTGGACTTCGCCTGCTCGATTCGAATGATTGAGACAGTCCGTAACTTTCAGGGCATTGCTTTGGAAGGAGAATCCCGTCCCCTGGAGCGAGGACCTGCGCTGGTAGCTAACTTTTGAATCGAGATTCATGATAACTCCTCACGGGAGTCATGACCCCTTGTCTTGGGAGAAATGACGAAACTTCCACGGGAGGTTCAAATTTAAACGAAAATCCATCGTCGGTTTCCGCTCAGGTTAGGAATCCTGTCCGGGGAAGTTCATGGTCTCCATGTCCAGGACGGGGCCGGTGTCTTGGTCGGTATCCTAGTCACGGTCGGGATCTGCGTCGTGCTCTTTGTCCAGGTCCGGATCTGTGTCGTCCTCCTTGTCCAAGCCGTGGTTACCGTGCCGGTTCAGGCTCTCGTTCATGAGCTGCCTTAGCCTCATGATATCATCCTCCATCTCGTGCAGCTCTGGGTTCTTCGGATCCAAGGTCTTCTGGAGGCTGGTCTGGAGACGGAAGGACAGCTCCAGGGCACCTGACCAGTCCTTGAGGTTCACCAATGAAGCCCGCAGGTTGTACGCGGTCCCGACCGTCATGGGGTGGTCCAAGCCGAGAAGGTCGTCCCTGTCCCGCAGAACTTCGCGGAAGTGCCACGCCGCTGCCTCGTGATTCCCCATCGCCCCCAGGACTGTGCCCAGCTGGGTACGAATGTCGAGTGCCATGGCCGCACGACGCCCGTCCGAGTGCTTGTTGCAGATGAGCCGGAAGGCTTTCTCGTACCAGTTGAAAGCGTTAACGAAATCTCCAGTCTCCAGCAATAAGTTTCCAAGGGCGTAGAGGTACGGGACTTTCCGAAAGTGATTGAGAATTATCTGTGTGCTCGTGTCCACAGCGAGTGCCTTTTCGAACTGGATCTTGGCTTCGGAGGAATTCCCGCTCTTGACCAGGGCAAGACCTAACTCGTGGTGATGGATGTCCGCGTTGGCCGGGTCAGACTTTTCGACAATTTCCACGTTGGTCTTGAGGAGCGGAATGGCCTTGTCGAATTCCCCGAGGGAGCTCAACACTCTTCCCAACATCTGCGAGCCATTGAGATATATCCTCTTGTCCTGTCTCAGTACGCTATCCTGGAGCATCAGAGCATTCTCCAGGATCGTCTTCGCCTCCTCGGATTTCCCCGCGTCCGACAGGGCCGTGCCCAGAGCGACTCTGTGCTGGGCGACGACCAGACCGCTGGGAATGTCCTTCCACTCGCACTCCGCCTTGGCCGCGTCAGCCAACACCGAGAAAATCATAAGTGCCTGGTCGACGTGGCCGTGCCTCATCAAATCCTTGGCGTGAAGGCTCATTGACCACAAGACGTTAGAAACTCCGATCTTGTGCTCATCCTCGATCTTGGAAAAGACCCTTGCTCGGATTCCGCCCGTTCCTGCCGGGTCCCCCTTCCAGGACTGGGGACCGGGGCCGACACCGCCCACGCGGCGGGGTGGCGAGAGCTCCTCTCGCTTGAACTTGCTCTTGAGGGCGGAGAGAACAGCCAACACGCCAAGCTTGTCCTCGGCATACTCGTACGCGTTGATTAGACCGCCTGCGGCCCTCAGAACGAGGGGGTGGGAATCGTCGAGGATCATCATGGAGTTCGACAGGATTGGCGGGAACTTGTCCAGCGCCCCGTCGTAGTTCCCGAATGACGTCATGGCCTCAGCCATGGCAATTCCCGTGACGACCGAAAGCGGGTGCAACTCCCCCAGGACCTCGATCCGACCGGCAAGTGCCCTGTCGAGAATCGCGACCGCCGATGCCGGGTCGCCGGCTGCGTCCATGGCGATACCCAGGTTTGACAACGACGTCAGGGTCTCGGGGTTCTTGAGCCCGAGGACCGTTTGCCTTCCGGCGAAAACCCTCTCGAAGAAGTCTCGGGCAGGACCGTACTCGCCCATGAGGAATATGACACCGCCAAGACAGTTTGCCACTTCCAGGGCCTCATTGCTCACAGGACCCAAAAGGTTGTCGATGTCCGTTGATACCTGCTCCAAGGCCATCTTGGCCCCGACGAGATCACGACTGTGAACCATGTTTATACTTGTCCAAAAAGGGGCTATGATTTTTTTCGGTAGAATAATGCGATCGAACATCAAATTTTCCTTTTGATTATGTCCATAACTTCGACAGCGTACTGCCGAAACTAACGATAATGATAATGCGGAACAGCCATTGTCACAGAACGATAAAATCAACCGTCGTCGCGATCGTCGGTCTTTGACTTAGACTTGTCCGTGGCTGGAATGTCAGCTTTTTGCAAATCCTTGTTCGGTTCGTCTTTAGCATGGAAAAGCTGGTCTTTTGAGGGAGGAGGGTTCAGATTGAACGGACAGTTTTTATGTTTGGTGAGATCCACCTTCTTGATTGATTTGTCGTTATGGTAGAGGCCAGCATTTCCGACGACGATTATTATGGACATTTCATTTTTTCCTCTGTTTGATGAAAAAAATTTTACTGGTTGACAGGAGAAGGCTTGGCAGTGAATTTTTCAAGAGACGTAGACCGTCGGTCACTTTTGAAAGTCCTAAAATTGAAACCTCAATCCGGAAACTATCTGATGTGACTTTCGCAGATTGATGTCTATCCCGGAATGATCAAAAGAATATATGTGACCAATATTATAAGCATCAGTTTTGACACCAGGAGTCCTGTATTCATAGCCGCTGTCAACATATCTATATGCGATGTCGATAAGAGTCGAGTCTGTAAGCTGAAACGAAAGTCCCACGGTAGCATTCCATGCGAAACTGGTTCTTCTGTCACTTTCTTCAGTTTTGTTGTCTAAATTATTATCAACATCTCGTCCTGTTGAGGAAAAAAAGTATGCCCTAGCTGGAGTTTCTTTAACGTGAACTCTTGTAAAAGTAAAACCTGCTCCAGCACCGATAAATGGAGTAAATCGGCTCTTGTTATGAAAATCCCAATAGAAATTCAAAAGAACTGAATGCTGGCGTGCATGAAGACTCGCAGTGTTAATATTGTCCCCGTTGTATAATACAATCCAACCATAACCACACTCGGCTCCATAGCCAGAGCAGTCTGTCATGCCAGGCTCATAACCTGGTCCAATTGTACGTGAATATGAACGTGCATTTAATTCTAGTTCCAGACGGACAGGAATATCGTTAATTTCATAAAAATCTATTCCTAATGCTATCCCACCTGAAAAATTGGAATCAGTTCTTGAAAATCCTGGAAATGCTGGCAAAGGCCCTGCATCTTCTGGTCTAACACCTACTTGCGGATCCACAAACCCTGTCCAAGTACTCGGTGTTCCTGGGCCTAGATATAAGTCGCGGGGCCCGTAACTGATTGAATTTTTAGAATATATCAGTCTCGGGGAGACATAGAATCTAAATTTTGATTTCTGGTTTCCGCTTCCAGCTGAATCTGGTGACAGGGTACCCAGAATAGCCCTTGCGTCACCGGAGGAAACGCCGCCTTCCAAGTTTGCGGAACCTAATTGTTGACTGCCTCCAAAAGTATAGTCCAACGTAAGGTACCATGTCCTACCCGGTGAAGGATATCCAACCCCTTGTGCATAATGAATATCCGAGAAAGAAACGTCAAACTTCTGTCTCGGCCTGTTGTTCCAAATATCGTCTACTCCGGCGGTGACGGCACCGCCCCACGATGCCTGGTACCGGAAACCGGCACCAGTGACGTGTAACGCTCTTCTGATGAATGCAGCATCGTTATTAGCTGTTCCTGAAGTCCACTGTTCCAGCATCGGCCCAGTGTAATGATGCTCGATGAAAAATGTCGCGATGTCTCCAAACGGTCTGTAGGCGAAACGGGCATGGGCTTCCCATTCAGGCATCAGAACCAGAGGATTAGCTTCCGTCAGAGTGTTTAGTGGCACATTATATTTTCGGATAAGCTTAGTTTCCTGCCATGTACCCGAGGCGGTGAATTCAAACTTGTCATGAATTATTCCGATATCAAGTTCAAGTCCGCTGGCAACAGCGTCTCCGGCATTGACGAATGTCGCACGTCCACTAAGTGGGCTCACGATAAGTGATATCAGATTTTCGGTCGTCCGGGCAAAATATGTCGCGTTGAAGCTTGCCCTTGAACCGACGATAGAGCCGTTCCATGCTATCCCGAAATCCCACTGATGTCCAGTCTCAGGCTGGAGGCTTTTGTAGTCAAGGTTTCCTGACGGATCAATCGTTATGCCGTCACCATAAAATTCATAAAATGTCGGGTGTCGCAAGAACGTGCCTCCCGATGCTTGGGCTGTCCATCCTTCGGCAAGCTCTTTCTTGACAGCTACTCCCCATGTTACGACCCCTATTCCTCTTGACTGACTGGCTTTCAGGATCTGGTCCCAGTTTGAACCAGTTGAATTGAATTCAGAAACGTTTGCCAAATCATTAGTCTTGTCAAAACGTAAGATCAACGTAAGCCACAGATCTTTTTCGATTAAAGTTATTGTGTCAGACAACTGAGCGTGAATTACGTCTCTTTCATATTGTATCGGGTCACGATGATTTGCATTGTATCCTCCTCCTCCTGTTTGTGAATTTTTGTTGTTGCCGTCCAACCTCAATTTTTCTCTTGAGTAATCGACCCTGAATTCAAAGAGATGCCTGTCGTTAAGATTGTAAGAGCCGTCCGCAGATAATCCGTAGCGCTCAGTTTTATATGTATTCCAACAGGATCCTGGAAATCTAGTTATTTGTAAGCAAAGTACTACTGGATGCCGCCATTCAAATTTCTTTTCCTGCGTCATGTAACTGGCTTCTATTCCGAAGTCAAGTTTTCCCCATGTCTGACGTCGTCCGATTAGAAATTCACTCTGGGAGCTTTCCTGGTATCTGTGATAAGTATTGATTTGACCAATAGCATTGTTTGCACTAGGTATATCTTTCCATGAATGGGGATCAGCTCCAACTGCAGCGGCCAATCCCGTTATATTAGTTGGATCTGGATAATACCTTGATGTTTCTTTCCAAGACCCCTTCACATGCCAGCTGTCATCCTGCCATTTAACTAGGACATCCGAATTCTCGTAGGAATTGTTCATGCGCCAACGCGTACAGGTGCGTGCGTCCCCGTAGTTGCAAGATGGAAGTTTGTTTCGATCTGAACCAGAGAAGGTATACTTGAAGTCCCCGTGGCTTTGGTCTCTGTGCGCTCCGATAAGAATGGAGCCTCCGAATAGCGGCGCGGTGAGCGTCAAATCGGCGTTCCTGCCATGAAGGCTTTTCACGCCTGCCGAGACCGTGAATCCAAGGCCGACAGGCCTTTTCGTGACAATATTTATCACGCCGCCTATGGGAGCTCCCTGGAATCTTGACGGAACATAACCTCTGTATACTTCTATCCTGGCGACGTTGTTCATGGGTATGAGCGAAAGATCAACAGATCCCTCTCCGCCTATGTTCTGCAAGATGCCGTCAACATATACATTGACCTGCGTGGAGGTACTCCCTCTCATGGTCACCGTCGTGAACTGGCCCTCGCCGCCACGGGACTCGACATGGAGACCAGGCACAGTTTTCAGGAATTCTGGCAGTTTTTTCTGTTCCCCTTTGAAGTCATCGGGGACTACGACATCTACCGTGCCGGGCGATAGGAATTTTTCCCATTCGGGACGCTCAGCTTGCACGGTCACTGTTGACAGCGCTCTTCCTGAATTCTGACTATCCTGACTTAAAACTTGTTTAACTGGAAATAAAACGATAAAGGATGAGATAATTATTATACCATTCCAATACGTTATGGTCTTCCCAGCTCTGCGTATTTTATCCCGGCACGCCCGAGACATAATTCCACTCCCTTAGATTTATAATTCTGAGCCATACCGAGTCATTTAGTTCAGATTTTGTAATTTAAATTTGCAATCATTACAGATAATATAATTTTTATGGCGAAATCATTACACTTTTATAACCAGCAATATCCCATTAAATTATGTACTATAGTAATTATGACATGCCTAAAACATTAATTAAAATTATTAAGCCACACATGGAGTATCCATTGGACTTTTAACTTCACTGGTTACTCATCAAAGCTTTCTTTTTACGACCAAAGTCTTCAATAGAGGGGATACCTAAATTATCAATATAATTTAAATAATTATTAAAGGCCAGGATTCGTTCTATTCAAATAATATTTGAATAGCGAAACCTGACCTTTTATTGTCGTGACTGCTTAAAGAAATTTTGGGAGAATTTTAGATCTGAACTAAAACGTTCTTCGTGTATCTCTTTCTGCTACACCCAATGGCCAGGGGGAGTCCTGCTGGGGCAGTCAGAGCGGCATATTTGAGCACAATGGCTACCCCAGCAGGCAGACTTAAGAAG
Organism: Deltaproteobacteria bacterium; assembly: GCA_031263525.1. GTDB lineage: Bacteria > Desulfobacterota > Desulfarculia > Adiutricales > Adiutricaceae > JAIRZX01. The sequence continues at coordinate 401 of JAISFP010000302.1, read as the reverse complement.
GAGTTAGCAACCCGAAGACAGTCCTAGCCCTTCTTGTCCGGGTCCGTCTCGGCGCTGTACTTCCTTAGCGCGTCCAGCTTTTCCACCCTGCTCTTCCCCTCCGCACCGGGGACGGTGGGCAGGGAGCTCGTGTTCACGTGGACGCTCGATGATCCGGTTCCCCCGTGGGCGGTGCCGCCGCCGGCACCCGCCGCAGGGCCGGAGAATCCCCCGTCGGTCACGATGACCGCGTCGTTGGCCGCGTAGCCCCCTCCCTGGGTGCCGCCGTTCAGGGTGTCGGCTGGGATGACCTGGTTCGTCCGCGGGCTGTAGGTGCCGGGCAGGAACAGCTCTATGATGTCGTTGCCCATGCTGGCGGTCTGGCCGTTGGCGCTCGAGAAGAACGACACCCACGCGGTCCC
>JAISFP010000223.1 GCA_031263525.1 Deltaproteobacteria bacterium | reverse complement strand
CGCGGGCGGGGGCTGCCGGGCTGCGGGGGCGGGGCCGGGGGGCAGCGGCGGGGCCGACCGTGGTGGGGGTCGAAGTATGGCTGACGGCCTGAGGCGGCAGGTCCTGGCGACGGCGGCGGGACCTGGCGGGAGCGGTGCGGCTGAGAGGGGAGGGGGTCGAAGGATGGCTGACGGCCTGAGGCGGCAGCTCCAGGCGACGGCGGCGGGGGTGAGGGGGGGCAGGAAGGGGCTGACGGCCTGAAGCGGCGGACCTGGCGGGAGCGGCGCGGCTGAGAGGGGAGGGGGTCGAAGGATGGCTGACGGCCTGAAGCGGCGGGTCCCGGCTAGGGTGGAGCTGCCGTGAGGGGAGCGGGTCAGGAATGGGCTGGCGGTCAGTGACGGCGGGGCCAGGCGAGGGAGGCGGGGAAGGACTGGGACGACGGCCTGAAGGTGCGGGATGCGGCGAGGGCGGCGAGGCTGCGAGACGGTGGGGCAGCGGTGACGGGACTGACGGCCTGAAGCGACTTGGCCCGGCGGAGGCGGTCCGGCTCAAGGGAAAGGGGGGACGTGAATCTCGCTGGCCAGGAGCCTGGACGGGCCGGGGCAGGCATGGGGGAAGGCTCCGGGACCCGGCTCCGGGAGCGCGGCATGGCGGCTCACGGCAACATGTCGAGGGGAATGAATCTGAGGTCGTCGGCCCCGCCGGTCCCGGCCCTGATCCAGTTGACGCTGTCGGCGTCCATACGCTCGAAGAGAGTTATCTCGTCTTCCACATGCTGGAAGAAGTCCCTCTGCTCCGCCGGGGTCATGGAGCTCCAGAGCTGGTTGTTCATCCCGGCAAGCTGGGTCCCGTAGAGGGATATGGCTTCCAGGAATTCGCCCATGAGGCCCGTGTCCAGGAGAGTGGCGGGGCTGGACGGGTACTCGCACTCGCGGCAGCTGATGTACGCGGACGCGCCGACGGCCCAGAGGAAGTCGCCGGACGCATCCGGGCCGAAGAGAAGGGAAGAGGCGCTGGATATGGTCCTCAGCGAAACTATGAGGGCTTGCAGCTCCTCCCGCCTGACAAGGGCCCCGTGCCTGACGGCGAACACTTCCCGCGGATTCTCGGAGCCGAGCAGCGACAGATCCCTGTCAGAGATCCAGGCGCGCGTTGCCGAGGGCCGGGCCAGGCTGCCGGAGGGTTTCCGGAAGTCCTGCCGGCCGGGGTTTCCAGGGAGTTCCGCCGTCTCGCCGGGGCTGTCCGGAATGTCCGGCGGCTGGGCGGGGGGCGAGGCTTCAGGGGGGAGGGCGTCGTCCGGGCCTGCGCGGCCCGGCGGCGGCGCCTCGGCGGGCCCGGTCTCCCTGCCGTGCCTGACCGTGGCCACCTCAATGAGGTTGGTCACTTCCAGGGTGTCGTCCACGGCGAGGACGGGCATGATGGAGAGGCCGTTCGGCGCGGCCGCCTCCCCTTCGTCACGCGGTTCGGCCGCCACCACGGGGAAGCCGGGGGGCGGGGCCTCCCCTGAGTCGAGGTAGCTCCAGAACTGGCTTTGGAGCTCGTCCAGCCTGGCCGCCATGTCCGGCCTGCCGGCGATCTCGAGGATGTCGGCCTTGCTCCGGAAAAAGAGGGACGGACGGCGTCCCGCCTTCTCCGCGGGGACCGCCGCCGCCGGCGTGGGCCACTCGGTCGTCTTGTCCCGGCGCACCCAGAACAGATCCTCCCCCCTGGTGCCCCGGGAGCACCTGAGCCACGCGACGCCGCCGTTCTCCAGGCGCTCGTAGACGTACAGCACCGAGAGGGAGGTGCCGATCGGCTTTCCGGCGTCCCCTCGCGGCTCCTCGCTGGCCAGGGCCCCCGGGTTGGCCAGGACCTTCTGGAAGAGGGTCTTCCTGCCTTCCGTGACGAGCGGCCTGGCCCGGGCCCCGTTTTCTGCCTGGCCGTCCCCGGCGAGGGCCCCGGGCGCATGGAAGGCCGTCGCCAGGGTCATGGCAAGGGTAAGGGCCAGGGCTGGCCCCGGCCTGAGTTCGGCTGGAGGGATCATCGAGCTCTCCCGAGCTGCACGCCCCGGTTACGGGGAGGGGAAGATCGCCGGCTCCCAGGTCCGGAGCGCGGGATATGAGCCGGCCCTTAAGTCCAGAGAGTGAGAGACGAGCCGGTTCCCAGGTCCGGAGAGCGGGACGTGAGCCGGCTCCCAGGTCCGAAGAGCGGGACGCGAGCCGGCTCCCAGGTCCGGAGAGCGGGAAATGTGCCGGCTCCCTAGCCCAGAGTGTGGGGGATGAGCTTCATGAGCCTCTCCGTCTCCCGGTCCTGGGCCTCGGCCTCGGCCTGCCCCAGCTCGTGGTCGTGTCCCAGGAGGTGGAGGATGCCGTGGATGAGGTAGAAGTACATCAGCTCGCCGACGTCCGTGCCGGCCTGCGAGGCCTCCCGGGTGACGGTCTCCATGGACAGGGCCACGTCGCCCAGGTAATTGTTCATGGAGGGGGGCAGCGTGACGGCGGCCGGCGCGGGCTCGTCGCCGGGCGCCGGCCCCCGGAAGGGGAAGGCCAGGACGTTGGTGGGGCAGTCCTTGCCCCTGAACTGCAGGTTGAGCGCCTGGAGCTCGGAGTCCCCGGCGAGCAGGACGCCTATGGAGACGCCGGCGGGGCACAGGCTTTTCAGGACCTTGCTCAGGCGGCGCTTCAGCCTGAGGGAGTTCACGGGGCTGTCGTCAAGGCGGTCGTCCAGGTACACCTTCATAGGGAAATTTTCCTTGTCGTCCTGCTTCGCCGGTACCTGCCGGACCCTGGCCGGAAACCTGGCCAGGCCGGACCCGGTCCGGAAGCCTGACCCCTGCCCGCGCCGGGGCGGAAGCCCGGACCGGCCGGACCCGGTCAGGAAGCCGACTCCTGCCGTGCCGGGCCGGAAGCAGGATGCCTGCCGCGCCGGGCCGGAAGCCGGGCCCTGCCCTGGCCGGAAGGCGGGCCCGGCAGGACGCGGGCAGGAGAGCCGGCCCTGGCGGAGGCGGGGCCGGCCGGCGGGGGCGCCGGAAGCTCCCGGCGCCCCTAGTGGGTGACGACCCTCTTGGCCGCGGACTCCTGGGCGAGGTTCCCGTAGATGACCTTGCTCCTGGCGGCCTGGTTCTTCACCGCGTCCTTGTTCAGGACCGGGTAGGTGACGCGGTGGTGGTAGATGCCGACCAGGATGTTCGTGAAGATCCGCATGGTCTCGGTGATGTCCTTCACGACGAGCTCGCTCGCGTCCAGCTGGCCGTCGTCGAAGATGCGGTTGATGAGGGCGCGGACGAGGTCGCCTATCTTGCCCGGGGTGGGCTCGGTGAGCGAGCGGGTGGCGGCCTCGCAGATGTCGGCCAGCATGACCAGCCCCGCCTCCTTGGAGGCGGGCTTGGGGCCGGGGTAGCGGAAGTCCTCGGGGTTCACCGGGGGGGAGTTGGGGGAGCGGTGCTCGATGGCCTTGTGCAGGAAGAAGCTCATGAGGCTGGTGCCGTGGTGCTGCTCCACGATGTCTATCACCTGCGGGGGCAGGCCGTGGGCGCGGGCGATCTCGACCCCGTCCTTCACGTGGCCGACCAGGATGAGCACGCTCATGGTCGGGGTGAGGGAGTCGTGGCGGTTCTCGCCGGCCTGGTTCTCGATGAAGTACAGCGGCTTCCGGATCTTGCCTATGTCGTGGTAGTAGGCGCCCACGCGGGCCAGGTGCGGGTTGGCGCCTATGGCCTCGGCCGCGGCCTCCACCATGCTCCCCACTATGACGGAGTGGTGGTAGGTGCCGGGGGCGGCGAGCATGAGCTCGCGGAGGAGCGGCCTGTTCAGGTTGCCCAGCTCCATCAGCTTCAGGTTGGTGGTGAACCCCATGACCAGCTCGACCACCGGCACCAGCCCGGAGGCCAGGATCCCGCTCGCCAGCCCCGAGACGGCCCCCGCCAGGAGCTCCGGGGAGAAGGCGGTCCTCCCGTCCATGAGGGAGAGCCCCAGGATGGTCAGCATGTTTATGAGGGAGCACATCATCGCCGAGGAGAGGAACCTGCCCCGCTCGGAGATGTGCCTCAGGTGAAGGATGGCGACGAGCGAGCCGTTCGCCAGGTACACGAAGGCCTCGAAGGTCGGCATGGGGGCCAGCGCCGCCGCCAGTATCGCCCCCAGGAAGGCCACGGGCACGGACCGCCTGTTGCCCAGGAATATGACCGCCAGCATCGTGGCCGTGGGGATGGGCATGGCCAGGAACAGCGTGTGCGGGGACGCGAGCCCGAACCCCCTCTCGAAGCCCTTGCCCAGGTGGGTGGAGGCCCAGGCGAGGAAGATGTAGATCATGAGGAGGAAGGTCATGAGCAGGGGCTCGCGGATCCCCGAGAGCCTCCTCCGCTCCATGCCGGCGATGGCCTGGGTCACCGTGAGGAAGACCAGGAGGACCACGAGGAGGCCGGCCGAGCGCTTTATCCACCAGCCCTTGTCGCGCCCCGCGGAGATGGCCTCGAGCACTATCTTCGTCCTGGGGGTGACGGTCTCGCCCTCCTGGATGACCTGCTCGCCCTTCCTCACCCGGTAGACCACGGGCGCCACGCCCGCCACGGCCTGGGAGAGCCGCTCGGCGAAGCTAGCCTCGTCCAGGGTCACGTTGGGCCTGACGGAGCTCATGACCAGATCGGCTATCAGGCCGGGGTCGGCCAGTGTGTCGGCGGCCTGCATCCTCGCCCGGGTGACTATGAAGGCCCGGGCCCTGGCGTAGGTCAGGAAGGAGTCGTAGCTCACGGAAGAGGGCCTGGCCCCGGGCCTGGAGAGCGTCACCTGCCTCCCGGAGAAGCCGGGCGCGTCGTGGCTCTCGTCCACCAGCCCCTGGCCGAGGAGCTCCACCGCGAGCATGGTGACGCTCCTCTCGAGCCGCTCCGAGAACCCCTCGGCGGCGGCCTTCCGGACCAGCGCCCCGGGCCCCGAGGCGGCGGGATCGGCCGCGGCCATCTCTATGCCCCTGGGCCCGGCCCTGGCCTCCCTGGACCTCCGGCCCCTGTTCCTCCTGGGAGGCGCGGGGTCGGGCTCGGGCTCGGCGGCGGCCAAAGCGGGCGCCCCGGGCCTCTCGGCGCGGGGGGGCTCGCCCGGGTCGGGCGGCGGGGACCCGCCTTCGCCGGCGGTCCCGGCGGAAACTGACGCCTGCGCGGGCGCTCCGGCCGGGTCCCGGGGGCCGCCGGTGCCGGGTGGGTCCTGGGCCGCCCCGGCCTGCGGGGCAGCCGGGCCGGCCGCGGCAGGATCGGCCCCGGCCGGCGCGGCGGAGGCGGTCTCGGCCGGATCCGCGTCCCCGGCGGAGGGCGGGTGCAAGCCGGCCGCGGGGGCCGTGGAGCCGTCGGCCGAGGTCAGGTCGAGGTCAGGACCCGGGGCGGCGGACGTGGCGTCCATGTCCGCGCGGGCGGTGAGGATCTCCTCGGACGCTGACTCCGGGCCGCCCGGCGGGGGCGCGGGGGTGGAATTGCCGGCGCGGGCCGTGCGGGGCGTTGCGGCGGGCTCGTGGCCGGGCCCCCTCGAGGATGCGAGCTGGGTTCCGGGCCCCTCGCCGGGGGCGGGCCGCTGTCCGGGACCGGTTCCCGCCCCGGCGTCGGTCCGGGCGGGGGACGCCTGGGCCGTGGCCCAGTCGTCGGGCCCCATGGGCCCCTGGGAGGCCTCCATGGCCGCGGCCAGGTGGAAGACGCCGTAGAAGTCGGCGACGAAGTCGCCGGGAAGCTCGTCCGCCCCGGCCTGGACCAGGCGCCTCCCCTCCCTGAAGACCCGGCGGGTGCCGTCCATGACCCTGGAGGGGACGATGTCGTCCTGGACGAAGACGGGCACCACGGCGCCCTCGGCGCGGATGCGCTCCAGCTCGGTCGCCACGGGGTCCGGGACCTCCACCGTGCGGTCGCTCCAGACGGTGGCGGTGGCGCGCTCGCCGGCCTCGAGACTGCCCGATTCCGGCAGGCCCAGCAGGTAGACGGTGGCGACCGCCACCGCCGCCACGAAGAGCGCCCTCACCCCGAAGGCCGGGGTGAGGGCCTCCGAGGCGGTCCGGGAGAGCCAGGCGCGGGCCGCCGCCCGCCTCGCCGCGCGGGCCGCGGCGCCGTGGAGGCGTGGGTGGGGAAGAACCGGACAGCCGTGCGCGCCGTCGCGGGCGCCGTTCTGAGCTGAAGGACGGGTAGGCATATTCTGAACTCTAGTCGCCTCCGGGGCCGTCCGGGAGGGCGCTCGCGCCCTCCCCGCCCCGGGGTGCCTTCCTGCGGTAGGCCTCGATGATGTCGCGGACCAGCCGGTGCCTCACGGAGTCCCGGCCAGTGAAGGCGCAAAACGAGACGCCTTCGGTGCCGGGAAGTATCTCCATGGCCTCCCTGAGGCCCTCCGGGACGCCCCCGGGCAGGTCGCTCTGCCCCGGGTCGCCCGTGACGACCGCCCGGCTCATGGGGCCCAGGCGGGTGAGGAACATCTTCATCTGCTCGCGGGTGGCGTTCTGCGCCTCGTCCAGGATGACGAAGGCGCGGGAGAGCGTGCGCCCCCGCATGAAGGCGAGCGGGGCCATCTCCAGCTCGCCGGTGCCCTTCAGGGCCGTTATCTTCTTGAAGGGGAGGAGCTCAGCCAGGGCCTCGTAGAGGGGCCTCAGGTAGGGGTCCACCTTGTCGGCCAGGTCCCCCGGCAGGAACCCCAGCCTCTCGCCGGCCTCGACCGCGGGGCGGGTGAGTATTATCCGCCCCACGTCCCCCGAGGTCAGGGCCTCCACCGCGGCGCAGACGGCCAGGAAGGTCTTCCCGGTGCCCGCCGGCCCCAGCCCGAAGACGAGGGCGTGCCTGCGCATGGCGTCCAGGAAGCGCTTCTGGGCGACGGTCCTGGGCGCGGCCGGGAACCCCGTGGCGCGGCTGGCCGCGTAGAAGTCCTCCAGGTCGATGTCCGGGTCGGTCTTCAGCAGGTGCGCCAGGCACTCGGTCTCCCAGGCGTCCGGCACGGAGTCTCGGGTGGGGATGAGCTCCAGGCCCGCCAGCGCCCTGCGCCCCAGCTCCATGAGCTCCTCGTCCTGGGAGGGGAGTATCACGTCCGCGCCCCTCTGGCTGGCCTGGAAGCCCAGGATCCCGGAAAGGATCTTCAGGTTCCGGGACTGGGGGCCCAGGAGATCCCTCCGGACGGGCAGCACCGCGCCCTCCGGGGTTCTCGACTCCCTGGCCCGGCCGGCCCTGGCGGGCGTCTTGGCAGGCGTCCTGGCGGGCGCGGCCTTGGAAGCGGGGCTCTTGGGGTTGGCAGGGGTCATGCGCACCTTTGTAAGATGCCCGAGGGCCCGAAGGCCGGGGGAGGCGGCCCTGAGGCCGAGAAGGGCCCGAAGGCACGGGAGGCGGCGCGAAGGGGCCCGAAGGCCGGGAGAGGCATGAAGGTCCAGAAGGCTGCCCGAAGGCCGAGAGGTGCCTGAAGGCCCTGAAGCCCGCGAGGGGCCCGAAGGCCCGGAAGGCGGCCCGGAGGCCAGGGAGACGGCCCGAAGGCCAGGAAGGGGGCCGGAAGGCCAGGGAGGCGGCCAGAAGGCCAGGGAGGGGACGATGTCCCGGGGTCCTGGCACGGGGCCTGGACGGGGGACTGGTCAGAAAGAGGCAGGGTGACCGGCCCCGGGACCCCGGCCGGCGGGGCCCCTTGTCAGGATCTTCGGCAGACGGGGCTCCGGGCTTGAGCCCGGAAGGACGCCCTGAACCTGAAAAGGCCGGAAAGGGAAACTCGGGCGGTCAGCCGGCCGGCCCTCCAGCCGGGGCCCGCCTCACACGATGGACGTGCCCACGAGCGAGTAGATGAGCAGGCTCACCACGTCGCTGGTGGAGGTCACCACCGGCCCCGAGGCCAGTGCCGGGTCGATGTTAGCGGCCTTGAAGGCCACCGGGGTCATGACCCCCATGAAGGCCGAGACCAGCATGGCCGCGGCGATGGAGCAGCCCACCGCGGCCCCCAGCCTCATGGCCTGGTGGATGGAGCCGGAGACCAGCGCTATGGCCAGCCCCAGGGTGATGGCCAGGAGCGAGGAGACCTTCTGCTCCTTGACGATGTTCTTGAACACCTGGCCCCCGGCGATGCGGCCCATGGCGAGGCTCCTGACCGTGATGGTCGAGCACTGGCTCCCTACGGCCCCGGAGAGGCCCATCACCATGGGCACGAAGGCCACCAGGGCCATGGTCTCCCGGAAGGACTTCTCGAAGTAGGCCAGGATGAAGCTCGTGAGGAAGCCGCCCCCCAGGTTGAACAGGAGCCAGGGGAGCCTGAGCGTGGCCGTCCGGGCGGCGCCGACGCCCGCCAGCTCCTCCTCGGAGGAGCCCGCCAGGCGGTAGAAGTCCTGGTCGGCCTCCTCGTGGACCACGTCTATGATGTCGTCCACGGTGACGCGGCCCAGGAGCCTCATCTGGCTGTCCACCACGGGGGCGGCCTTCACGTCGTACTTCTGGAACTTCTGGGCGGCGGTCTCCTGGTCCTCGTCCACGTGCAGGACCAGGGAGGGCGGCCTGGTGATGAGCTCGCCCAGGAGGGTCCCCCTCCGGGCCAGCAGGAGGTCGCGCAGGCTCACCTCCCCCTTCAGGACCCCGGACTCGTCCACCACGAAGACGCTGGAGAGATCGCCCACCTCGTCGGCCAGCTCCCTTATCCTGTCCACGGCGGCCTCGACGGAGTCCGAGGACTTCAGGCGAACGAGCTCCGCCTGCATGATGCCGCCGGCCGTGTCCTCCCCGTACATGAGGAGGCGCCTCACGTCCTCCTGGTCCTCGGTGTCGAGCCCGGAGAGCACCTCCTTCGCGGCCTCGTCCGGGAGCTCGCCCACGATGTCCGCCGCGTCGTCTGTGTCCATCTCGTCCACGAGCCGGGTGAGCTTCTCGACGGGGAGGGTGCGGGCCACCTCGTCGCGGGTGCTGTCGGAGAGCTCCACCAGGACGTCCGCCGCGAGCTGGATGTCCAGGAGCCCCATCACCTTGATGGTGTCCTCCATGTCCAGGGGGGCCATGGCCTCGGCCAGGTCGGCGGGGTGGAGCGAGCTCAGGAAGCCCGCCAGCTCCTCCTCGCGCCCCGCCTCCAGGAGGGGCATTATGGCCAGCATGGGATGGGCGGTCATCGGCGGCGGCTCCGGGCGGGGTTCGGGTTCAGGGCGGTTCGGAAGGCGCCCGGCCGGGCGGGGGCCTGAGGGACGGGCCGGGGGCTCAGGGCAGCGGATTGAAGGCTCCGGGCCGGGACCTGAGGGACGGGCCCGGGTCTTGGGGAAGCGGGATGAAGGCTCCGGGCGGGGGCCGGGGGGACGGGCCCGGATTTTTGGGAAGCGGGATGAAGGCTCCGGGCGGGTGCCGGGGGGACGGGCCCGGGTCTCAGGGAAGCGGCATGAAGGCTCCGGGCGGGTGCCGGGGGGGACG
>JAISFP010000204.1 GCA_031263525.1 Deltaproteobacteria bacterium | reverse complement strand
GAACGGAGCCGAGCTACAGGCCAGGAGCCGAGCCGCAGGCCAGGAGCCGAACGGAGCCGAGCCGCAGGCCACGAGCCGAACGGAGCCGAGCTGCAGGCCAGGAGCCGAACGGAGCCGAGCCGCAGGCCACGAGCCGAACGGAGCCGAGCCGCAGGCCACGAGCCGAACGGAGCCGAGCCGCAGGCCACGAGCCGAACGGAGCCGAGCTGCAGGCCAGGAGCCGAACGGAGCCGAGCTGCAGGCCAGGAGGCGAACGGAGCCGAGCTGCAGGCCAGGAGGCGAACGGAGCCGAGCTGCAGACCGAGGAAGCGTGCGGCCCCCGGCCTGCCGCCCGGAGATCCCTTCCGAACCCTCAGACGACCGGCGGATCGCCCGCCGCCTGCGCCTGGAGCTTCTTCACGTAGACCGCGAGCGCGGAGAGGGCGGCAGGCGTCACGCCCCTGAGCCTCCCCGCCTGGCCCAGGGTGGAGGGCCTGTGTCCCTCCAGGGCCTCCGCGGCCTCGCGGGTGAGGCCGGGGACGCTCGAGAAGTCCAGCCCGCCCGGCACGGCGGTGCCCTCCTGGCGGCGGAGCCGCTCTATCTCGTCGTGCTGCCGGTCCAGGTAGCCCGCGAACTTTATCTCCGTCTCCAGGGTGAGGCGGGCGTCGGCGCCGAGCCCGCCCAGCTCCGGGAAAAGCTCGGCCATGTGGCCTATCCGGACCTTCGGGCGCTTCAGGTACTCCGAGGCGCGCATGGGCTCGCCCAGGGCGGCGTCCCGCTCCGGGACACCGAACTCGGACTCGACGCGCCTGGCCATGTCCAGCGTCACGCGGGAACGGTCCAGGATCTCCCGGCCCCTCTCCAGGGACTCCAGCTTGACGCGGAGGAGCCTCTCCCGCTCGGCGTCCAGGAGCCCCAGCCGCTCGGCCGCCGGGCGCATCCGCATGTCCGCGTTGTCCTCTCGGAGGTGGAGCCTCCACTCGGCACGGCTGGAGAACATCCTGTACGGCTCCGAGACGCCCAGGACCGTGAGGTCGTCGAACATGACGCCCATGAGCGCCTCGGCGCGGCCCAGGTAGAACGGCTCGCCCCCCCCGGCCCGCCACGCGGCCATGGCCCCTGCCCAGATCCCCTGGGCCCCGGCCTCCTCGTAGCCGCTGGTGCCGTTTATCTGGCCGGCCATGAAGAGCCCGCGTACCATGAGGGACTCCAGGGAGGGTGCCAGATCCCTCGGATCGGAGAAGTCGTATTCTATGGCGTAGCCCGGCCTCGCTATCTCGGAGCGCTCGAGGCCCCGTATGGTCCGGAGTGCCTCCGCCTGGACGCCCGGGGCGAGCCCGGTGGGGAGCCCGCCGGGATACACCAGATCCGGCCCGTCGGGCTCCAGGAACACCTGGTGACGGGGCCTGTCCGGGTAGCGGGCTATCTTGTCCTCCAGGGACGGGCAGTAGCGCGGCCCGGAGGACACGGGGTTCTCGGCGTAGATTATGGAGGTGGAGAGGTTCTCGCGGACTATGCGGTGCGTCTCCCCAGACGTCCAGGTCAGGTGGCAGGACAGCGTGTTCCTGGGCGGCCCGGACAGCACGGAGAATGGCCTGGCCCCGGGGTCGCCGGGCTGCTCCTCCAGGCCGCGCACGTCCACGGTCCCGGCAAGGATCCTGGGCGCCGTGCTGGTGGAGAGCCTTCCCAGGCGGTGGCCCAGCCCGGAAAGCGGCCCCCTGAGCCCGTCTGCCGGGGCCTCGCCCACCCTGCCGCCGGGCGCCGACTCCAGCCCGTGATACACCCTGCCGTTCCAGAAGGTCCCCCCGGTCAGGACCAGGGCCCCGCACCCTATCTCCCTGCCGTCGGCGAGCACGACGCCCCCGACCCGGGCACGGCGCCCGGACCGGGCGGGGGAATCGGGCGGCGGGGACGCGGCGGACGAAAACGTGGACGGGGCGGACGGGGCCGGGACGGGGGACGCGAACGCCGAGACCGTCACGTCCGCGCACTCCCCGGCAATGAAGGTCAGGCCCCTCTGGTCGAAAACGTACTCCCTGGCCAGCCTCGCGTAGAGCGCCCGGTCCACGAGGTTCCGGGTGGCCCTGGCCGCAGGGCCCTTGGACTCGCCCAGGACGCGGCACTGCACCGCCGCCAGGTCCGCCCCGCGGGCCGCCCAGCCCCCCAGGGCGTCCACCTCCCTCAGCAGCCCCCCCTTGGCCGGCCCACCGAAGGCGGGATTGCAGGACAGCACCCCCACGGTCTCCCGCTTCAGTGACACCAGGAGGGTCTTGGCCCCCATGCGGGCCGCCGCGAGCGAAGCCTCGATGCCCGCGTGCCCTCCTCCCACTACTATAATATCGAAAATCATGGTTCCCCCACTCCCTTGCCGTCCCGAGCGTACGGACGGCCCCCGGCCGCGCTCCTTCCGGTGCCGGGCCGCCGCCGGTCGGCTTCAGCGGCCGGCCCACGCAGGGCCCGGAACTCTCTCCTCGGGGCCAGGAGCTCTCCCCGCGAGGCCAGGAACTCGCCTGGCGAGGCCCACGTGTCACCCAGAGAGGCCGGGACTCGCCAAGCGAGGACCACATGTCACCCGGAGAGGCCAGGAACTCGCCTCGCGAGGCCAACATGTCGCCCGGAGAGGCCAGGAACTCGCCTCGCGAGGCCAACATGTCACCCGGAGAGGCCGGGACTCGCCTCGCGAGGTCCACGTGTCACCCGGAGAGGCCGGGACTCGCCTCGCGAGGCCCGCGTGTCACCCAGAGAGGCCGTGACTCGCCTCGCAAGGCCCGCGTGTCACCCAGAGAGGCCAGGAACTCGCCTCGCGAGGCCCACGCGTCACCCGGAGAGGCCAGGAACTCGCCTCGCGAGGCCCACATGTCAGCCGGACTCACTAAATGAGGCAGGGAACTCTCCAGGAGAGGCCAGGATCCCTCTCCGCAGGCAGGTCCCGTGCCGTCACAGGAAACGTTCCGCCCCGCCGAGGGCGGGAATGCGCACGGGCAGCGTGGGGGGGCAGGCGGGCACAGGCGAGGCCGCGCCCGCACGGCCCTGCGACCGGAACGGCCAAAGGATAGGGCATGACCCGAAAATTTTCAAGGATGCCTTCCGGAGACGCGTCATGGGCCGCAAGGAGCTGCTGAGTCACGCCTGCTCATGTCATCTGATCTTGGCCGTGTCTTAACGAACCACAGAACTTTTTCATGCCTCTTGTATTGCAAATCGCATCTTCGGCATCTAACACCTGCCCAGTTCCTCAGTGCTGGCCTGTTTATCTGACGGTATGGAACTTCCCATCATTTAGCTTTATTAATCGCGCATTTTCGTCCTTCGCCTGTTCCGGAGGTCAGTTTCCGGCCTTCCACTCACTTCTGATTGAAGTTCGATATGTGGATGGCAGGAATTTAACACAGTTTCCGTCTTCTCGGCCCATCAGGTGATTCAGACGTATCAGTGTCTGATTTGATTTGCTGACAAGTTCGAGTTAACTTCTTCGGCATTTCACAGATATATCTGTTCACAGACGAGAGGAGGGGAAATACAGCCGGACCCGGATCATTTTCATTCCTTGAAAGCTATGCAATATATTTTAAATCATGAATTAAAACTTTTTAATTTAATATTGAATTTAATTGAATGTTTAATATAATTTTTCACCAGTCAAAGCTCAAAGTCGGAAGGGCTGACTTCCCTATATTCTATCTTGACGTCAGATCTGCCGATCACAGCAATGGCAACGCTGTAGACAGTTTTGTTTTGATAAAGAGATGCTCTGGGATATTTCCTGTCGCGAATCTGATCAAATGCATCTCTTACTGCAGACTCCAAAGCATGCTTGACTTTTAACTGTTCATCAAGTGTTCTTTTTTCTTTAATTTCTGTTGCGTCAGATGTAATTCTGACGGTATCACCGGGTTGTTCTGGAGCTGCAACACGTGCTGATGTCACAATTGAGGATGTCGATGGTGCCTGAAGATCAGTAAACTCGCCATAGTCATTTCTTTCAGAAGGAATAGGAGATTTTCTGTACTTGATTTCAATCACATAAATTGTTTTGGCGCCAAACCTTTCAAGGAAAAGATCAATGTCGCCGCGACCGACTGAATGTTCATCATGGATGCGTCCGACAAAAGCCAAAGCTGTTTTGGTTTGTGACTGAAAAAAATGTTCGCCTGATTTTTGTGCTCTGTGAGAAAAGTTTTCAAAAATTGAAGACAGCGCATTGGCTGCATTTTTTGAATCATGCCGGATGAAAAAATCACTGAAGTTTTCATATTGCAATATAAGCCCGTCTCTCTCTTCTTTAGTTAAATTAGGAAAAAAATGTTGGATAAGATAATCTTGAGTAATAGATAATTTTACCTCTTTGTTAGGAACTTTCAAAAAAATGTATTTTTTAAGTGACTGATTAAAATTGTCTTTCCTGTCAATCGTGAGATAGCCACATTGGAATAATGCAGAATGTGGATTTATAACAGATAGATTAGGGGCAATAAAATTGCTAGGAATGTCCAAATTGTGATCAAATACATTTAGGAAATCTGTCTTATTTATAAATTTCAACTGCTCCAAAAACTGAGGCCCAGCTGTAGAGTACCAATAATTATTAAATTCATTAAATTCAAAGAAATCTTTGATTGATTGCGGATTCAGCAACTTCGAATCGCCATCCCAGCTGTATCCGTCATACCACTCAAATATTGAATTGATAAAATCATCTTTTGTCCAATTCAAGGGCAATTCTTTTTTATCCTTCATTGCAAAAAACGATGTATTGATCATATTTCCGTAATAAGTCTTGATTTCATGTTCTGTAAATCCACAAATTTTAGAAAATTTAGTATTGAAAGTAATATTTTGAAAAGAGTTCATTGTGGAAAATACTGACATTTCTTGAAAATGTGTGATGCCAGTGATTAAACCGAAGCGTATCTGACGAGAACATGCTTTGACATTCAAATAAAAATTTCGAAGAGTTTTTCTGTTTTCTTGAAGTTCTTTAGATTCAGACAAATATATAGTTAATGGGCAGTCATATTCATCAATAAGCAGAACCATCTTTTTATTAAATTTAATTGGATCTTTATCTGATTGAACTATATCTGTTGAATGAGGAAGTGTAATATGTGGCAGGTCATATAAATTATCAATTAATTCGGAAAATGCTGGCCCGCATTTTTTTTCAGTGATGGTGACTCCATAGCCTTTGGCTATCTTGTTAAGCCTCCTTATCAGGCTGTCGTTCAACTGGTCAGGTTCCATATCAAGTTTGGACATGTCAATGTAAACGACACGGCAAATGTCCCATCCATACTTGGGCGTCTTGTTTTCTATTGCCAGACCCTTGAAAAGGTCACGTCTGCCTTCAAAAACGCATTTTATAGTGTCAAGAAGAAGGGACTTCCCGAATCGTCTCGGTCTGGCAAGAAAATAGATTCCATCGTTTGGCCTCAACAGGTCATAAATCAGGTCAGTCTTGTCAACATATACATGGCCATTCATTATCATGTCGTCGAAAGAGAAGATGCCTAACCCCAAATCCTTATCTTTGGATTCCGGTCCTGGAATCAAGTCCGTCTCCATGGCTTACCCTCCACAAAAAAAGTTGCCGCATCTGGAAGAATTTAGCGGTTTTGGCATCGGGACTGAATGTCAATTCGATGCCTTGCCTTAGAAACTAAACCAACTCATGGAGAAATGATATGAATTTGACATCCGTTCAAGAGAGTTGGGATCGGCATGAATATTGCAAACAATACTAATGCCATAAAAAAACTGTAGTTATTCTATTTTGCCTGGCAAACTATGTCAAGGAGATTTTGGGATATCCCTGATTGTTGCGCCATGAATGGACAGCAGTAATTTTTTGTAACTATTCAGCTACCTTCCCAATGGGGACCCAACAGAGGGATCTTAAACAACCTAAACACCCTCGATTGATACTATTTACCCCCACATAAAGTATTAATAGTTGACTCTTCAACTTCAAAGGTTCCTCGTCTTGACTCTCACCCCCCGAAAAATGTCCTCAATAGAGGGGTACCTGTATGGTTACAATTTTTTCCACATTTCCAATCTCCCCGGCCACTCAAGAGATCCAGATGTCTCAGGGTTTGATTTGATTTGCTGTCAGGTTCGCCCCAACTGCTTCCACATTTTCCAGATCATGGCGGTCATGGTGTTCCCGGGGATGAAGGCCAATTCGCGGAGCCTGCCACGGGGCGGGGCGAGGCGGCCGAAGGCATTTGTTTGGCGTGGCCCGAGACGCTTCTGACAGGGAGCCGAACTTTGACGATTGCTCCAGATGCCATAGCCTGTGCGCCGGATACTGCCAGCGAACGGATGCCAGTCTCAGCTGTCAAGCCCGTGTCTTCCGCCGGGCCCGTCCCGGCCACGCCTGCCGTTCCGTGCCTATCTGCCGCCCCTGGCCTTCTCCCCCGCCTCCCGGTGCCCGCGGACCCGGTCCGGAGGCAGGTAGTCCGGGTACACTCCTGAGTAGTACCTGCCCGGCCAGGGGTTGTCCAGCCTGCCGTCGAGCCTCCGCCTGGGCTCCGCCCTCCTCGCCAGGGTGGCCTCGGAGTCCCGCATGGGCACTGGCCCGCCCTTGGGCCGGGCCATCCTGAGGGTCCCCTCGCGTCCCCTGCGGGGGGCGGGCACGGTGTCCCGGTAGCTGTTGTCTATGCCCACCGGCACGTTGGTGATGCCGTAGTCGTGGACCTTCTGCCAGTATATGGCGGCCTGCCGTATGGCCAGCTGCTGCTCGTCGTTGTTGCCGCGCACCGCCAGGAAAGCCCGGTATATGGTCTCGGCGGTGTCCTGGTTGCGCAGGTGGATCCGGTAGAAGTCGTAGCCCGTGTTCCAGATGGTCTGGTAGCTCGCGCCCCTGGCTATCTTCCACTCAAGGGCCGCACGCACCTCCGGCACGGTGAGCTCGCGGTTGGGGGCGAGCTGGCCTGAGGCAGTGCCCGACAGGAGCGCGAGCGCACAGAGGAGGGCGGCGAACGCGGTCGCCGGCGGCGGGAGAAAGGCATGCCTCTGTCCGG
The DNA here is from genome assembly GCA_031263525.1 of Deltaproteobacteria bacterium. Taxonomy (GTDB): domain Bacteria; phylum Desulfobacterota; class Desulfarculia; order Adiutricales; family Adiutricaceae; genus JAIRZX01. The sequence goes on along the minus strand of JAISFP010000204.1, from coordinate 10,659 downwards.
ACCCGGCACCCCTGCCCGGGGGACGGCCCGGCGGGGTCCCCCCGTCAGCCGTCTGGACCGTGTCCCCGCGGAGGCCCGACCAGGCGCCTGGCGCGACGGCCGGCCTGGGGCCTGCCCAGACGCCCGACCAGGCGCCTGGCGCGACGGCCGACCAGGTGTCTGCCGCGCCGCCCGACCAGGGGCCTGCCCCGATGCCCGTCACGGCACAAGCCGGAACGCCCGTCACGGCGACTGCCGCGGCGCCGGCCCCGGCAGCCCGGCCAGTCCCGGCTCCGGGCCCGGAACTCATCTGGGCTCCCTCGGGACGGGGATCATGGGCTTCGCGAAGAAGGGCGCGGGCGGGGGGACGTCCAGCAGATCCAGGTCAAGGTCCTCCTCGGCCCCCAGCTCGCCGGCCTCCGGATCCGCCCCGAACATGCCGTCGTCGCGATCGTCTAAATAGTTGACTATCACCGCGGTGGAGGTCTCCGGGCGGGAGCGGCCCCCGCCGGGCCCCGAGGAGTAAGGGGTCTCCAGGGTGGCGACCCCGCGAACCCTCTCGAAGGGGGGCGTCTCCTGGGGGGCGGGCGCCATGCCCTCCACGTATCCGGTGTCGGCGCCCACGTAGTCGGAGTTGGACTCCAGGAAGTCGCTCATGGCGGCCTGGGGCGGCGCGTCCCCCTCCTCCCTGAGACCGGACTCCCTGGAGGTGCCTATCCGGCGGGCGGGGTCGGCCCACAGGGAAGCCGAGGGGCGGGACCCGGACGACGCGGCGGAGGCCGAGGCCTCCCGGAGCACGGCCTCGGGATCGGGCACGGCGCCGCCGTCCGGGCCGGGCGCCAGATCCGGCCTGCCGGCCGAGACGGGACCGCCCAGATCCGGCCAGGCCTCCCCCCCGTCATCGCCCGAGAGGAGCTCCGCCTCTTCCTGCGCCTCCGAGTCCTCAGACTCCTCGGTCTCCTCTGCCTCAGCCTCTTCCCCTTCCTCCTCCAGCTGCACGGCCGCCTCGCGCTCCGCCCCGGAGACCGCATCGGGGTCGATCTCCTGATCGGCGGCCGGCGAGCCGGCCGGATCGGCGGAAAGCCCGTCCCCGGAGATGTCCCCGGAAATGTCCCCGGAAAGGGCGTCGGGGGAGATTTCGCCAAAGTCCAGGAGAGAGCCGGGAGAGCCGTCCCCGGAAAGGGAGAGGCTGCCGTCCTGGCCGGAGGCCGGCCCCGCAGGGCCGGGAGTCGGATCCGGAACGGCGGGGGCGGCCCCGGTTCCGGGGCCGTCAAGAAGGTCCCCGTAGAGCTCGAAGTCCGGCTCGCCAAGGCCGGGACCCGGCTCCGGAACGGAAGGCGCGGCCTCCGCCCCGGGTCCGTCAAGAAGGTCCCCGTAGAGCTCGAAGTCCGGCCCCTCAAGGCCGGGACCCGGATCCGGAACGGCAGGCGCGGCCTGCATCCCGGGTCCGTCAAGAAGGTCCCCGTACAGATCGGAGGCCTGCCCCTCAAGAGCGGGTGCCAAATCCTGGACGGCGGGGCCGGCCTCGACCGCGTCCCCGTCCCCGTCCCCGAGAGAGGCCAGGAGATCCTCGTCCGGCCAGGAACCGGGCTCCGCAAGTCCGGCAGCCGGATCCGGCACGGCCGGGACGTCCAAGTCCCCGAAAGAGCCAGGGAGATCCTCGTCCGGCCCGGAGCCGGGCTTCGCAAGTCCGGCAGCCGGATCCGGCACGGCCGGGACGTCCAAGTCCCCGAAAGAGCCAGGGAGATCCTCGTCCGGCACGGGGCCGGTCCCCTCAAGGCCCGGAGCCGGTTCCGGTGCGGCAGGGCCGGCCACGGCCTCGGTCTCGACCGCGTCTCCGTCCACGTCCCCGAGAGAGGCAGGGAGATCCGCGGCATGCCCTGAGGCGGGCCCCTCGGGGCCGGGAGCAGGTTCCGGGCCGGCGGGGTCGGCCGCGGCCCCGGACTCGGCCGCGTCACCGTCCACGTCCCCGAGGGAGGCAGGGAGATCCGCGTCAGTCACGGGTGCGTGCCCGTCGGTGCCGGGAGCCGTAACAGGAACTGCGGGGGAGGCCTCCTGCCAGGAACCCCGAAGCGCTGGAGCTGGCATCTCAGGAACGCCCGGCCCGTCCAGGGAGACGAGACTTTCGGCGGGGTCCGGGGCCGCCGAACCCGAGGAGGGCGGCTCGTAGTCCAGATCTTCGAGATCCCCCTGGGGCCCGGCCGCAGGGACGGGAGGGGCCTCGTCCAGGTCCAGGTCCTCCAGGAAGGAGCCGGGGGCGGCGAGAGCCGACGCGTAGTCCGCGAGCAGGTCCGCCGGGGACGCCGTCACGAGCTCGGGGGGGGACTCGGCCTCGGGGCCGGAGGCGGGCGGCGTTCCGGGGACCGGCGCTCCGGACCGCTTCACGGGGGCGCCCGCCAGGGAGCCGCTCTCCACGGTGAATGGCTCGGCGTCCTCGTCAGTCCCGCCGTCCGCGTCCTCGGGCAGGACGTCCAGGTCGGGATCGAAGTCGGAGACGTGGAGGGAGATCTCCGCCAGGGCCGGGCCCCCGGGGAGCCTCTGGCCGCGCGCGGCCGTGTCGACCGCGTCCTCCGCGAAGTCGTCCAGCGATATCACGGTCTTGCGCGGGGTCCGGCCGGCGCCTGTCCCGGGCCCTCCAGCAGGCTCCGTCCCGCCGGCAATGACCGCCATCGCCTCGGACACGGCGGGCCCGGACGGGCCCCAGGGGCCGTCGGGCATGTCGATGCCCGGGATGTCCACGGGGCCGGGGGTCTCGTCAATCTCCGCCACGTGGGTGGTGCCGCCGTCCCCGGCGGCCAGGATGTCCGCGAAGTCCGCGCCCTCCCTCGCGTCGTCCTCGGCCCTGCCGACGTCCCCGGCGTCATGGCGTCCGTCGGCCAGGAGTCTCGAGAGGACTGCGGCCTGGGCCTCGGCCTCCGGGTCGGGGGCCTCCTCCGCGCCGCCGGGAGAAGTCTCCTCGGCGTCGCCGGCGGTGGCAGCCGCGGACGGCATGTCACGGACGGGTGCAGGCGCAGGCGACCCGACTGCAGGGACAAACCCGGGCGTCATGTCAGGGACTGGGGCAGCTGCGGACGGCCCGACTGCAGGGGCAGGCGCGGGCGTCATGTCATGGACGGGGGCAGCCGCGGGCGGCCCGACTGCAGGGGCAGGCGCGGGCGCCATGTCATGGACGGGGGCAGGAAGGACGTCGTCCGCCGGCGCGACCGGCCGATCGGCACCGGGACCGACGACGGAAACTGGGGCGGAAAGGAGATCGCCGGCGGGTACCGGGGCGGACCCTCCGCTGGCGGCAGACGTTGACTGAGGAGCGGGCGGCTCCGAGCCCGCCGGGCGGAGCTCGGAGGCCTTGACGGGCGCCTGAGAACCAGCGGAGGAAGTGGCGGGCCCGGCAACGTCCGGAGCAGCCGGGCGAAGCCCGGCGGCCTTCACGGACGCAGGGGATCCGGGGGATGCCGCCCCTGGTCCGGAAGACCCGGAGGACACTGGGGCAGCCTGTCCGGGCACGGCTGCGGGAGCCGCTGAGGGAACTTTGTCCGCGGACGGGCCGGAGGACGTCGCGGGTGCGGCGGCGATCTCGTCCGAGGGCGGGCCGGAGGACGTCGCGGGCGCGGCGGCGATCTCCTCCGAGGGCGGGCCGGAGGACGTAGCGGGCGCGGCGGCGATCTCCTCCGAGGACGGGCCGGAGGACGTAGCGGGACTGGCAGGGGGAGGGGGCGCGGCCAGCTCGGAAATCGCCTCGGCCACGGGCCGCTCCCCGATCTTCGGGAAGGGAGACTCCTCAATGAACGATCTGGCATCGCCGTCCAAGGCGGCGCCGAAGACGCCGTTCCAGGCGGGCACGGGCCCGGAGGTCCCGTCGGCCGGAACGGTCACGGGGGGGGGGCCGGAAGTGGCGGGAACGCCCGGAGTTCCGGGCCCGACGCGGGCGGCGCCGGGCGCGCCCCGGAGCTCGGAGGTTATCTCCGTCACGGGGAACCTCTCCACCAGGGGCGGGGGAGCGCCCTCGATGAAGTCTCTGGAGGCGGGGTCCAGGCCGGCCCCGAAAGCCCCGCCGGCAGGTGATGCGACCGGGGCGGCGGAAGGAGCGGCCGGCCCGGAGACGGCGGGCCCCGCACCGGAAACGCCCCGGAGCTCGGAGGTTATCTCCGTCACGGGGATCCTCTCCACCAGGGGCGGGGGCGCGTCCTCGAAGAACTCCCTGGAGCCTGGATCCAGACCTGGGCCGAAGACCTCGTCAGCCGGGGACGCCGGCTCGCCGGGCTCCGGCGTCACGTCCGAGTCCGTGTGACCGAGGGCGGCCCGCGCGAACGGATCGCCGCCCAGCCCGTGAGGCAGGCCCGTGACAGGGCCACCCGCCGGCCGGGCAGGCGGGACGGCGCCGCCCTCGACGAAGGACGGCGAGGCGGTGTCGCGCCCTGAGCCGACCGGCTCCTCCGCCGGAGTCACGGACACGGCCGGCATGTCCTCCTCCAGCTGGGCGTCCTCGTCCCGGCCGTACTGGATCTCCTCGAAGGGGAGGTCCTCGTCGTAGGGCTCCTCGTCGTCAACGGCATCCGGGAATGCCAGGTTCGCGGGGCCGTCCCCCGCCGGGGCCTCGGCGGCCGTACGGGAGACGTCCTCCGCCGTCTGCGCGACATCAATGATGCGCGGGGGGGTGCGCGAGCTTTCCGCTATCTCCTCGGGGGTGGGGGGCTCGTCCGCCAGGGGGGCCTCGGCCAGCGGGAAGGAGGAGTCCTCGGCGGGGAGCGGCTGGACGGTGAAGGACGAGGAAGGCCGCCCGTCACCCTCGGGCTCCCGGGCCCGCTCGCCCTGGGACGAGGCGAAGGCCTCCAGGAAGCTCGCGGCCTCCCTGGCGGACGTGTCGCTGGCGTCCAGGGCGGAAAGATCGATGTCCTTGCCCAGCTGCGAGCCGCCCATCCCCGCGAAGGTGGAGTCGGGGGCGGCGGGCCCACCGCCGGCACCGCCGTCGGAGGACGCGCCGGCATCCGATGATCCGGAAGCGTCGTCGTCCGCGCCATGGGCGGAAATGCCGGAAGCCCCGTCGCCCTCGCCGGGGATGAAGACGCCGGAAACGTCGTGGTCCGAGCCGGGGCCGGAGGCGCCGGAGGCACCGTCTTCCGAGCCGGGGGCCGACGCGCCGGAAACCCCTCCGAACGGGCCGGGGCCGGAGACGCCGGACGGCCCATCGGTCCCCGCGCCGCCAGGCCCGGCATCCACGGGGCCTGCCGTGCCGGGGCCGCCCGTGCCGGGGAAGCTTCCTCCGGGGCCGATGATCCACGTGCCGGGATCCCCGTCGTCGCCGCTGTCGGGGGCGGGGGCCACCTGGACCTCCACCGTCCTCCCGCGGGGATACACCTTTATCTCCAGGGCCAGGCCCTCGGGCGAGATCTTCACGTCCATGAGGCTGTCGGGCGGGTAGACCCTGACGTGGACCATCTGGTCGGGACAGGGCACCTTCACGAAAACCTTCGCTCTCTTGTCGTTGTGGGTCATTGCTCTTTCCGGGCGGCTCTGGGGAGGGCTTCTTGGAGGGGGGCCGTGCGCGGCGCCGGGCGCCCCGGTCTCTTATCGGATCCGGGACGGAAGCCCTGAAACGGCGGGGGGCCGGCAGGGGTTCCGGGACGTGCTGGACGCAAGGCATTGCGGCGCGGCAGGCCGGCAGGGGCGTCTCCCATGCGGCGCCGCGCCCGGCCGGGCACGGGCGGGCCGGAAAGGCCCGCTGCGGATTTCGGAGCGGAGGGATCACCCCCGCGAACCCACGTGCAATTCCTGGGCCCAAAAACAGGCCGCCCTCGCGGAAAGTTATGACACTTGCGGCTTTCCGAGTGGCAAAAAGCTCAATGTGTCGTCGTGCATGCCTGTCAGGGCCACAGGGGACGGATCCCGCAAGATCCGCCGCGCACGTGGCTGCGCTCCCGCAGGGGGAAAACGCTGCGCCCGCCGCAAACGCTCGGCCCTAGCGGCGTTCCTGGACGGCACACCAAGAGAAGCCGCGTCCTGCCGTTCCGGAACGACGGAAGCCCCGGTTCGCGAACAGCATGACACCCCAGCACGAGCCGTCAATCCTGCGGTTCCGAGAAGAAACTTCCAAAACTTCCTAAAATTCTGGACAGTCGAAATGATTAGGATCAAATGTGTTTAATGGAAAAACTGATAAAATTTATAACTTAAAACTTAAAACTTAAAATTTATAATTGATACTTTATCGAAGTCAGAAGATTGAAGAAGTCGGTGCAACCGAAAGCAAAGAAATATCGCGGGACCGAAGGAATCAACAAAGAGAGGCGGAGAGACCGAAGGAATCTACAAAAAGAGGCGGGGAGACCGAAGGAATCAACAAAGAGAGGCGGAGAGGCATAAGCAGTCAAGAAATAGATGGGAAATGCAAACAGAAAAAATTTAAAGATAAAAGATGTCGGAAAAGCATAAGGAATATAAAAAAATATAAGCTAAGCAAGAAGAATTAATTTAAAAATAAAATTGAATAATGGCATTCTTTAATTCATGCGACATATAGATTCAGATAAGTCAATAAATTAAAATTTTCAAACATAACAGATAATTCTAAAATTTTAAAGCCAGCAGAATCTGATGAATCAAAAAGCGACAGATTCAAAGAAATCGGACAAATCAGACGAAAAACTGGGCGGCGGGACCGACCGTTTCAAATGATCGGGGCGGCGGGAACCGCTGGCCCAGGGGCGAGGGACAACTGTTCCGGACTTTCGGTCTTGCCGGCCTCGTTTCCCATTCGCCGTCTGCCGGCGCCCTTTCCGGAAGGGGCGGACGGCGGGGGACGCCGCCCGTCGGTTCGGTCACGTCCCGGCTCCACCCCACCCGCGGCCCTTCGGCCCCCCGGCCCCTGCGGGAAGGGGCCGGAAGGGACCAGAAAGGGCCTGGAGGCACGGCGGAGGACAACTGCCGGCGGCTCACACTGAGTCGCCGATATCCAGGAGCTTTATGAGGTTGGTGGTGCCGCTGGTCTGGAGGGGGAGTCCGCAGGTGATGAAGGCAATGTCCCCCCTTTGGGCGAGGCCGTTGCGGACCAGGAACTCCGAGGCCAGCTGCTCTATGAGCATGATGGAGTCGCAGGCCTGGACCAGGGCCGGTATGACGCCCCAGGCCAGGGTGAGCTGGCGGTAGGTGGTGCGCGAGGAGGTCATGCCCACCACCGGCACCTGCTGGCGCAGGTGCGATATGAGCCTCGCCGTGCTCCCGCCCTGGGTGACGGCAACTATGGCCTTGGCATTGCGCTCGACGGCCAGCATGGACACCGCGCGGGTGACGCTGCACCCCATGGCGTTCAGGTCTTCCGGGGGCTTCTCGGCGAGGAAGCCCTCGGAGTCCAGGTGGGGCTCCGTGGCCCGGGCGACGCGGCCCAGCATGTCCACGGACTCCACGGGGAACTGGCCGGCGGCGGTCTCGTCGGAGAGCATGACCGCGTCCGTGCCGTCCAGGATGGCGTTGGCCACGTCCGTGACCTCGGCCCGGGTGGGCCTGGGGGACGAGACCATGCTGGCCAGCATCTGGGTGGCGGTTATGACCAGCTTGCCCCGCGACCTGGCGGACTGGATGAGCCGCTTCTGGATGTGGGGGACCTCCTCCAGGGCCATCTCGACACCCAGGTCGCCGCGGGCGACCATGATGCCGTCCGCGACGTCCAGTATCTGCTCCAGGCGGCCCAGGGCCTGGGGCTTCTCGATCTTCGCGATGAGCAGGGGCGGGCTCCCGCTCCTGCGGATCATCTCCTTCACGGGCTTCAGGTCGTCCTCGTGGCGCACGAAGCTCATGGCCACGAAGTCCACCCCGGCCTCCAGCCCGCAGACCAGGTCAAGCTTGTCCTTCTCGGTGAAGGCCCTGATGGAGAGGTTGCTGTCAGGGAGGTTCACCCCCTTGTGGGCGCTTATGGTCCCCCCGGTCAGGATCTCGGCGTCCAGCCCCAGATCGTCGCGTCCTGTGATCTTGAGCTCCATGGTGCCGTCCGCCAGGAGGATCCTGCTCCCAACGGCCACGTCCTGGGCGAGCATGTCGTAGTGGACGGTGAGCTCGTTGGGGCCCGCGTCACCGTCCCCCGTCACCAGGCGGATCCTGTCGCCGGTCTCGAGGCGCCTCTCGGAGATGGCTCCCAGGCGGATCTTGGGCCCTGAGAGATCCTGGAGGATGCCCACCTCGCGGCCCTTCTCCCTGGAGAGCTCGCGGAGGGTCCTTATGACCTCCAGGTGGTTCTCGTGGGTCCCGTGGGAGAAGTTGAGCCGCGCGACGTTCAGCCCGGCGTCTATCATCTTGCCCAGGACTTCCGGGGAGCTCGACGACGGGCCGATGGTGGCGACGATCTTGGTCTTGCGGAGGCTGTCTAGTTCCGGCATAATGGCAATTCACCCCTCGCGCCCGCCAGGGCGCCTCCCGCCCGCCCCCGAGGGCGGCCGGCTGGTTGGCATAAGTTTTGCTGGCCTCTCCGGCTCCCTTTCTCGCGGGACCGTTGCCGGAGACGCCGGGACCACCGGAACTGCGGGATTCCCGCGACCTGCGGGAAACCCGTTGGACGGCCGCGGGACACCCGCGACCTGCTGCCCCCCCTTCAGCCGGAGAAGCCCCCGACAGGCGGGAACCCCCTTCGGCAGGAGGAGCCAGACGGACTGCGGGAACCCCCTTCGGCAGGAGGAGCCAGACGGACTGCTGGCCCCCTTCGGCAGGAGGAGCCAGACGGACTGCGGGAACCCGCTTCGGCAGGAGGAGCCCGACGGACTGCGGGAACCCCCTTCGGCAGGAGAAGCCCGACGGACTGCGGGAACCCCCTTCGGCAGGAGGAGCCCCCCCGAATCACGGGGCCGGAGCCTCCGGCGCCTGCCTCCCGACCGGCACGCAGGCTGGACGGGGCGACGCGCCGCCCCTGCGGGGCCTGAACCCTGCTCGCCCGGTCCGGCACGCAACCCGACCGGCCACGGACAGGCGACCCGTGGAATCCCGGCACGCAGCCCGGCCCACCGGTCCCGGCATCCTGACACCTTATTATAAGTTGACCGGACGGCACTGCGGGCGGCAGGCCCGGGCACGGGGACCTCACTGGAATGTTAACACAACGCCCTATCGCAGCCAAACAGCATGCGCCGGCCCCCGGTCTACTCTAGCGCCTCAGTCCTGGCCTGGGCCAGGGACGAGGGGCCGGACATCCTGGAGTCCCTGGCCCTCGAAGAGGCTCTGGGACCGCTCATGGCCAGGCTGAGCCTGCCGGCCGGGCTCATAGCCGACATGACCGGTATTGAGGCCAGACGGCTCTACCCGTCCGGGGCCCGGCCCAGCCTGGGGGCCGTGAACGCCGCCCGGACGCTCTTCGCCAGGTGGGGCGTCCGGCCGGAGGAGGTGGACCTGCTGTACTCCACCTCGGTGGGCCGGGACTTCCTGGAGCCCTCCACCGCCTCCATCATCCACAGCGCCCTGGGGCTCGGGCCCGAATGCGCGTCGCTCGACCTGGGGAGCGCCTGCCTCGGGTTCATCGACGGCCTGAACCTCGCGGCCCTCCAGGTGGACGCCGGCCTCTGCGACCTGGCCCTGGTGGTTGCCGGCGAGAACTCCCGGCCAGTCCTGGAGAGCACCCTGGACGGCCTCCTCCGGGGCGGCTCCGACCGGAGGCGCTTCTTCGACAATTTCGCGACCCTGACGCTCGGGTCGGGAGGGGCGGCCATGCTGGTCGGCCGCGACCCCTCCGGCACCAGGCCCAGGCTCAGGCGCATGATCTCCCGCGCGGACGGGTCGTCCAACCACCTCTGCCGCGGCGACTTCGGGGGCATGACCACGGACAGCGCGAAGCTCCTCGTCCGCGGCGTGGAACTGGCGGCCAGGACCTTCGCCGCCGGCCGCGAGGCCTTCGGGTGGACCCCGGAAGGCTTCGGGCTCGTGGTCTGCCACCAGGTGAGCGAGGCCAACACCCTGCGCTTCGCCGAGGCCCTGGGCCTCCCCTGGGAGAGGGTCTGCCGGAGCTACCCGCTCTACGGGAACATGGGGGCGGCGGCCGTGCCATACACCTTCGACCTGGCCTCCGAGGCGGGGCTCATCGCCCCGTGCAGCAGCCTGGCCATGATGGGCATAGGCTCGGGGCTCGCCTGCGCCATGATGGAAGTCGAGATTCCCCCCGGCTTCCGGGGGGCGCCCCCGGCATAGGGCCTTCCTCGCGAACCCGACGTCCCGTGCGCCGGCCCCCCGGAAGAGCCGGGCGAGCCGCCCCGGAAGAGCCGGGAGAGGCGGCCCTACACATTTGTTTGGATGTATCTGTTCACGGGCAGGTGAGTGGCCGCAGGCTCTTAAGATCTGGAGTGCTGGATGGTTAAAGACCTGAAAGTGCCGGGTGGCTGAAAGGGCCGCAGGCTGCCCCGGACGTTGGGAAGGACGGAGGCCTTGGGGAACTTAAGGGCCGTGAGGGCCGAGTTTACAGGGGGCGAGAGAGGCTGGAGTCCTGGCCGATGGAAGGGTCCATCTCCACAACCCTGACCCAGTGAACGGATACATAATAAGTATCTGTTCACGGGGGGGGGCAGAGCCTGCATGGTTATGTCCGCCCTCAAGAGCGAAGGAATCCCTCAGAAGCGTTCCCGGGGCCGGTGCGAAAGCACTCGACTTGAGGAAGTCCGGCCTTCCTTCCCAGGCCACGGCAACGCCCCGGCGTCCGGACGGAAGATCGGCCCC
>JAISFP010000441.1 GCA_031263525.1 Deltaproteobacteria bacterium | reverse complement strand
TCTCCCAGGGCAAGCATGTCGTTGTCGTCGAAATCCTCGATGTCGATGCCGCCCGCCATCTCGGCAGAGCGCCTGATGAGCTCCCCTCCGGCGGCGCGGTCGCCGCGGAGGTACAGTGCCGCCCCCTTCCCGGCCAGCGAGACGGAGAGCGCGGCCTCGTCGGAGGGCCTGACCGGGTCCGGATCGCTCCTGGGGGGCGCCCCGTCCAGGAGCCCTATGACCCTCGAGTAGATTTCCTCGGCCCCGGCCATGTCGCCCGTCCCCCAGAGGGCGTGGGCGGCCAGGACTGAACATTCCACGGAGGCCTGGGCGGCGTCCCCCAGAGCCCTGCGGAGGCGCCCCTCGGCACGGACGAGAAGCCTTGCCGCAGTCCAGTAGTGCCTTTCCAGCAGGACGGCGCGGCCCATGCGGAGCTCCAGGTCGCCCGTGAAGGCCTCGTAGCGTTCCCCCCGGCCCTCCAGGGCCTCCAGCGCCTGGGCCCAGAAGGAGCAGGCGCGCTCGTCGCCGGGCTTGCTGATGGGGAAGGGGCTGGGGAAGGGGTAGCGGACGGGCTTGGCGCCGTGGAAGAACATGTCCCCCGTGCGGGCGAGGGAGGACGCGGTCTCCGGGTGGCGGCCGCCCAGGAGGCGCCGGCGGCAGGAGAGGGAGATCATGTTGAAGTGGTCGGACATGTCCTTGTTTTCGTCGCGCAGAAGAATCTCGGCCAGGTCGAAGGCGATCCTGGCCCCCTCCAGGTTCGGTTTGGGCAGCAGGCCGTCCACCTTGGAGACGAGGGAGCCGGGGAGCTTGAGCTGACGCGGGCGGGGCCAGGCGTGGTCCTCCTCCCATCTGGTGGCGGGGAGCACGGCCGCGTACGTCTTGGCGCGGATGCGCATGGGCTTTCCCGTCCGTCCGGCGGGGGCGAGCTGCCTCAGCCGGCGGAAGAGCTTCGCGGCCCTTTCGACGTCTTCGCCGTACGGGTACGCGGGTTCCTGGGGCAGCACGGCCGCGTAGCCGTACAGGCCCGCGAGCCTCCTGGCCAGGCGTTCCGCGGCGTCCAGGGAGTCCGGGTCTCCCTCGCCGGCGAGACTGTCCAGGCCGGCGGACGACTCCTCGAGCAGTCCCATGGCCTCCGCCGCCAGTCCGTCGCCGCCGGCGTCCCACAGCTCGGCGCCGAGGAACGAGCGCAGGACCAGCGCCTCGCGGGTCCCGGGGCCCGGGCCGCCCGGACCCTCGGCCGCGGCGAGTGTCGCCCGGAGCTCCCCGGAGGAGGGGCAGGGGTCCTCCTTCGCCTCGGGCAAGGTGCCGGGGAACCTGGCCTCCGCGAGCGAGCCGGCCGGCGGGGGAGGGGAGGAGGCAGCTGACGGCGTCTTGCCGCGGATCGTCCTGAGCGTCTCCAGGGCGAAGGCGAGCTCGGAGTCCCTGTCCCAGGGCTGCGCCCCGGCGGAGAGGTTTCTCGCCCTGTCGCTTTCCGTCTCCGCCAGGAGCCTCTTCCTCCCGGTCCACCGGGACGTGGCGTTCATCAGTGGCCCGGCGCCGGTCAACGTGTCGCCGCAGAGCTCGAGGGCCGGATCGGCCAGGGCCTCCGCCGCCTTAGCGGCCATCGACATGGCGGCGCGGGCGATGAACTCCCAGAGCACCGGGCACTTCTGGTTGCTCTCGTCCTTCATGCCCCTGGGGATCTCTGTCGTCGCATGGTCGGCAAGCGCCCTTGCCGAGCGCGAGAGGGCGGCCCAGACTCTCGGGTCGTTAGGGGCCAGGAGCTGGCGGGTCAGGGCGCGCAGGTTGTCCCAGGCGTGGGCGGCGCCCTGCATCCTGCCCTCCGACACTATTTTCTCGGCGCAGAGGCGTTCCGCCTCCATTATCTTGCCCATGTGCGGGAACTTCCACTCGGGCCAGTCCCTGGGGATGGTCGGGTTCGAGAGGACCTTCCCCTTCCCCCTCCACTCGTTGACCTCGTCCTCGTAGCGATCGTCCGCCCAGAAGCCGCCGTCCGGCCGCGGGGCCTTCGCGGGCCCGCCGCCCATGGCCCCTTTCGGGACTCCCGTCCCGGAGGGGCCGGGGCCTGCCGCCTGTTTCCCGGAGGCGGGCTTCGCCCTGGGCCCGGGCTTGCCCGTGTTCCTGCCGCTTCTGACGGGCTTCTTGGGGACGGCCAGGGCCGTCCCGCACGCGACTATGGACGAGGCGAGGGCCGCCGTGACGGCAAGCGCCAGGAACGGGAGGGGCATGGGGGAACCTCCGGAGCGGCGGCCGGCAGGCCGTCAGGCCGTCAGGCGGGAGAAATGGACGGGATGGACGAAAACCCGGACGCCGGAGAAAGGGGACGGCCCGGTCGCCCGTGACAGGGTCGAGGGCCAGGGGCCAGGGGCCAGGAGGCGGGCCGGGGCAGTGTCCGGGCCAGGAGCCGGGGGCAAAGGCGAGCCGGGGCAGTGTCCGTGACAGGGGGCAGGAGCCGGGGCCAAGGCGGGCCGGGGCAGTGTCCGTGACGGGGGCCAGGAGCCGGGGGCAACGGCGCGCCGGGGCAGGGTCCGCGACAGGGGGCAGGAGCCGGGGCCACGGCGGGCCGGGGCAGTGTCCTTGACAGGGGCCAGGAGCCGGGGGCAAAGGCGAGCCGGGGCAGTGTCCGTGACAGGGGGCAGGAGCCGGGGCCAAAGGCGGGCCGGGGCAGTGTCCGTGACAGGGGCCAGGAGCCGGGGAAAGGGCGGGCAGGGGCCAAGTCAGGGGCCGGGTCCGTGCCAAGGGCCGCGGCTAAAGCCGGACCGGAGGAGGCAGGGCCTAGACCTTGAACGAACAGCTCTTCGGGAGTAGCACTGGTGCCAGCGGGAGGATATCACGGACGGGCTCCCGGCGGGAAAAAAAATGCGGGACACGGAGGCGGCGGGGCCGGATCAGCCGGCAGGTTCGCCCAACTCTCGGTCGGATGCCGTCGCCCCGGCCTCTGCTGAGGGAACGGCGGCTGGGCGTCACTTTCCTCCGTCGACCGTGACGGGGCCCCGGCCTGGGCTGTCCTGACCCTGCCGGTCCGTGACTCAGGCCCCGGCCCGGGCTGTCCTGGCCCTGCCGGTCCGTGACTCAGGCCCCGGCCGGGTCTTACAGTTTGAGGAAGTAGCGGCGGTACGAGTCCCCGAGGCTCCTCATGCGCCTGTCGGGCTCGGACTCGGCACGGGAGGGCGTGAAGGTGGGGTGCCTCCTGAACGCCTCGCGGCCGGAGCCGTCGCCGCGGTGGAGCATGGCAGCCGCCTTCCCGGCAAGCGCCGAGTAGAGCACGGCCGCGTCGGAGGGGCAGCTCGGGTCAGGGTCGCTCCTGGGAGGGGCCCCGTCCAGGAGGCTCGCGAGCCTCGAGAAGATTTCCTCGGCCTCGCCCGGCCTTCCGGCCTTGAACAGGGCGTTCCCGAAAAGGAACGTGGTCTCCAGGGTGAGCTGTGCCGTGTCGCCCAGAGCCTTGCGCACGCGGCCGCAGGCCCGGTCAAGCAGCGGCGCGGCCATCTCCGGATGGCCCTTGGCATGGATGTGGACGGCGATGCGGGTCTCGATGTCCGCCCTGAAGGTCTCGCAGCGGTCCCCCTGGCCCTCCAGGGCCTCCAGCGCCAGGGCCCAGTAGGAGCAGGCTTTTTCGGGATTCTTTTCCGAGTACAGGCTGTCCCCCGCGCGGGCGAAGGACGCGGCGAGCTCCGGATGGCGGCTTCCGAGGAGGTTCCTGCGGGAGGCGAGGGAGTTCATTCTAAAAGGGGAGACCATGCGGTCGGTCCCTGTGCGCATCAGGAGCTCGGCGACGTCGAAGTCGCGCCTGGCCGTCTCCATGTCGGGCGAGCATCCGGCTTCCTCCGTGAGAAGGCCGGAGGAGATGGCCAGGAACATCAGAACCATCTGCCGGCCCTCCTTGCCCTCCGTGTACTGGGCGAGCAGACCGTTCGCGAACATGGAGGCGCGGAGACGCAGGGAGTCGCCCTTCCGGCCGGCGGGGGCGAGCTCCTCCAGACTGCGGAAGAGCTTCTCGGCCTCCCTGACGTGGCTTGCGGGCGGGACTTTGGGATACCGGGGGATCACGGCAGCGTGGCCGTAAAGGCCCCCGAGCCGCCTGGCCCGGCGTTCCCTGGCGTCGAGGGAGTCCAGGTCCCTCTTGCCGGCGAGCTCGTCCAGCCCTCCGGACGCCTCCCTCAGAAGTTCCAGGGCCTCGCCCGCCCGGCTCCAGTCGCCCGTGTCCCAGATCTCGGCCCCCAGGAGAGAGCGGAGGACAAGCGCCTTCCTGGACCCGGGGCCCGGGCCGCTCGGCCCTTCCGCCGCGTCGAGCATCGCCCGGAGGGCTCCGGAGGAGGGGTGGCATCCCTTCCCTGCCTCGGGCGATTCTCCGGGCAACATGGCTTCCGCGAACGATCTGGCAGTCGCGGGAGGAGGTCCGCCTGCGGGCGGGGCCATCTCCCGGAGCCTCCTGAGCGTCTCCTCGGCGGAGGCGAGCTCCCCGGCCCTGTCCCACTCCTGCCCGGCGTCCTCCGCAGGCTTCCCGCCGTCCTCCCCGTCACGGGACGTCCCGCCCGTCTCCCGCGACGCTCCGTCCGCATTGGCCCCGCCGGAGAAGCCCCCGTCGGGCATGGCCCGAGGCGCGGCGGCGGGACGGAGCCTCAGGGAGGGATCCCTCAGCGCCTCGGCGGCCCCGGCGGCCAGGCCGACGGCACGGGTGAAGATGTGCTGCATCCGCTTGTTCTCCGGGCTGCCGGGCCTGGACGTTTCCTCCGGATGGCAGGCGAAAGCTCTTGCCGAGCGGGCGAGGGCGGCCCAGACTCTCGGATCCTCGGGTCCCAGGAGCAGGCGGCCCAGGGCCCGCAGGCTGTCCCAGGCGTCGGACGCGGCCAGCATGCGCTTCTTCTTCGTCAGCTTGTGGGCGAAGAGCCGCTCGCGCTCCAGGATCGGCATCATCTTCGGGAACTTCCACTCGGGCCAGCCCCGTGTGAGATCCGTGCTTGCGGAGAGGGCGGGGGGCCCGCTCCCGGTCTTCCCGTCACCATCCCCCGGGCCGCCGGCCGGACGCGGGACGCCGGCGCTCCCGGGTTCCCCGGCAGTTCCCTGCCGGCGGTACTTCGAGGGGGCCGGGGCCGACGGCCTCTTCGCGGAGGGGGGCTTCGCCTTGCCCCTGCCCTTGTTCTTGCCCCTGTTTCCGGGCTTCCTGGAGGCGGCCATGGCGGTCCCGCACGTGAGGACAGCCGAGACAAGGGCCGCCAGGACGGCCAGGGCCGAGGCCAGGGCCATGAGCGGGACGGGCGGGAGAGGCATGCGGGATCCTCCTGAAATGCGGTCGCCTGGGGCCGGGAGACCGGGGACCGGGGACCGGGGACCGGGGACGGGGAAAGAGAGAAAGAGAGAAAGAGGGAAAGAGAGCAGGGAGCGAAAGCGGAGGCCGTGTCTGGGCTGTGTTCTCGAACCGTGCCGAAGCCGGTGAGGGGCCTGGAAGGGTTCTGGACCAGACCTTGCCTGGTTCTTGGCCAGGGCCGGTCCGCGGCGGCGGTCAGAGCCACGCTGGGGCAGAGGCCCAAGGCCAAAGCAGGGGCGTTGGCAAAGCCGGTCCATGGCCGGGGCCAAAGCAAGATCGGTGCCGGTGGCAGAG
Source organism: Deltaproteobacteria bacterium (assembly GCA_031263525.1). Classification (GTDB taxonomy): domain Bacteria; phylum Desulfobacterota; class Desulfarculia; order Adiutricales; family Adiutricaceae; genus JAIRZX01. The sequence continues at coordinate 3,742 of JAISFP010000441.1, read as the reverse complement.
CCGGTCCGTGGGCGAGGTCAAAGCAAGATCGGGGTTGGGGGCAGAGCCGGTCCGTGGTGGTCAAATCCGGGCAGGGGCCTAAGCCGGGGCCGAAGCCGGGGGCTAAGCCGGGGCCGGAGGCAGAGTAGGGCCTTGGCGGTGGTCTGAGCCAGACCTGAGCGGGCGGCAAAGCCGGTCCGTGGTGGTCAAAGGCGGGCCGGGGGCAGAGCCGGTCCGTGGCAGTCAGAGCCGGGCCGGGGGCAGAGCCGGTCCTTGGCGGTGGTCAGAGCCAGACCGGGGCGGGTGGCAGAGCCGGTCCGTGGTGGTCAAAGGCGGGCCGGGGGCAGTGCCGGTCCGGGGCGGCGGTCAGAGCCAGACCGGGGCCCCGGGGCAACAGCCGGGCCGGGAGCAAAGCCGGTCCGTGGAGGTGGCCAGAGCCAGACCTGGGCCGGAGCCCAAGGCCAGAGCAGGGCAGGGGGCCAAGCCGGTCCGTGGCCGTGGTCAGGGCCAGGCCTGGGCAGGGACACAGTGTCAGAGCCGGGCCGTCAGGAAAGTCGACGGCTCGGCGGACGGGACTGCAGGCCGCTCAGACGGGAGAATGGGCCGGGATGGCCGAAGAGCCGGACGCCGGAGAAAGGGTTCGGCCCCGGGGCCGGGAGGAGTGCTCCCTGCGGAACCGGGAAGGCGCTGGTCATGGCAGGGCCTGCGGTCGAGCCGGCACAGGGAAGCTTGCCGGTGGCCGGGCTCGTGACAGGGCCGAGGGCCAGGGGCGAGGGTCAGGTCCAGGGGCGGGCCCGTGACAAGGCAGAGGGCCAGCAGGGTCAGGTCAAACGGCGGGCCGGGGGCCGGGCCCGTGGCAGGGTCGAGGGCCCTGGGCCAGGGTCAGGTCCAGGGGCGGGCCGGGGCAGAGACAAGGGCCGCGGCAAAAGCCGGACCGGGGGAGGCAGGGACTAGACCTTGGGCGAACGGCTTCGATGGAGTGGCGCCGGTACCAGCGGGAGGATATCACGGACGGGCTCCCGGCGGGGAAAAAAATGCGGGGCCCGAAGACGGCGGGGCCGGATCGGCAGCCGGCAGGATCGCCCGTCTCCCGGTCGGAGGCCGTCGCCTTTGCCTCCGCGGAGGGCATGGCGGGAGTGCGTCACTCCCAGCCGGCTGGCTTGACGGGGCACCGGCCGGGGCTGTCCTGATCCTGCCGGTCCGTGCCCCGGGCACCGGCCGGGCCTTACAGTTTCAGGAAGTTGTGGCGGAACAGGTCCCCGCTGTTCCTCATGCGGCTGTCGGACCCGGACTCGGACTCGGCCCGGGAGGGCGTGAAGACGGGGTGCCTCATGAGGGCCTCGCGCCCGGTGCCGTCGCCGCGGAAGAGCATGGCCGCCGCCTTCCCGGCAAGCGACGAGTAGAGCACGGCCGCGTCTGAGGGGTAGCTCGGGTCCGGGTCGCTCCTGGGAGGGGCCCCGTCCAGGAGGCTCACGAGCTTCGTGAAGATCTCCTCGGCCTCGTCCAGCCTTCCGGCCTTGAACAGGTCGGTCCCGAGAATGAACGAGGTCTCCAGGTTGATCTGTGCCGTGTCGCCCAGAGCCTTGCTCAGGCGGCCGCAGGCCCGTACAAGCAGCTGTGTCACATTCTCCAGATTGCCAACGGAATGGAGGTGGACGGCGATGCGGGTCTCGATGTCCGCCCTGAAGATCTCGCAGCGATCCCCCTGGCCCTCCAGGGCCTCCAGCGCCAGGGCCCAGAAGGAGCAGGCTCTTTCAGGATCATCCGCTGAGAACAGGACGTCCCCCGTGCGGGCGAGGGACGCGGCGGTCTCCGGGTGGCGACCGCCGAGGAGGCGCCTGCGGGAGGTTAGGGAATTCATGACAAACGGGATGACCATGTGGTAGTCGGACTCGGGGTGCATCAGGAACTCGGCGACGTCGAAGTCGCGCCTGGCCGTCTCCAGTTCATGCGGGCATCCGGCCTCCTCCGTGAGCATGTTGCGGTAGACGGCCAGGAACTTCTGCACTTTCTGCTGGCCCCCCTCGCTCCCGATGTCGCGGGCGGCCATCCCGTTCGCGCAGCAGGCGGCGCGGAAACGCAGGGAGTCTCCCTTCCGGCCGGATGGGGCGAGCTCCTCCAGGTTGCGGAAGAGCTTCTCGGCCTTCCTGACGTGGCTTGCGGGCGGGACTTTGGGAATCCGGGGGATCACTGCAGCGTGGCCGTACAGGCCCCCGAGTCTCCTTGCCCGGCGTTCCCTGGCGTCGAGGGAGTCCGGGTCCCTCTTGCCGGCGAGCAAGTCCAGTCCCCTGGACGCCTCCTTCAAGAGTTCCAGGGCCTCGCCCGCCCGGCTCCAGTCTCCCGTGTCCCAGATCTCGGCCCCCAGGAGTGAGCGGAGGACAAGCGCCTCCCTGGACCCGGGGCCCGGGCCTCCCGGCCCTTCCGCGGCGTCGAGCCTCGCCCGGAGGTCCCCTGTGGAGGGGAGGCATCCCTTCCCGGCCTCGGGCGAGCTGCCGGGGAACATGGCTCCGTAGAACGATCTGGCAGTCGCGGAAAGAGGTCCGTCAGCGGGCGGGGCCTTAACGCGGAGCCTCCCGAGCGTCTCCTCGGCCGAGGCGAGCTCCCCGGCCCTGTCCCATTCCGGCCCGGCGGCCTCCGCAGGCGTCACGACGTCCTCCCGGTCAGGGGACGTCCCGCACGTCTCCCCCGACGCGCCGCCCGCATCGCCCGTGCCGGCGTGGCCTCCGGAGGGCCGGGGCCCGGGCTCGGAGGCGGGCGGGAGCCTCAGGGCGGGATCCCTCAGCGCCTCGGCGGCCCCTGCGGCAAGAATGACTGCGCGGGAAAAGTAATCCAGCATCAGCTCGTGCAACTGGCTGCCGGGCCTGAACGTTTCCGGCTGATGGCAGGCGAGCGCTCTTGCAGAGCGGGCGAGGGCGGCCCAGACTCTCGGATCCCCGGGGCCGAGGAGCAGGAGGCCCAGGGCCCGCAGGCAGTCCCAGGCTTCGGCCGCTACCAGCATGCTGTCACTTTTTGTCAGATGTTCTGCGAAAAGACGCTGTTTTTCCAGGGACGGGATCATCTCCGGGAACTTCCACTCGGGCCAGCCCGAAGGGAGATACGTGTTTCCGGAGGGAACGGCGGGCCTGCGCCCGGTCTTCCCGCCGCCTTCCCCCCGGCCGCCGGCAGGCCGAGGGACGCCGGCGATGCCGAGTTCCCCGTCAGTTCCCTGCTGGCGGTGCTTCGGGGGGGCCGGGGCCGACGGCCTCCTCGCGGAGGAGGGTTTCGCCCTGCTCATGCCCTTGCCCTTGTTCTTGCCCCTGTTTCCGGGTTTCCAGGATGCGGCCATTGCGGTCCCGCACGCGAGGACTGCCGAGACAAGGGCCGCCAGGACGGCCAGGGTCATGTGCGGGACAGGCGGGAGAGACATGCGGGATCCTCCTGAGATGCGGCCTCATGGGGCCGGGAGACTGGGGGACCGGGGAAAGAGGAAAGAGAGAAAGGGAGCAGGGAGCGAAAGCATAGGCCGTGTCTTGGCTGTGTTCTCTAGCCGGGCCGAAGCCGGAGCGGGGCCGGGAGGGGTTCTGGACCAGACCTTGCCTGGTTCTTGGCCAGAGCCAGGCAGGGGCCAGGAGTCAAGGCCGGGCAGGGGGCAGAGACGGTCCGTGGCCGGGGTCAGAGCCAGGCAGGGGCCAGGAGTCAAGGCCGGGCAGGGGGCAGAGACGGTCCGTTGCCGGGGTCAGGGCCAGGCAGGGGCCAGGAGTCAAGGCCGGGCAGGGGGCAGGGC
>JAISFP010000439.1 GCA_031263525.1 Deltaproteobacteria bacterium | reverse complement strand
GCCCCCGACTCGACATCTGCCCCCGGTTCCCGTCCCCTGGCCCGGACACTGCTCCCGGCCCCTGACCTGGCCCCCGTCCGCCTCTGGCCCCTGCCCCCGGTTCCCGTCCCCCGGCCCGGACACTGCTCCCGGCCCCTGACCTGGCCCCTGTCCGCCTCTGACCCCTGGTTCCTGGCCTCTGGCCCGGACACTGCTCCCGGCCCCTGGCTTGACCCCTGCCCGCCCTTGGCCCCGGCCTCCGACAAGCGACCCGGCCCCGGCCTGTCTGCGGGCCCGGTCACGGCCCTCGCCCAACTTCTCCCCCGGAGCGCTTCCTCCCGGCCCCGGCGGCCGGGCCGACCCTTTTCTCCGGCGTCCTGCCCCCGGCCCTCCAGGCCCTTTCCCGTCTGACAGCCTTCCGTCCGCCGAACCGGAGGTTCCCCCATGCCCCTCCCGCTCCTGGCACTGGCCGTCACGGCGGCCCTCTCCTCGTCCTTCGTCGCGTGCGGGACGGCCCTGGCCTCCCCAAAGAAGCCCGCCATAAACCGCTGGAACAAGGGCAGGTCCGGGCCCGGGGCGAAACCCGTCTCCATGAAACAGCCGGCTGGCCCCGGCCCCTCCGGGACGGGAGTCCCGAAAACCGGCGGGGACGGAGGGCCCGCGAAAGCCGCGGGGCCGGCCGGCGGCTTCTGGGCAGATGACAGGTTCGGCGACGAGACAAACGAGTGGAGGGGGAAAGGGAAGGCGCTCCACCGCCCGGCCCTCCCCGGGGACTGGCCCGAGTGGAAGTTCCCGCACATGGGCAAGATGATGGAGATGGAACGGACCTATGCCGAGCAAATTGTGTCGGAGGGCAGGATGCATGGCGCCGCCCACGCCTGGGACAACCTGCGTGCCCTTGCCCGCCAGTTCCTGGGCCCGGACGACCCGAGAGTCTGGGCCGCCCTCTCTCGCTCGGCCAGGGCGCTTGCCGACCATGCGACGACAGAGATCACCAGGGGCCTGAAGGACGCGAGCAACCCGAAATGGCCGGAGTACTGGGAGTTCCGCGCCCGCGGCGCCGTGTCGATGGCCGCAGGGGCGGCCGATGCCCTGGCCGATCCCTCCCTCGAGCTCTGCAGCGACCCCATGTCCGGATCCGGGCCCCTGCTGAACGCCACCTCCAGGTGGATCGGGGGACGCAGGCTCCTGACGGAGACGGACAGTGACAGGGCGCGAAACCTCTCCGCCGGGGCGCAGCCCTGGGACAGGGACTCCGAGCTCGCCTTCGCCCGCGAGACGCTCAAGGCGATCCGCGGCAAGACGCCGTCCGCGGCCTCCTCCCCTCCCCCGCCGGCCGGCTCGCTCGCGGAGGCCATATATCCCGGGACCTTGCCCGAGGCCAAGGAGGACCCCTGCCCCTCCCCCGCGGAACTCCGGGCGAGGCTCGCAGCGGCGGAGGGGCCGGGCGGCCCGGGCCCCGGGACACGCGAGGCGCTGGTCCTGCGCTCGCTCCTCGGCGCCGAGCTGTGGGACTCCGGCGGCGACGGCCTGGCGGCGGAGGCCATGGAACTCCTCGAGGAGTCGTCCGGCGGCCTGGAAAGTCTCGCCGGCAGAGGCGACCCGGACTCCCTGGACGCCGCGGAACGTCTGGCCAGGAGGCTCGCGGGCATGTACGGCTACGCGGCCGTGCTCCCCCAGGAGCCCGTGTTCCCGTACGACGAAAACGTCGAAAGAGCCGCGAAGCTCTTTCTCTGGCTGAAGAAGCTCGCCCCCTCCGGCCAGACGGGAAAGCCCATGCGCAGCCGCGCCAAGACGTACGCGTCCGTGCTCTCCGCCTCCGAAGGGAAGGAAGACTACGCCGGACCGCGCCCGCGTCAGCTCAAGATCCCGCACTCCCTCGTCTCCATGGTGGACAGTCTGCTTTCCAGACCGGACCTTGAGGGGGCCAGGGTCGCCTTCGACCTGGCCGAGATGCTTCTGCGCGACGAAAACAAGGACATGGCCCAACACTTCCACATGGGCTCCCTCGCCTGCCGCCGGCGCCTCCTGGGCGGCCGCCACCCGGAGACGGCGTCCACCCTCGCCCGAACGGGGGACATGTTCTACTACGACGCCAAGCCCGACCCCTTCCCCATGCCTTTCTCCTTCCCCGGCCACGAGCCCGGCGACGAGCGCGCCTGCTCCTTATGGGCCCAGGCGCTGGAGGCCCTGGAGGGCCGGGGGGAACGCTACGAGGCCTTCGCGGGCGACCTGGAGCTCCGCATGGGCCGCGCCGTCCTGCTGGAAAGGCACTACTGGACGGCGGCAAAGCTTCTCGTCCGGGCCGAGGGTCGCCTCCGCAGGGCTCTGGGAGACGCCGACCAGGCCACCGTGGAATGTTCAGTCCTGGCCGCCCACGCCCTCTGGGGGACGGGCGACATGGCCGGGGCCGAGGAAATCTACTCGAGGGTCATAGGCCTCCTGGACGGGGCGCCCCCCAGGAGCGATCCGGACCCGGTCAGGCCCTCCGACGAGGCCGCGCTCTCCGTCTCGCTGGCCGGGAAGGGGGCCGCACTGTACCTCCGCGGCGACCGCGCCGCCGGAGGGGAGCTCATCAGGCGCTCTGCCGAGATGGCGGGCGGCATCGACATCGAGGATTTCGACGACAACGACATGCTTGCCCTGGGAGA
>JAISFP010000067.1 GCA_031263525.1 Deltaproteobacteria bacterium | reverse complement strand
CGTCCGCCCCGGACAGGAACTGCCCCCCTGGCCGTCCTCCCCGGGCCGCACGGCGTCCTCAAGGCCGTCCTCCCCGGTCCGCAGCCGGCCCCCCGGGCCGTCTGGCCCGGGCCGCACGGCGTCTCCCGGGCCGGCCGGCCCAGGCCGGACCGGCTTCTCCCTGGCCGTCCGTCCCAGGCCGGACCGGCTTCCCCCCCGGCCGCCCGCCCCCCCTCCGCCCCGCCCCGGATCCCCACCCCGCCAGGAGGCGCGGGCCGGCATCCGCAAGGCCAGGCGATGTCCGGGAAAGGCGGCCGATTTTTCTCCGGCCCGGAGACCCGACGTTCCGGGACCGCCGCCCGGACCCTGCGCGGGAGCGCCCCCGTCCTGTCCGGGCCGCCGCCCGAACCCCCGGCGCGGGAGCTCCCCCCGTCCTGTCCGGATCGCCGCCCGAACCCCAGGAGCGGGAGCGCCCCCCGTCCTGTCCGGACCGCCGCCCGAACCCCAGGCGCGGGAGCGCCCCCCGTCCTGTCCGGACCGCCGCCCGAACCCCAGGCGCGGGTGCTTCCCCCGATTCTGTCCGGACCGCCCTCCGGACCCAGGCGCGGGCGTTCCCCCGTCCGGACCTTCTCCCGGCCTCCTTCCGCCGCCTGTCCCGTGCCGGGAGGGCGGCTCCCGGCCAGCCGGAGCTCCCGCCCCTGCCCGGGGCCTTGCCAGACTGGACGCCGCCCCCGCCCGCCCGAAACGGGGCGCCGCCCCAGCAGCCGTTCCCAGGACGCACTTGACGCATGACCGCCCTTCCCGCAGAAAGCGCTCAGGAGCCCGCCGCCCCGGCCGCGGCCCCCTTTGCAGGAGCGGAGCCCTTCGCCCCGCCGCCCGCCGCGTCGGCGGCGCCGCGCCCGGGCAAGGAGAAGCTCTCCGAGGCGGGGACGGAGCTCAGGGGCGGGCTCCACATGTTCGTGGTGACGATGAAGAACCTGCAGCTCTACCCCATGACCAGCCAGACCAACGTCCAGGGGCTCAGGACGATGCACGAGTGGTTCACGGGCTACCTGGCGTCACGGGGCGCCATCACGCTGGAGGTGACGAAGGACTCCCTCCTGAACCCCGAGGGCGAGCAGGTCTACCACGAGAAGCAGAACGAGGCCTACCTGGCCTTCCCGCTCTTCAGGGACGGGGTACAGAGCCTCTTCATCGAGCCGGGCGTGGCCGAGGACGAGCTGCGGGACCTCATGCTGATACTCCTGAAGTTCCGCACCACGAACGAGAGCGCCCAGGACGACGTGGTCACCAGCATGTGGGACGCCGGCTTCCAGTACATCAAGTATGCCGTGGCCGACGAGTACGAGGAGGTGGACTCGGAGTTCGACCTGGGCCTCATGGTGTGCGCGAGGCCTCCGTCCACCAAGGACGGCGGCCCGGTCCGCATCGACCCGGACGCCCCCGGCATGGCCGACGCCCCCGTCCAGACCGACGGCGCCGCCCCGATTGCCAAGAGCATAGGATCGCTTTTCGCCCTGGCGGACTCGCTGGACTTCTCGTTCGCGCCGGGCGGCGCGGACGGGCGAGTGGCAGACCCCCACGAGGGCGGCAAGCTCCAGCCCTCCCAGGGAGGCGGGTCCGCTGGAGGCGCCGGCGGCGCCGTCAGGCGCGTGGTGGTCTCCGGCGACGCGGAGGGCGTGGAGGAGGACCTCTCCGACGAGGACGAGGAAGAGGACGACGGCGGCTTCGGGCCAATGGGGGGCGCCGCCGGGCCGGAACTGAAACCGCCCCCCGGGGCGGGGGCCGACGACGGCGGCTTCTTCCGGGACGATTCCGGCAGGGTCAGGCGCGGGACCGGCCCCGAGGGCGGCGGACAGGGCGCCCCCGGCGGCGGGAACGGCGTCTCGAAGGGCGCCGGGTCCGGGAACGGCGCCGCGAGGGACCCCTCCTCCGGGACGGCGTCCGGGAACGGCGCCTCGGGGGCCCCCGGGGAAAAGGACCGGGACCCGTCCGCGGACGCGGAGCCCGGTGACGGGGAGGGAGGCGTCCCCGGTGGCGGGGGAGGCGGGCCGGCCTACCGCGGCTCCGGTGTGGGCGGCCCCAGGCGGAGCCACAGGCCGGACGGGGACGGGGAGCAGGAGGGGGACCGGAACGGGGACGGCGACTACGACTACGGGGACGAGAGCCTTTCCGGCTCCGACTCGCCCTACGGGCCCCACGGGTCCGTCTACGACCCCGACGGCGATCCGGACGGCCATCCCGTGAAGGGCCCGCCCGGCGCCGAGGGCGAGACCTCGGACTCCGGCGGGGGGAGCGCCTTCGGGGACGCCCTCCAGAACCTGGATCTCTCCAGCCTGAACACCGACTCCTTCGACGAGCGCACCGAGATGGCCCAGCCCGTCACCCTGGCGGATGAGGACGCGGAGCGCCCCGAGATCGACGAGAAGACCAGGGAGGGCCGCGCCCAGAGGCTCAAGTACTGGGGCCTCTCCTCCCGCGAGATAAAGCAGGTGGCGGCGCTCATCCAGTGGGACGAGGCGCGGGGCAAGACCGCGAGCGTGCTGGATCTCGTGATGGTGCTGGTGAAGTCGCCGGTGCTCCGGCCCAGCATGCTCCCCTCGCTCACGTCCTTCCTCGCCGAGGAGATACGGATGTCCTGCGAGCGGCTCTCGCTCGCCCACGTGAACGCGTTCCTGGCGAGGCTCCAGGACCTGGCGGCCCGCGCCGGCTGGGAGGGCCCCTGCGCCCGCCTTCGCCTGGAGCTGCAGAAGGTCATAGCCGAGCCGGGAATGCTCGAGATTCTCTGCGAGGCAGTGGCCGACGACGACGTCTGCGCCCAGAGCTACGACAGCATCCGCTACTTCCTGTACCAGCTGCCTCAGGGCTCGGCCGCGAGCATCGTGACCGCCATGCCGAGCGCTAAGTCGCTGTCGCTCAAGAGGCTCTTCGTCGAGGTCATCTGCTGGCAGCTGCCCTCTGTCCTGGACAAGTTCGCCCAGCTGGCCACCACCATGAACGAGTGGTCCATTCTCGAGCTCCTGGGGCTCCTGGCCGCCATGCGCAAGCCGCTGGCCCAGCAGGTGAAGACGGCCTTCCTGAAGCACCCCGCCCCCGAGGTGCGGATCAGGACCGCGAAGCTCATGCTCGACATGGACCCGGACTCAGTGCCGGCAGTGTCGCACCTCATCGTCGACCCCGACGCCAAGGTGAGGTCCCAGATAGCCCCGTTCGTCATCCGCCGCCGCGACGTCCAGGTGGAGGGCATCCTGCGCTCGCACCTGTCCAGCCGCTACTCCCAGAAGCAGAACGGCCCGGACCTCCTGGAGCACTACAGGAGGCTCGGCGTGATGGGCGGACGCGGCTCCCTGCCGTTCCTGACGGAGGTGCTCATGAAGCGCGACCTGGGCTCGCTGTTCGGCGCGGCCCTTGACTACCACCGAACCGGCTCGGCGCTGGCGCTAATGCTCATGCCCGAGTCGAGCGGGGCCGGCGACATTGTCAAGAAGGCGTCCCGCTCGGCGTTCCGCGCCGTTCGCTCGGCGGTCCACGAGGCGGAGAAGCTCTGCGGCGAGAGGGGGGAATGATGGCCGCCTTGCCTGCCGCCCCGTCCGGGGCGCAGTCCGGCGGGCCCGACGGGACGCCAGCGCGGGCGGACAGGATCCGCCGCGGGAAGGAGCGCGGCTGATGAAAACTTCCCCGGCCACCTCCTCCAGGGCGCCCGACGGGACGCCCGCGCTGACGGACAGGCTCCGCCGCGGGAAGGAGAGCGACTGATGGAAACTTCCCCGGCCGCCTCCTCAAGGACGCCCTTCATGGCGCCCGCCGGGACGCCCGTGGGGGGGGGACAGGCCCCGCCGCGGGAAGGAGCGCGACTGATGGAAACTTCCCCGGCCACCTCCTCAAGGACGCCCTTCAGGGCGCCCGGGCCGGCGGACATGCTCCGCCGCAGGAAGGAGCTCGACTGATGGAAACTTCCCCGGCCACCTCCTCCAGGGCGCCATTCAGGGCGCCCGCCGGGACACCCGCGCGGGGGGACAGGCCCCGCCGCGGGAAGGAGCGCGACTGATGGAAACTTCCCTGGCCACCTCCTCCAAGGCGCCCTTCAGGCCGCCCCCCGAGCCGCCCGTACAGACCGTCATACAGTCGCTCCTGCGCCTCCCGCAGCTGGTGAAGATCCACCAGCCCAACAACAAGATCTTCGCCGTGAACCTGGGCCTCTTCAGGAAGGCCCTGGCCCAGCTCTGGGAGGAAAAGCAGATCTTCAACCTGCGGGCGCACCGCGGCCGCTTCTACCAGGACAGCCAGAAGCTCGCGCTCCCCCCGGGCCCCGTGGCCGTGACCGCCCAGAAGCTCATGGAGTTCCTGGACAAGCGCGGCCTGTTCGGGTTCACCTTCATAAAGAACGACGGCCTCGAGGACTCGGACGTGGTGGACTTCATCCGCGCCTTGAACCAGTGCTCCTCCCAGGAGAATCCCGCGGAATGGCTGAAGGAGGCCCTGAGCGAGTCCTGGGCGAGGCCCATCATCGACTCCGACTTCAAGATAGCCTTCGTCTTCAAGGAGTCCGCCGACGGCAAGAAGGTCGAGGGGAGGCCGCTGGTCTGGAACTCCGGCACGAGGACCCTGGCCGTTAAGGCCCGCCGCTCCTACTCCAGGGCCATGGCGGTGCTCACCGCCGTCGAGACCAAGCTCAAGGAGGGGGGCGCCGTGAGCCTGGCCAAGTCCAGGCGCGTGGTCCAGGACATGGTGGAGTCGCTGTTCGAGGACGAGAGGCTACTCCTGAACCTCTCCACCATCCGCGACTACGACGACTACACCTGCACGCACTCGGTCAACGTGTCCATCCTCTCCATGTGCCTGGGCCGCCGCCTGGGCCTGAGCCGCGTGGCCGTGGCGACCCTGGGCCTCTCCGGGCTCTTCCACGACCTGGGCAAGGTGGACATCCCCATAAGCCTCATCAGGAAGACCTCCCGCTTCACCGCCGAGGAATACGAGGAGGTCAAGCACCACTCGCTCTTCAGCGTGGCGAGGATCCTCCAGATAAACGCTGACCACCGCTTCAAGACGCGGCTCCTCCAGGCGCCCTTCGAGCACCACCTGGGCGTCGACCTGGGCGGCTACCCGAACTCGGAGTTCAACGCCCCGCTCAGCCTGTTCGGGCGGATCGTGGCAATAGCCGACCACTACGACGCGCTCACCTCGTCGCGGTCATACCGCCCCGTCCCCATGAACCCCGAGCAGGCCCTGGACATCATGACCTCAGCCGCGGGCAAGTCCCTGGACCCGCTGCTCCTGAAGGTCTTCATAAACATGGTGGGCATCTACCCCATCGGCACCCTGCTCGTCACCGACACAAAGGAGATAGCGATGGTCGCGGAGACCCCGCCGGACGCCGTGGACGCGCGCCCGCTGGCCTACCTCCTGGACAGGCGGGACGAGGGCATAGTCCGCGGCGATCTCCTGAACTTCTCCGACACTGACGAGAACGGCCGCTTCCTCCGCAACATCCTGCGCTGCTTCCACCCGTCCGACTTCGGCATCAACGCCTCCGACATCCTGCTGTGAGGCGCCCTGCCGGCGCCCGCCGCCCCCTGAAACCGGCGATCGGCGGATTTTCGGGACACGGGCCCCTCGCTGCATGGGCCGCACGGATCCGCTGGCCGGCACCCTTCCGTCTTTTTGGCCGCGGCCTCGCGCCTCCGGAAGCACGCGCCCGGCGGATCTGAAAGCCGGAGCCGCGCGGAACCGGAACCCGGCGCCCGGCAGATTTCGATTCCCGACCGGCCGCGTGCCGCCGTCCGGCGGATCTTGATGCCGAAACGTCGCCAATCGGGAAAGGCGCGACATCGCGAACATGCGTCCGTCTTATTCTTCATGTACAATCAAAAACCATGGCATGCACGTGTCGAGCGGTATTTTCACAGAAGCCTGGCCGTGCCCAAATCCGGCATGCAACCGACATATCCTGATGGAAAAATTACGCAGCGTCTTTTGCCAGCGTCCAGAATATTTCAAGGTTTTAGTCAAACAAGACAGTACGCTTTTTAAAGTAAAGTTCTGCTCCATCTGATGACAGCATGTGTCTGATTTAAAAATTTCACATCGAGGAAACGGAAACTTCTGCACAATAAATTGTGACGTCACAGCCTGTAAGGGCCGATTGCAGGTGACAGACTGATTTTGAGGTCAGGGCCATGTGCCAAAGCGGAAAGTGTCCAGAAAATTTCGGACGAACCACTCCTCCGCCGGACGCCGACGTCCGGCCGGACCGCCGAACGGCGGCAGACTGCCTTCCGTCATATCTCGTAAGGCTCCAAATCGACAGCCTTTTCAGGGTTGTCCATGTGATATTTCTGCTCGTCCCAAAGGATGCGTCCGCTCGCTAGCTTGGCCGCCTTGGACTTGGGGGTCTTCCGACCTTCCGCTTTCAGCCCGTAAATTACATTTTGTACCGGCGTGTGATCCACCTGGGTACCATCGGAATATTTTGAATTTTTACGATCATACGGGCTCATGATCAAGATCGACGCGGAGGTCCCCGAGCCGTGGCCGTTGCCGAAGGCGCGCTCGCCCAGCCTCGCCAGCATGCGCAGGACATTCCTGCTCAGCATGTTCTTGCGGAGGTTCCTGAAGTCCTGGCCGTCGAGCCAGTCCTGTGAAGTGACAGTGCCCGTCATCCCTCCACGTCCGCACATTGCGCTGCAGCAGCCGTCCAGGAACGCCGCAGACATGTCGCCTTTTGAATCCCGGCAGTTTCCGGCAAGAACGGCCCTGGTGCCGTCGTCCAGACACTCCCAGGGCAGGAACGGCGCGTCCGTCACCACAAGCGTGTACTGCCCGGGAATGAGGAGGGCTGCCGCCCTCGCAAGCTGGCGGACCTCCGCGGCCGTCTCGGGGCTCTCGGGGCTCTCAATCCGGTCCAGCTCCTCCACTGCCGTCTTGATGAACGAGCCTCTGACACGCCCCCTTCCCCCGAAGGTCAACCGCAAGTCCTCGAACTTGCCGGTTTCCAGGAGGCTTCCCAGGCGCGGGCCGTCGGCGAACAGCTTGCCCAGACCCAGGAGAAATTTCCGGAGACGCCCGTTTTTGCCCGCCAGCGTCAGCAGGTCAGCCTCCTCGGGAGCCCGCCGCCCCGTCCAGGCGACGTTCAGCTCCGGAAGCGGCCTGTAGCCGCCGGCACCCTCCCAGGACCATGCGGCGAGCGACAGGGCGAAGGACGCCGTCGCTACGGAGTGGCGGTCGATGTCCAGCCCGTGGATGTTATGGCGCAACACCGAGTCCACCGCATCCCGCGGCGAGGGAGTGGAGCCATCAAGATGCATGCGGACCAGCATGGACATAGCCGACACGAGAAAATTTCCGGATCCGCATGAGGGATCCATCACCTTGATGTCCTCAAGTGAAGATTCCGGCCACGCGAGTAAAGTCCCGGCAGCAGGCAGCCACAGGTCGCCGTAGTCGCAGCCCGGATAGCCGTCATGGTCGTCATCGTCTGGATCGATGTCAATGTCACCGTCATCATCGTCGCCATCGCCACTGCCGCCGTCGCCGACGTCACGGCCACTGGCACCGTCACCGTCACCGTCATCACCGTCACCGTCACCGTCACCGTCGACGTCATCATCGCCACCGTCACCGTCGACGTCATCGTCGCCACCGTCGACGTCGTCGTCATCGTCGTCATCACCGTCATAATCGTCATCGTCACCGTAGTTGCAATCGTAGAAGTCGCCATCCAGCACGAAGCGCAGGTACTCGAGCGGCATGCCGGGCAGGGAAGCCGAGCTTCTCAGGTCCTCCTCCCACAGCGACGCATCTTCAAGGTCATTGCCCGTGAGCCTGCCGTAGGCCCACCATGCCCCAAGCGTGTTGTCAAGGATGAAGCTCGCGATGTACTGCGGCGTACACCGCTGAGTGACACATCCGACACCGCTCTGGCCTATCCTGCCACCCCCCGCGAGAATCTCCTCCCTCCTCCCGGCATGCCAGTGCTCGCACGTGAGGCCCAGCCCGTCGGGGTCCGTGTAGAGCCCCGGAGGCATCCCGTCAATCAGCGTCCCCAGCCTCCGGGCCGCATCCTCCGGCAGTCTCAGCTCGCGCACGGGCGAGCCGGGCGGGAAGATGCCGGGGAGCATCGCCGCGGCGTGACGTGCCGCGAGCTCCCAGCCGTCCCGCGCACCCTCCTTCACGGCCGTACCGAAGCAGTCCTCGAGCGAGACAGGCACTGGCCCGTCCGGCTCCAGGCGCACGAGAAGTCCCCTTTCCGCCAGGAACCTCGCGAAGAGCCTGCCGTGCCAGAACTCCCAGGAGACGTCCTCGGCGGCGATGTCTACCGGGCTCGCCTCCTGACGGCCGAGCCTGTGTGCCAGCTTGAAGGCGTACGTGCGGAGGCGGAGGCTCAGGGACTTCTCGGCATCGTCAAGGGACGCCGGAGGGGCGGGGTCCTGGACACCCAGGCGCACGAGCTCGGCCCTCGCGGCGGCGTCCGCCACGGCCCTGGCCTCCCTGACACTGGTCTCGACCCTGCGCCTCTGCGCGTCTTTCAACGGCGGCATGCCTCACCCTTTCCCGGCGACCGCGACCCGCCGGCCCCCGTGCCGTGACGCCCCGGTTCCGCCCGCGACGGGGGCCCCGGAAACAATTCGGCAGGAAAGCCGCCGGGCCCTGGCGACCGCAGGGCCCCAGGCACGACGGCAGCCAGGACTGCGGGAGACCGGCTGCGGCCCACAGCCGTCATGCCGGGCACGGACAGGGTCGCGCCCCTCCATGGCCCGGGCCGAAACCTGCCCCGGCATTCGGGCGGACACGTGACCGTCATCCGGAACGGACGCGACCGGCCCGGCGCCTCTGGGCGGCCTCCCAACGCCTTGCTCCTCATGAAGCGGCTTCCGGGAGACAAGCTCGCTTGCCGCGGCTGCCTCCGGGAGAAACGCAACGATTCCCGAACTTTGCAGTCTTATACCCTAATCTCGCAGCCTTTTCAACTCAGACAAAGACAAGGAAGCACCGTCCCCCAGTTCCCGGCCTTCGGCCGCGCAAGATCCGCCCCGCGTCCTCCCAGAAACCTCGGCCACCCGGACCGAAGTGCCTCCCTCCGGCCTGGACCCGCCCCTCTCCTGCCGGACCAGCCGGCACGTCCTGGCCGTTCCCGAACACCGCATCCGCCTCCCGACCGCATGACCTCCAGCCCTCACTTCCAACTGCCCGGGCGCCCCGCCTGGTACCCCCCCCCGTCAAACTGCCCGGCCGGGTTCCGACTTCCAGCTTCCGGGTTCAGACTCCCAGCTTTCGGATTCAGACTCCCAGCTTCCGGGTTCAGACTCCCAGCTTCCGGGTTCAGACTCCCAGCTTCCGGGTTCAGACTTCCAGCTTCCGGGTTCAGACTTCCAGCTTCCGGGTTCAGACTTCCAGCTTCCGGGTTCCGGGTTCCGACTTCCTGGTTCCACCTCAGCTTCCAGGTTCCAACCCCAGTATCCAGGTGCCACCCCCAGCTTCCGGGGTCCTTCACCAGCTTCCAGGTTCCATCCCCCAGCTTCCGGGTTCCATCCCCAACTTCCGGTTAACGGTCTCCGCCCCCTCCCACGATTTCTAGAACATATTGGAGGTCAGCAAGCCCCGGACGACTCTCTCCGACCCCCCTCCCCTTCTCATCCCCCTCTTGCCCCTCAGCCTCGCACGGGCACATGCCCCCCGGCAGCTGTCCAGGCAGGCTTCCGCCGTTTTTCCTCGGCAGGCCTTCGGGAGGGCCAGACGGCTCCCTCGTTGCCCCGGTACAGCCGACACAGGGAAGACCTCAACCCTCCTGCCTCCGGGCGACCGGCTGAAGGCGGCCACCCTTGTCACAGGGCACGGGTTGCCTGCTCAAAGATGGCCTACCTCCTGCCTTGCTCCTTGAAGCCGTCAGAGGAATGCCAGCTCCCTCCCCGCCCAAGACGACCGGCATGGGGCCAGCAGCCTCACCCCAGGGTCCGGAATGACAGCGGCGGGGTGGCCACGCGTCCCTGCCTCCGGACTCATGGGCGAGATGGCCGCCTCGGACCCCGCCTCCGGACTCATGGGGAAGATGGCTGCCTCGGTCCCCGCCTCCGGTCTCATGGGGGTGATAGCCACACGTCCCCGGAATCGAAATCATGGTGGTGATATCCGCCTCGGTCCCAGCCTCCGGTCTCATGGGGCGATGACCACACGTCCCCAGCTCCGGGCTCATGGGGGCGATGACCACACGTCCCCGGCTTCGGGCTCATGGGGGTGATGGCCACATCTCCCCGCCTCCGGTCTCATGGGAGTGATGGACACACGACCCCGGCTCAGGACGCGGGAGAAATGGCCGCCTCGGTCCCCGACTCCGGGGCCCTGACCTCGAGCAGCCTCCCCGGTGAACCCGGAACAGGGTTTCACGGCTTTCCAGCTCTCTCCAGGTGCCCAGGCCCCTGTTATTTTTTTGCCGCTCAATTCTAATTATGATCCTAAGCATCCGATATCACTGGATAAATTGAATCCGCTTTCATTTTCTTCAAAAAAAGCCTGAGATTAACGTGTCGATACCCTCAAGCTATTGCTCGGGCTATCCGATAAAGATCTGAAACCCTTGCTCCCCTTCCGCCTCCGGGCGGACTGGGGGTTTACTGGGCAGGCTCCGCGAACTACACTGTCATCCGGACGGGGAGAGCAACCCCGCCCCCATACAAGGTGAATCCATGAAGATATTGCCCTTCAGCCCGCCACAGGCGGGCAAGACGCCCCCCGCCAGGGCGCCGTCCGCACCCCAGAGCGGGGCCGGGTCCTTCGAGAAGGCCCTTTCGGACGCGTCGTCCGGCACGGCACCCGGAAATCCCGGCGTTTCCTCGGCCCTGCCCCAGCCTCCCCCGGCCTGGACGGTCGTGGGCTCCGAGAACCTCCGTGCCCGGGAGAGCGCCTCCGAGCTCGACCTGAACGCCGCGGCAGGGCTCCTGGCCAGCATCGTCGGCGCCGTGAAGTCCGCCTCCCCGGAGGCCCTGGCCAGGCTCCACCGCCTGGACGGGATGCTCTACTACTACCAGGTTTGATGGCCTGCCCGCCCGGTGCTAGAATGGCACCGGGCGGCAGGTCCGCCCCGAACCCAAGCCTCGGGAGGATTCCATGAGCGACAACGCCAGCTCCGCCGAGCTCGTCACATCCATGGGCATGAGCAGGGCCAAGACCGCCTCCGCCACCGACCGCCACCTTGGCGCCCTCCGCCACGAGGTCCAGAGGGACATGGACGGGCAGAAGCAGTTCACCATCGAGAAGAACATGCGGGAAGCCGCCCAGCTGGAGATCGGCCGCTCCAGGAACCTGAGCCGGGTGGTCTAGCAGGGCCCGGCCGGGTCCGGAAGGCAGGCTTCCAGGCCGGCTTGACGCCGTCCCGCGCCCCTCCCCCAGCCTCGGCGGCACCCCTGCGAGGTACGCTCCTGGGCGTCCGTCCTTCTGCCGGGCTGCCGGCACCCTTCCATAATCCGGAATCTTGCCGGCTCCGGGCCGGCTTCCGGCCTCATGGCCGCACACGCGACACATCCGCGAAAGAGGGGTGATGCCACCACAAATGGCACCGCCCTTCTTTTTTCCGCCCCGCGATGCCGAGTCGCCGTCCCGTGCCAGGCGAGCCTGGCACCCGGCTCGATCCGGCAGCGCTGACCCCGGCGTCCACCCATGCGCGGCACGGCATCCAGGCCTTCAGAACCATAGCGGCATTGACGGCCACGCTGACCCAGCGGGACGTCCCGTCCCGGCGTCGGCGGAGCTCCGGGCCACCGGACCGTCCAGGCCTCGCGGAACGTCCCGAGCTCCCTCCCAGACCACCACGATCTCGCCGGATCCGGAGAGCCTGGCCGCCATCCCGTGCTAGGCCAACTTCCGGGGCCCGCCGGACCTCACGGCCTCGGAAGAGTTCCCTGCCCCCCGGACCGTCCGGTCCTCGCGAAACTTCCATGCCTCACTGACCACCACGATCCCGCCGGATCTGGAGAGCTTGGCTGCCATCCCGTTCTCGGCCTATTTCCGGGCCCAGGCGGACCAACCTGCCCCCGCCAGCCGTCCCGGCCCAGGCAGCAATCCTGGCATCCGGGATCGTTTATGCCCCTCAGCAAAACCGGGGATTCAGGACAGTGCCGCCAACGGCGGCTTAGCTGAAACAGACAGGATCTGCATTCTGTTGCCAGCCAGCCAGGCTCATGCAACACTGCATGTCGAGCCTGACATCCTGGAATGCTTACGGATAGGGCTCACAGACCAAGAGAAGGCGGGACCGCCGGGCCGGGGCAGACGGCTCGAGAGGGAGGCCGAGAGTGACTTTCGGGCCTGCCAGGCTAATGGCCGGCAGCCGTTCATGTGACATGCCCGGAAACCCTTCTTCTGCCCAGCAGCGCCCCACGAAAATAAAGACGTCCCCCCCCGAAGGAAGAGGACGCCCTTTCGAGCAACATGTCATCGGCAGGCACAGCATCTAAGTGCCGCTCTGGTCCAGCCACACGACAAGCGGAGGGTCAGAGCAAGTTAGAGGCAGGAGGTATCTGTTCGCAGACGAAAGCGGGGGAACCTACAGCAGGACCAAGATCTTCATCATTCCTGGTGCAGGACGGCTTTCCTCCTGGGCCTGGACGGCCTTCCTGCGGGGTCTGGACGGCC
>JAISFP010000019.1 GCA_031263525.1 Deltaproteobacteria bacterium | reverse complement strand
CCGGTCTGACAGCTTCCCCCTGGCTTCCCAGCCGCCCCGGCCCTCCGGTCTGACGTTCCTCCCCCTGGCTTCCATGCCTCCCCGGCCTTCAGGTCTGACAGCCTCCCCCCTGGCTTCCAGGCCGCCCCGGCCCTCCGGCCTGACGGGTCTCCGGCTTCCTTACCGCTCCGGCCTGACGGGCCTCCGGCTTCCTTACCGCCCCGGCCCTCCGGTATGACGGGCCTCCGCCTTCCCGCCTCCCCGGCCTTTAGGTCTGACAGCCTCCCCCCTGGCTTCCAGGCCTCCCCGGCCTTCCGGTCTGACAGCCTCCCCCCTGGCTTCCAGGCTTCCCCCCGGCCTTCCGGGCCTTCCGGGCCGTTCCGGCCTTCCGCCAAGCCTACAGCTCCGGGTAATCATGGGAACATTTGTGCTCCCCGGACCGCACGGGACCCTCCAGGGCCAATGGCCACCTCGCCGGCACCCTCCCATTCGGATGTGATCGGGACTATAATCTTTAGCTGGACTGCCTTCTGACCTCCGGACGGTCGGCCATCCGAACCCTCTCTTTCCATTTCCTGTGTCTATATGGCGTCCTGCCACAGGATGCGGGAACTCTTTCTGCTCCATGGCCGGAAGCCGGGTTCCGGCATTGCCGGGCCGACGGCGACCCCGTATAATGCCGGCCGGAAGCTTTTCGCGGCATTTTCCGGCGTCCCTGCCTGCCGGAAGTCCCGCGTCGCGGTGCCGGAACCCCCGGGTGACCGAGTAGGATCTACTCGGTGCGGGTAAAAGCTACTCGATCAGGCACAGTAAATTGAAAGGGACGTCCTGCCCGAGTCCCGTACCCCTCAAGATCTCTAACCCCGAAGGGCCCCCTTGGCGAGCATATTGCAGGCTTTCCGGGGGATCTGCATGATATCGCCTCAAGGCCAGGACGTCACGTATGCGGCGGGATCCTGCCCGCAAAGGAAGCAGCCGGCGGGCCCCTGCCCGCTAAGGAAGTAGAATGACCCAGTCCGACACCGGGGCCGCCGGCTCCGGATCCAGGGCCCTTGCCTTTGTGAGGGACCACAAGAAGATTACCGCGGTTGTCCTGCTCTTTTGCGGTCTCACCGCCTTCCGCCTCGTCCACGGCCAGGCCGCCCCCCATTTCGGTGGCGGTTTGGGCGATGAGGCCGTCTACGTTGAGCTCAGCAACGCCAACTTCGGGACCGTCCGGGAGCTCGGGCTCTATTACGGGACCCTGTCCGCGCCCAGCCGCTTCTCCCTCGCCCCCAGGGTCGGGGGCGAGCTCCGCGAGATGCTGGTGGACATAGGCGACCGCCTGGAGAGCGGCCAGGTGGTGGCCGTCCTGGACGATGAGGAGTACGGCCTGGCCCGCGACCGCGCCTACCTGGCGGTCACCCTGGCAGAGGCCCAGATGGCCGAGGCCACGGCCAACCTGCTCCTGGCCCGGAACGACATGTTCCGCCAGGAGAACCTCTCCCGCAAGAGCGTCGTGGCCGCTAGCGAGCTGGAGGCGGCCGAGAACCGCCTGAGACAGGCCGAGGCCCGCCTGGGCGTGGCCGAGAGCCAGCTCGCCTCCGCCCGAAATCAGCTGGCCGACGCGGAGCTGAAGCTTTCCTACACGAGGGTGACTGCGGCCTGGCCCGCTGCGGAGGCCGCCGGGGCATCGTCATCCTCGTCTTCTGCCTCTTCCGCCACCTCCGCGTCCGCATCCCTGTCGTCACCTGCTTCGCCGCCGTCACTGTCATCTCCGTCGTACCCTGCGGTTCCGGGCTCCTCCTATCCGAGTGTCCAGCCCCAGGCGACAGGTCCTGCCTCGGCCTCGGAAGCGGACGGCGTCCCGACCGCCGAAACCATTGAGGAGGGTCTCCTGGCCTCCGCCGCCTCCATCGGAGAGGCCGGTCGCGAGGCATTTGCCGCCGTCCAGGGGGAAAGCGAGGAAGGCGACTCGTCCGACGGGACTTCCGGCTCCTCCGGTCTCGCCCTCCAGGCCCCCTCCGCCGGGAGTCCCGATTCGGCCGACACTCCTTCTGCCTCTTCACCGACTTCTTCTGCCTCTTCATCGACTTCTTCTGCCTTTTCACCGACTCCTTCTGCTTCTTCTTCTTCTTCTTCTCCTTCAACTTCGTCTACTTCCACTTCTTCTCCGTCAACCTCGTCAACTCCTCCTCCAACTTATTCGGTCGCGTCCTCTTACCCCGGACCGGGCTCCGGGACGGCTCCTGCGTCCGGTGCCGCTGCCCCTGCAACCGGCTCAGAGGCCCATGCCGGCTACCGCTACGTGGGTGCACGGCTGGCAGACACGGGGTCTCAGATAGCCGCCAACACCCCCATCCTGGACATAGTCTCCCTTGATCCCCTGCTGGTGGTGGTGGATGTCATAGAGAAGGACTATCCTCGGATAACCGTGGGCATGGAGGCCTCCGTGAGGGCCGAGGCCTTCCCGGGCGAGACTTTCAGCGCCACGGTCAAGAGGGTGGCCCCGGTCCTGAACGCGGCCTCCAGGCAGGCGCGGGTGGAGCTCGAGGTCCCCAACCCCGGCCTGAAGCTGAAGCCCGGCATGTACGCCGAGGCGGTCTTCACCTTCAACCGCCACGAGGGCGTCTGGTCGGTCGCGGCCGACGTGCCCTACCGGAAGTTCGACGGCTACGTCATATTCATAGCCAACCCCGTGACCGGCAAGGTCGAGGAGAGGCGTGTCGAGCTGGGCATCCACGAGGGCGACAGGGTGGAGCTCCTGGGCTCCGGCCCAATCGAGGGGCCCGTGGTCACCATGGGCCAGCATCTCCTGAAGGACGGGCAGGCCTACCGGGTGCCGGGCGCGGAGCTTCCCGTGCCAGCCTCCGGTGTTAGCTCGCCCTCGGGCAGCAACGGCCAGCGCGGGGGCATTGCGTCCTGAGGCGGCCCGTCCTGTCCCGCCTCACGGTCGAGCTTCCTTCCCTGGGGCGGCCTGTCCCTTCCGCTGGCAGGGCTCTTTTCTATCCCTTCTTGACTGGCTTTTCCCGTCCCCGGCCTGGCAGGCCCTTTTTCCGGTCCCTTCTTGACTGGCTTTTCCCGTCCCCGGCCTGGCAGGCCCTTTTTCCGGTCCCTTCTGGACTGGCTTTTGCCGGCACCGGCCGGGGAGGGCCTGTTTGCGGGCGGTGGGGGAGGGGGTTGGGGCGGGC
>JAISFP010000431.1 GCA_031263525.1 Deltaproteobacteria bacterium | reverse complement strand
CCTTGTTAGAAGTAAAAGCTTCTGACAATACTGTTGGAAACACTGATGGAAAGACGGCCAAACTCATAGCCGGGAATCTTATCGTCAAAGCTGATACGACCGGAAGTGGGGGTACCGCTAAGGTAGAAATTGAAGCCGGTTCAGCAGAAAACAGCGGTTCTGGAAACGGTGGAGCCCTTGACGTCACGCTTTCAGGAAATCTTGAGATTACCGGCGGATCTGTTTCCACTGCCACAGCTGGAATTATTGCAACCCCAGGCGCTGCAGGTACCTCTGGCACACCTGCCGATGGAGCAAGGACTTTGAAAGTCGCCGGCAAAGCGAAGGTGCAAGGTGGCGACGGCCAAAGTGGTCTCGGTGGAATTGCGAGTGCGACTTTTGATGACGTGATTATAGGCGAAGAGCTTACAGTAAGCACCGGAACGAAAGAAACAGGGGGAACAGGAACCGGCGGAGGAGTTTCATTCACGGTGATGGATACTCTCATCGTTCCTGTAATAAATCTAGCCAGAGCTGATGCTACTACGACAGATAATTTAACTTTTTTTGCTGACAAGCTTAATATGTCTGATCCCGGAGCAAGCACCTCGTTCAAATTGTCCGGAATCAACGGGTCTGATTCAGCCATTATCGATTCTGTTGTCATTGACAAGGGCAACACTTTTTCAGTTACTAACGATAACTCCACTGTAGCAAATGCTCTTTTGATTAATAATTTAGATGCAAACAATAAGACGGCGAGAATCGCTATCCAGGATTCTACCAAGGTTAATATCGCGGCACTCGATGCCCAAGACGCGGTATTATCGCTTGTCGTACCCAATGGTTATGTCGGTGCAGCCCCAGTGTTAAGTGCAACCAACGCGAATATAAACGATGCACTGATCATTGTTGAAAACGTTGATCCATACGCCAAGGCCACTGCACAAGCTGTCGCTGCCGGTAACGCACCGCCTGAACTTATAAGTGCAACATCTCTCATCGCTAATAACAATACAGAGGTAGAGATCAACCGTGGCACCAATCCAGTATGGTACGATGTCACCAGTTGGGACATTGATATCCTCAGCGGCACAGTCACGCCTGTTGGCACATTCCGCCCCTACGCCAACCCCGGCCTGAAGGTCCTTTCCGAGGGCCATGCGGCGTCTGCGGCATTCCTCAACAACGGTTCCGATCTCGTGGCGGGGGACGGCATCACCCAGGCCGTCTTCGCCGCGGCTAACGCGGGTCCCTCCTTCTTCACTTCCATCAGCTACGACAATTCCCGTTACGACACGGGATCCCATGTCGACGTGCAGGGTCTTTCAATCCTGCTCGGTGCCGCCTACGGCGTTGACGTCTCCATCGGCCGTTTCACCATAGGCGCGTTCTTCGAGCTCGGAGACGGCGACTACGATTCGTATAACGATTTCACAGGATTCGCCGCCGTCCGCGGGAAGGGCAACACCGAGTACGTAGGCGGAGGCCTTCTCGCCCGTCTCGACTTCGCGAAGTCGGAATCCGGGTTTACCTATACGGAAGCGTCCTTCCGCGCCGGCCGCGCCTCGGTCGACTTCAGGAGCGACGAGTTCTGGACCGGATACCGGTACGACTTCGACTCGACCTATTACGGCTTCCACGTGGGCCTGGGCCACGTGTTCAACATAACAGACTCCACTTCCCTCGACCTCTACGGGAAGTGGCTCTACACACACCAGGGCGGCAACGAGTACATCGCCTACGGCGAGCGGATCAGCTTCGACGACGTGAACTCTCACAGGGTCCGCGCCGGCCTGAGGCTCACCACGGAGATTACCGATACCGTCAAGCCCTATTTCGGCGTGGCCTACGAGCACGAGCTTGACGGCAAGGCCAAGGCCTGGGTCCGCGACATTCCGATTGACGTGCCCGAACTCAAGGGCGGGAGCGGCATCGGCGAGCTCGGCATCTCCGTTACCGCGACCGAGGGCCTGACTCTCGACATCGGCGTCCGCGGCTACGCGGGCACCCGTCGCGGCATCAACGGGACGATGAACCTCACCTACAACTTCTAAGTCTTTTTTCGACCGTATTGGCCGGGCCCGCCTTCGGGCGGGTCCGGCCCCCCAACGCCTGTCGGCTGGTCCGGCAGGCGTTTTTAATTTTAAGTTAATAGAGTAAAATTTTCTAATAGGTCATTGAATTTATGACTTCACTCTATATTTATGAAATTAAATTTCATCATAAAGTAGTGAAGATGAAAATGGACATTGACACTGAAAATCGACGTGTTCAAAGTGTTATGTACATATTGTTTAAATTATTTAACTAATGTTTTAGAAGATATTTCTTACAGTTTGGCATAACAGAACCAGATATTTAATCGATTTTTTTATCAACAGTACAATTCAATTCATCTTCATTTTTCAGGAGCCAGCCCTGTGACGCTTCCGTTCGGAATTTCCGGACCGTCCCGGCTCCCCCTCCGGACCGTCCCGGCTCCCTTTCCGGAACCTCCCGGCTCCCTTTCCGGACCGTCCCGGCTCTCTTCCGGAACCTCCCGGCCCTCTTCCGGAACCTCCCGGCCCTCTTCCGGAACCTCCCGGCCCTCTTCCGGACCGTCCCGGCCCTCTTCTGGTACTTCCCGCCTCCCTCTCCGGAACCTCCCGGCTCCCTTTCCGGACCGTCCCGGCTCCCTTTCCGGACCGTCCCGGCTCCCCCTCCGGACCGTCCCGGCTCCCTTTCCGGAACTTCCCGGCTCCCCGTCCGGACCGTCCCGGCTTCCCCTCCGGAACCGTCCCGGCTCCCTTTCCGGAACTTCCCGGCGACCTTTCCGGACGACCGTCTCGGCTCCCTTTCCGGACCCGTCCCGGCTCCCTTTCCGGACCGTCCCGGCGCCCTTTCAGGAACCTCCCGGCCCTCTTTTGGAACCTCCCACCTCCCCCTCCGGAACAGTCCCAGCTCCCTTTTCGGAACCTCCCGGCCCTCTTCCGGAACCTCTCAGCTCCCCCTCCAGACCCTCCCGGCTCTCTCCCGGACCGTCCCGGCCCTCTTCTGGAACCTCCAGCCTCCCCCTCCGGAACCGTCCCGGCTCCCTTTCCGGAACTTCCCGGCTCCATTTCCAGACGACCGTCTCGGCTCCCTTTCCGGAACCGTCCCGGCCCCCTTTCCGGAACCTCCCGGCTCCCTTTCCGGACCGTCCCGCCCCTCTTCCGGATTGTCCCGGCTCCCTTGCCGGACCGTCCCTGCCCCCTTTCCGGACTGTCCCGCCCCTCTTCCGGACTGTCCCGCCCCTCTTCCGGACTGTCCCGCCGCTCTTCCGGATCGTCCCGGCCCTCTTCCGGAACATCCCGACTACCTTTCCGGACCGTCCCGACTCCCTTTGCGTAACCTCTCGGCTCCCCCTCCGGGCCGTCCCGGCATATTTTCCTTAACCTCCCGGCTCCCTCCGAACCGTCCCGGCTCCCTTTGCGTAACCTCTCGCCTCCCCATCCGGACCGTCCCGGATCCCTTTCCGGAAACGCGCTGCCATCTTCCGGAACCTCGCGCGGCCCCCTCCGGACCGTCCCGGCTCCCTTTCCAGAAACTCGCGGCCTTCTACCGGAACCTCCCGGCTCCCCCTCCGAACCGACCCGGCTCCCTTTCCGGAAGTTCCCGGCCCTCTTACGGAACCTCCCGGGGGACATTCCCGACTCCCATTCCGGAACCTCCTTGCTCCCCCTCCGGGGCTGCCAGCTCCCTCTCCGGAACGTCCCGTCTCTTCTTCCGGAACCTCGCGGCCACTCCTCCGAAAGCACCCGTCTTTTTCCGGAACCTCTCGGCCACTCCTCCGAAAGCACCCGTCTTTTTCCGGAACCTCTCGGCCCCCCCACGGACCGTCGCGGCTCCCCCGCCGGATGCTCCCGGCACCTCCTCAGGAAACTCCATCCCCTTCCTTAGGAAGCTTGCGGCCTCTCCGCTAGAAGTTCACGGTCACGAGCGACATGTTGTGGAAGCCGTTGCGCCACCTTCCTTCCTTGGAGGGGAGGGGGCAGATCTCGCCGCTCGCGTAGGCGAACACGTAGGGGACGCGGTTGCCCAGCTCCTCGCGGACGGACTCTGCCTCCAGGGTGTAGTTGAAGCCCAGGACAATGTTGCGGGACAGGCACGAGTACAGGATGAACACGTCCGGGAGCGAGGCGCGGGTGAGGGAGGTTATCCTCTTCACGCCGTTCAGGATGTGCTCCTGGTCCATGGCCCCTATGCCCAGGGTGCTGTCCACGGGGACCCTGCCGCACAGGACCAGCCACCCCTCCGGCGTCTGGGCGAGGATGGCCCTGACAATGGGGGGGGCGCCGTCGTAGCGGTTGACGAAGAGGGGTATGGTGTGGGTGCCGGTGAGCTGGCCCTCGAAGCAGAGCCCCAGCTGCTCCATGAACTCCAGGGCGGGCATGCCGTTAATCTGCTTCACTATGTTCTCGTCAGACTCGGTGACGATGGCTATCTGACGGATGCGGCGCTGCGCCGCCACTGGGTACACGTTGAAGCGGGGCCTGATCTCTCCCTCGATGAGCACCGTGGCCGCCCTGTCCGCGTAGGTCTCCCCGTTGTGGATGACCCTGGGGCTCCGCATGTAGGTGGTGAAGTCCGCGGGCTGGCCCCCGAAGAAGGGCACCCCGTCGGAAATCTCGTCCAGGGCCTCGGTCATGATCTCCCCGGAGGCCACCCCGGGGATGGCCGGCGCGAAGACCAGGCCCAGGGCCGGGCGGGCCTTCAGCAGGTTCTCGGTCTCCACGTACATGCTGGACGTGGACCTCCGGATGTCCCTGGTCATGGGTGCCGAGAGCCCGGTCGCGAACTTCACGGTGTCGGAAGTGAGTACAGCCGCCGTCATGGCCATGTGGTCCACGAGGCCCAGGGACGAGGAGTGCAGGAAGGTATTGTAGCCCACGACAGGAAAAGGAAGCCGGTTGCAGACGGCCCTGAGTGCTCCGGACTCCACGAAGGCCTGGTGGCAGTGGACGATCCCCACGGAATGCCTGAGCTGGTTGCGGCCCAGGTCCAGCTGGCCCAGGATCTCCTTCACGGAGCGCTCAGCGTCGTCCGGCTCGAGGGTGTGGCCTATGAGCATCCTGACCTTGCTCATGACGGGAGCTCGGGGAGGGAACGGCTGGGCCCTGGCGGTGAGGGTTGGGAAGGGAAGTCAGGCATGGAAGTTGGCCGGGAAGGGAAGTCGGATAGGGATGCGGGCCTGGACGGGGGGGCGGACACGGATGTTGGCCCGGAAGGGCGGGAGGACAATGATGCTGGCCCGGAAGGGCGGGAGGACAATGATGCTGGCCCGGACGGGGGGGCGGGCAAGGATACTGGCCTGGACGGGGGGGCGGGCAAGGATACTGGCCTGGATGGGGGGGCGGACACGGATGCTGGCCCGGAAAGACGGGCGGACAAGGATGCGGGCCGGGCGGGCGAGAGGGAAGGTCTGGGACAGCTCGGGCGTCCGTCGGATTCGCTTTCCGGGCCCATGGTCTCCCGGCAGCGGGAGACCGCCGCCCCCGGCTTCAGGTGCCTGAGTCCCTGGGGCCTCGCCGAGGCGTGAGGCCGGCGGGGCCGATTCCTGCGGCTGTCCCGGAGCGGCCGGTCCTGGCGGGACATCGACCGTCTCTGGGCAGGGGGTGAGTGGATCAAGGGGATGCCTCGGGACTTGGGAGAGCTGTCTCAGGGGGGGGGACGTTAGGCGGGAGGCCTGCTTTCCGGAGCCGGCTGGAGGCGGGGTGTCAGACGGGAGGTCTGCTCGCCGGAGCCGGCTGGAGGCGGGGCGACAAGCGGGAGGCAAGCTCGCTGAAGCCGTCAGGAGACGGGGTGTCAGACGGGAGGCCTGCTCGCCGGACCCGGCTGGAGGCGGGGTGTCAGGCGGGATGCCTGCTCATCTGAGCCGGAGAGAGGCAGTGTGTCGGATCCGGAAGGTTGCCCGGGCTCTGGGCGGAATCGGAAGGATTGGCTGGCTGTCCGGGGCCGGGCGGCCGCAGGCGGAGAGCGGAAGGGGGGGGCGGAAAGTACTGTTGGCGGACAGGCGCGGGGCCGGGAGCGAAAGTCAGGTGACAGGGGGGCGAGGCTCAGAGGCTGAACGCGAGGGGGCTACACGGCCTTCCTCCGTTTCCGGCGGGGAGCCGGCTGCAGGGAAGGCCCTGAAGAGGGCTTGCGGGAAGGACACGCGGATCCGGCGGGCGGGAAAGACCCTGAATGTGGGGCTTGTGAGTGAGGGACAGGCGGATCTGGCTGCGAGCCATGGCCCAGAAGGGGGGGGCTTGCTAGTGAGGGACGCGCGGATCCGGCGGGCGCGAGTGACCCTGAAGGGGGGGGTGCGTGAGGGACACGCTGATCCGGCGGGGAGCCGGATGTTGAGGAGGGCCCGGTAGGCGGCTGGCATGTCCGGCAAGACGCCTGAAGGACCCCGGAACGGGGACGCGGCGCGGATGGCCGCGGAGCGGGATGATGTATGGCAGACGGACAGTGCTGGGATTTTAGCATTTGTTGGCGCGAGAGCAAAGCACTCTGCGTTGTCCGGCGGACACTGCGGCCCCGGTCCCGGTGCGCGGGGAGTCCCCCTTCCGGGGACCCGGGAGCCCAGGTTGAAGGGGCGTGTCATGCTGGGAGCCCTGCGGGCAGAGGTTCCGGGATATGGGGGGCAGGGAACCGAGGTCAGTTGTCCGGGGGGGGGAAGCCGGGATGGAGGCTATGGCCGAGCTGGGCTGGAGGCTATGGCCGCGCCGGGCTGAAGGCTATGGCCGAGGCGGGCTGGAGGCTATGGCCGAGCCGGGATGGAGGTTATGGCCGAGGCGGGATGGAGGCTGTGGCCGAGCCGGGCTGGAGGCTATGGCCGCGCCGGGGTGGAGGCAATGGCCGAGGCGGGATGGAGGCTATGGTCGCGGCGGTGAAGAGGAGGGCAGGGCAGGTGGTGGACCGCCTTCGCGCGGAAGGTGGAGTGGATGGGGGGGGCAGGCGGTCGGGGCCGTCCAGAAAGGCATGTGGACAGGGGAGGAGGCAGGTTCAGGTCAGGAGGCGGCCAGGGGGGCAGGGCCAGGAGAGAGGAGGGACGAGTAAGTATCCGGCAGGCGGAGAGGGGGTCGGCCAGGTTGCGGGAGAGGAGAAAATGGGGAAGGCTCTGGTCTGATGACGGGCGGGGGCCGGGCGTCAAGAGAGGAGGGGACGGGGGAAGGCCCTGTTCAGGCAGGTCGGGGGGGGAGCCTGGCCGCGAGAGGGGAGTGACGGGCAGGCTCTCCGGTCCGGCCGGGGGAAGGCCCTGTTCAGGGGGGGCGAGGGGTGGAAAGACCGTGAGAGGGGAGGTGGCGGGGCAGGCTCTCCGTCCACGCCGGGGGAAGGCCGTGTTCAGGCGGGGCGGGTGGGAGCCAGGGCACGGGAGGGGACGGGGCAGGTTCCGGCGGCGGGAGGAGAGGTGTGCCGGAGCGGGCAGGGAGGACAGGCGTCCCCCTACATGCTCATGGTCACGAGTGACATGTTGTGGTACTCGTTGTGGAACTTCCCGTCAGGGAGGAGGACCGGGCAGAACTCCCCGAGCGAGTAGGAGAAGAGGTACTGGGACCGGCCGCCGGCGGCCCGGCGCAGGGCCTCCATTTCCATGGTGTAGTTCAGCCCCAGGCACATGCCTCTCGCGAAGCAGGAGTAGAGGAGGGTGCACCCGCTCCCGGAGAGGTTCATGACGGAGGCGGCGCGGCGCACCCCCTCGATGATGTGGGCAATGTCCATCGCGCCTATCCCCAGGGTCGCGCCGGCCGGGGCGTTGCCGGCAAGGAGTATGGCCCCGTCCTGGGTCTGGGAGTGGATGGCCCGGACAATGGGAGGGCGGCCGCCGCCCCTCTCCAGGAAGATGGGTATTATGTGCATGGAGCAGAGCTGGCCGTCCCGGCACAGGCCCAGGGTCTCCAGGAAGTCCAGGACGGGCATGCCGTTAACGCGGCGCACCACGTTGGCCTCGGACTCGGTGACGACTGCCTTGTCCCGGATGGTCGTCCTCCCCGAGACCGGGTAGACCGCGAAGCGGGGCCTGGCCTCGGATCCCAGGAGCACCAGGGCCGCCCGGCTGGCCCAGGCCGCGCCGTTGTAGATGACCCTGGGGGACCGCGCCGTGGCCGCGTAGTCCGAGGCGAGGCACCCGAACAGGGGGAGCCCGCCGGACGCGGCGTCCAGAGCGTAGCAGATGAGCTCGCCTGAGGCGCACCACTGGAGGAAGGGCCCGAAGACCAGCCCGGCCGCCGGCCTCTCCCGGAGGACGGACATGGCGTCCGAGAACAGGGCCTCGCAGGGCCCGCGCACGTCTTCCTCCATGGGCTCCGAGAGCGCCGCGGCCATGCGCACGTCGGGGCTGGTCAGGACCGTCACGGTCAGGATGGTGCTTCCAATCGTCCCCCGCTCCGAGGAGTGGAGGAGAGTGTTCACCCCCACCGTGGGGAAGGGGAGCGCCCGGCAGACCGCGGCGCATGCCCCGGTCTCCACGAAGGCGTTGTCGCAGTGGACGATGCCCAGGGCGTTGCGGGAGAGGGGCCCCGCGTCGCTGAGCTGTCCCAGCACGTCCCGGGCCGCCAGCGTCCCGTCGTCCGCCTCGAGGGTCTGGGCGGAGATCATGCGGATCACGTCCCGGGCTTCCCTTCCGTCTCGGAGGACAGCCTTGCCTGGGCCGCCTGGAATGCGTCGACCACGCGGGGGTCGAACACCGTGCCCCGGCCCGAGGCGATGACCAGCGTGGCCTCGGAGAAGCCCATGGGCTCCTTGTAGGTCCGGGAGTCGAGGAGCGCGTCGAAGACGTCAGCCACGGCCATAACCCTCGCGCAGAAGGGGATGCCGTCACCGGCGAGACCGTCAGGGTAGCCCTTGCCGTCCCAGCGCTCGTGGTGGGAGAGGGCCATGGTGACCGCGAAGTCCTGGAACCCCGCCCCGCGGGGGATCTCCTGGAAGACGCGGCGCAGGATCTGGGCCCCGACGGAGGTGTGGGTCTTCATGACCGCGAACTCCTCGTCGTTTAAGAGCGAGGGCTTCAGCAGGATGAAGTCGCTTATGCCGATCTTCCCGATGTCGTGGAGGGGCGCCGCCCTGGCCATCATGTCGGCCGCGGCGGGGGTGAGCTCGCCCGGGAAGGCGTCGGCCGCCAGGAGCTCCTCCGAGAGCGCCCTCACTATCCTGGCCGTCCTCCTGGAGCCTCCGAAGCTCCTGGCGTTCCGGTGCTCTATGATGTCGGCGAAGGACGTGATGATGGCGTCCTCCAGGGCCCGGGCCTGGGCGTCCACGTCCCGCATGGCCGCCACCAGCGCCAGGTGGGTCTCGATGCGGTGTATGAGTATCTCCCTCTCGACCGGCTTGCCTATGAAGTCCGCCGCGCCCGCCTTCAGGGCCTTCAGCTCGGTCTTCACGTCGTGGCTCGCGGTCAGGAATATGACGGGTATCGAGCGGTGGGAGACGTTCTCCCTGAGCTTCGCCATGGTCGCGAAGCCGTCCATCTCCGGCATCTCGATGTCCAGGAGTATGAGGTCCGGGGCCGCCTTGGAGCAGATCTGGACTGCCTGGGCCCCGGACTTGGCGAGCGAAACGTCGTAGAGGTCCTCTATCTGGATGCTTATCTGCTCGAGGTTGGTCAGGTTGTCGTCCACTATGAGGATGTGCTTCATGGTCCGCCGCCGCGGGGGCGCGGTGCCCCCGGCTCCCTGGCCCTCCCGGGGCCCGCTGGGCCGCCTGGCCGCCGCGGCACGGCGGCGGCCCGGGCAGGCCGTCCCCGACGGGGAGGCCAGGCGGCCCGGAAAAGTGCATAATTAGGCCGAATCCTAGCAGAAAGGACCTCTGCGGCGCAAGAAAGATCTCCGGAGCCAGACCGGGCCGCCCGGAACCCCCGAAGCCGTGCCAGGCAAGGTCTTTCGGCAGCGGCGCACCGGAGGGGGCAGGGTGAAGGGGGGGGGTGCCAGGAAGAAAGGGGGTTTTCGCCAGGGATAGGCAAGTTGGCCTTGGAGGTGCAGACGATGAAGCGTCCGGGATTGACAATTTGCCGCGACAGTGTGCCGGGCCGTAACCATGATGGGAAAAGAGCAAAAATAGACGAATCTGCTTTGGCAAATCGAAACGATTATGACTTGCGGTTTGGGGGAAATCCAACGATATTAAGGATCATGGTTTAATATTAAACGAAAATGTCAAAAGATTGTGACTCTTGACAAATCCAAAGAGATTAAAATTCTCGTACAAAGTGATTAAGGTTCATGTTCTGCAGGATTAAGGTCCATGTCCAAATGGATTTAAATTCACAAGATTAAATATTCTAAAATTAATTAATGATGATAGTTGTTTGTTAATTCAAAAATGACTGATGTTCAAGATAATTAAAATTCATAATAAATTAAAGGTAATGGCATTCTGGAAACCAAAGAAAATTTGAGGTAGTGACATATTGAAAATTTAAGAGCCAATCGATCATAGATTTCAGCAATTATGAGTGCCCAGTGGTCATCTAACTTTTTATAACAAATGAATTAGCATGTTATTATTTAGCAATAATTTAAAGAATTTATGATTTATAGCTTTTGATAAATCAATTTACCAAATGAATATTGATTCGTCATAAATCAAATAAATTATGGATTTTTATTCAAACAGAACGAGAAATGCTAATAAATATAATTGTTAATAAACAGAATGATCTTAAATGGAGTTGATACTTCTGAATACTAACAATATCAAAACATTATATTTGACATTTTTTAATAATTTATTAATTATTTTCTTTATATGTTAAAGGTTATAATTATTGTTTATTAAATAAATAAAAAATTATTAATAATCATAATTCTTACAACATCTAAGAATTTAAAGTAAATTATTCGCCGCAAATAAAACTATTAAAACTGATATTCATTGATTTAATATTTTAGAACCGTTATCTGATGATCTTCCGTTTCTTATTAAGAAATTTCAGCTATATTTTTAACTCAAAATTATCTGTCATTAAGCTTCCCAGCTCAACTTCTTCAGCTAAATCTTTAAAACATTAAAATGACAGCAAAATGAGAAAGTCATGAAGCCAACTCTTGATATGCATTTTCCTAATGTCCTTCCTCGACCGCAGGTTGGCTTTCCTCCGGTCACGTGGGAGCTTTCCTCGCCTATAGGGCGGCCTTCCCTCCGGGCCACGGGCAAGGCTTCCTCGGAGCCCAGGGCGGTCTCCCCCTCAGGCCCTCAGGATTGAGGCCTGTTTCTCCCTGCCCAGCTCTGACATTCCTCCGGGCTCAGGGCAAGACTTCTTCGTGGGGCAGGTCGGCCTGCATTAGGGCCAATAGGGCCTTTATCCGGAAAACTCGGCAAGGCCTTTCACCGGCCTAATGCCTGATCTCACTGCAGGGCAGGGGAGAGCCTTCCTCGGAGAACGGGGAGGACGGGCGTCAGGACTCATGTCACTGCCCTCAGAATGCAGGGTGACTCGCACCGAGAACGATATCAAAAATCGTGCCAAAAACTCCAGAGCAGTCATATGGGGCAGGATAGCGAGGACGGCTCCGCTGGAACCAGGCATTTCAAACTCGGAACGGAGTAAGCTTCCCGGATGTTCGTGCCGGCGCGAGGATTCATGCGGCAGTGCATGGGGGCATTGCCATTTTTGTTTGAAGACGACTCTGTATCTTGAGTGACTGCAATGACGATCCCCCTAATATGCGGTGTCCGTACCGGAATCCTCTCACGGACATGTGTGTCAGGATGTCCGTGTCTGCCGGGCTGGGAGGAGGAAGGCGGCAGTAGGTGAAGGCGTTGTCGTCAAGCGTCTTTGCCGTTTTCCCGCAACATTCGTTTGACTTCTTCCAACCCGATCTTCTTCATCTCGCTGATCTCCTCCGGGCTCTTGCCCTCGTGGAACAAATTCACCACGGAAAGGCTGCTCTTCAAGTAGGAGTTCTCCGAAGTCAAGGACGAG
>JAISFP010000462.1 GCA_031263525.1 Deltaproteobacteria bacterium | reverse complement strand
GCCCCGCTCCCTGGTTGGCTTGCCGCGCTCCCGGGTAGCCTCGCCCCTCTCGCAGGATGTCTCGACTGCCTCCCGGGAGGGCTCTCCCCTCTCCCAGGATGCCTTGACTGCCTCCCTGGATGCCTCGCCCCTCTCCCAGGATGCCTTGACTGCCTCCCGGGAGGCCTCGCCCCTCTCCCAGGATGCCTTGACTGCCTCCCGGGATGCCTCGCCCCTCTCCCAGGATGCCTTGCCTGCCTCCCAGGAGGCCTCGCCCCTCTCCCGTGAAGCATTGCCTCTCCACCAGGAAGCCATACCCAGGTGAGCATCTGGTTGTCCCGCCTGTCTCCCGGCGCTCCAGACCGCCCTGCGGCCACGAAGGGGTACCGTCTTCGTCCGCCTTCTTGCCCCACGCTCCCGCCAGGGGAAGCCTGCCCCCGGGGCGACCTTGACCGATTCCGTTCCCGTCCTCGCCAGGCCCAAACCTTTCCTCTCCCGGCCCGGCCCGGACAGTTCCCCCCATAGCCTGACCGCTCCTGACCCTGACCCCCGCGAGACCGTTCCTGACCCGGACCGTGCCGCCGCCAAACCTCTTCCCGCCCGGCCTCCGCGGCCGGGAACCGCACCCAGCTGTCCCCCGGGCCCAACCCTTCCGGAGCTCTACCAATGCCCCCTACCTGCAACACCCTCTGGGATCCGCCCTTCCCCTTCCCCCAGGCCGCCCGCGACCTGCCCCCGCGCGGGTGCCTTGCCGCCACCCCGGCACTCCTGGCCTCCCTCCAGCGCGCCGCCCCCGAGCCCCTGGAGGCACAGGCCAGCATCTTCATGATGGGGGGGACCTCCATCCTCCGCGGGAGGGACCACTTCCTGGCCGGCCCGGTGCTGGGCGCCCCCATGGCCGTCATGGCCCTGGAGATCCTGATGGGCGGGGGGGCCAAGAGCGTGCTCTCAGCCGGCTTCGCGGGCTCCCTCGTGCCGGAGCTGAAGACCGGGGATCTCTTCGTGCCCTCCTCGGCCCTCTCCAGCGAGGGCACTTCCGCCCACTACCCCGCGGCCCTGCGCCCCGACCCCTCGCTCCATGACCGGCTCGCCCAGACCCTCCGCGCGGAGGGGGCCCCCTCCAGGGGGGCTGTGTGGACCACGGACGCGCCATTCCGGGAGGTTCGCGAGGTTCGGGACGCCTTCAGGGCCAAGGGGGCCATAGCCGTGGAGATGACGGTGTCGGCCCTATTCGCCTGCGCCGGCCACAGGGAGCTGCCGTTCGCCGCGGCGCTTCTCATTACCGACGAGTTCCTGCCGGACGGGAGCTGGCGGGAGGGCTTCCGGGCCCCGAGCTTCCGGAAGGGCCTGGACGCGCTCTCCGAAGGCATATGGAGGGCCTTCGTCTAGCCGTCCCGCCCTCCCCTGTGCCTGCGCCACGGACAGGGGCGGACTGTGAGGGGCCGGGCATGACGGGGCCAAGCACATCTGCTCTGGGCCGGGCAGGGCCGATCCGATCTGAATCATGGCCGGACGGGGCCGATCCTATCTGAATCAGGGCCGGGCGGGGCCGATCCGATCTGAATCATGCCGGGCGGGTACTACCCGATCTGAACCAGGGCCGGACGGGACTGAACTGGACTGAGCCGGCCAGTCCCTGGCCCGGCTCTCCGCCCACTGCAGGGCTATCCCGAAACTCCCCGGTCGGCACGCGTCCCCCGTGAGTACGCCTGCCGTGCCAGGCCCCGCGCCCCTGCGGAAAAGGCCGGGAGACGGCTCTGTTCGGACATGCGTCCAGACAAATTACGTCTCGGACACCCTGTCTGTACCCGTCTTCCCTGAAAATTTTTTTTGCATGGAATTTACAGTATAACTGTGCCGTCAATATAATCTTATTTAAATCATCCAGCGTAAGCATATTTAGAAAATTAATTTATAATAAATATTATATACTAGCGCCATAATGATGGAACATATTTAAAATATCTCTTCTGTAAAGCATAACATTTAAATATCGCCATAAAACTTGACACCATTGCTTCAATTCATATCCAATATCTTGAATATGTTTCCAGTTTGCATAATAAAATACTTAATATAAATATCGTTTGGAATCATAACATCATGAATTACAGTGCAAGCCAAGGCCAAATTCAATATGACCCCTGCATGTTCCTGGCAAGGTCAGCTCGCCAGGACCATTGCCTTGCCTAAGCCACGCTAGGCATGTAAGACATGCAACATCAGACATATAATATTTCATATGCCTTCAATCCTTGGCGGACAAAAGCCGTTACATCAGATATGCCTGGAAAGTCGTTCAGCTCTAGACACATGGCGATGCATATGTCTGCAAGTCCTGAGTGGCAAAGGCCCTTGCCGCAGGGATGTCAGGAAGGCGTTCAGATCCGACCACATGGCGATGCATCATATGCTTGCAAGCACTGTCTGACATAGAACTTTGCCGCAGATGTGCCTGGAAAATACTTCAGAGCCAGACACATGGTGATACATATGCCTGAATGTCCTGGCTGACATGGGCCGCTGACACGGAGATGCCGGCCAAAGCCGACTGCAGCAGGCACATACCCATGCACATGCCTGCAAATCCTGGCTGACATGGGCCGTTGCCGCAGAGGTGCCGTCCAGAGCCTGCAACATCTGGCACTCTGTACAGTATGTTAAGGCAAAATCCGGCGGACAGCGGCAGTCGCCCCGGAGCTGCCGGCCATGGCCGCGTACGATCTAGATGTCGAACTGCCGCTCGAGCTCCAGTATGAGCTCCACCTCGCCGCGGTGGAGCCGCGAGCGCACGGCGATGTCCTCGAGCTTCAGGCCCTCCCTGTGGAGCTTCAGGACCAGGGCGCGCACCTCGGGGGCGGCCGGGTTGGCCTTCTGGTCCTGGGTGGCCTGGGCGGGCGGAGGCGACAGGCGTCCCTCCTTCTCTATCTCCGCAAGCTTCCGCACGGAAGCTTCCATGGCCCGCTCGGTCTCCGCCAGGAGAGCCCTGTAGCTCGCGAGCCGGCTGTCGAGCTTCAGTATCAGGTCCGAGGAGAGGTTCTTCTTTTCCTCCAGGTTGCGGGAGAACGTCACCGCTATCTTCTCGGACTCGGAGAGGAAGCGCTCTATGGTCTTCTGCAGCTCCTCCGGGACGGCGGCCCCCGTCCCGGTCTGGCCCGAGGGTGGCCTCCTCCAGGTGCGCCAAAGGAGCAGGGCCAGGAGGATCGCGAGAAGGATCTCAAGCCCCGTCTGGAGGAGGATGACCTCGGCTGAAGGAAAGTTCAAAGGTGCCGGCCCCCCTGGCCGTGGCGGGGCGGTCAGACCCTGCGGTCCACTACCCGCTCGACGGGGGCGAGGTAGGGATCCTCCCGCCTCGGGCTCCTTTTCTTGAACTCCGGCTCGTAGCGGGCGCGGTTCCTCCCGCCCGGATCGGGATGGACGGGGTTGACCCTCACCGATGCCTCGGGCTCCGCCACGCGCTCCACCGTGTCCAGGTGGAGCTCGCGGGCCTGCTCCAGCCGCATGAGCCGCGCCTGCTCCTCCCCGGCCTGGGCATGCGCGGCCGTGAAGCCGTTTATGGCCGGGAGATGGAGGTAGCTCTGGTTGAAGGGGTGGAGGGGCTGTGTCAACTCCTGCTCCTTGAGGGATCCTCAGGTGAAGCGCGAGCTTCGGGCAGAGTGAATCTGCAAGATCATTATAATCTTTTTGAGGATTTTGACAAGGGGATCGGGCGGGGATGCCAGATCAGGCAGGAGGCAGGCAAGAAGCAGGCAGGGAAGAACGGGGAAAGTGCGGCGGAGGCAGGAACACTGGGGATAGTGAAGGATTAGGGGAGGGAATCGCCGAGCAGCAACTGGACGGACGGAAGGCAGACCCGACAGGCGATGTAAGCAAATAGCCAGGATTGAAATCATAAAAATAATGCTATATTATATCTAATCTTGCAAGACTTGCCTGAAAATAGATATTTATTAAAACATATAAATAAATATAAAATTATGATAAAAACTATACAGTACAGGAGAATAGGAATAGATTGGAAAACTTAAGTTAAATGTATTATTATATCGTTTAGCATAACGTCCCCTACCCTACCCCCTAAAGGCCATTTTACAATCAATAATTGTAAAATTTCTGAAGACACAAATTAGTAATTTAATATCAGATGGCGCTGTATATTAGGCTTTGCCGTGCAAAAAATCGCTGTAAGCAGAAAACCGCCTGTTTCCGTTCGAGACCTGGCTGGCACTGCCCCCCACGCCCGGCCGACTCCCCCGCCGCGGTCGGACCGGCTACGTTCCGGCGCCCGGCCGGCACCCCCGCCGCAGCCTGAACGGCTATGCTTCGGAGCCCGGCCGACTCCCCCGCTGTCGCCGGACCGGCCACGCTTCGGCTCCCCACCTGTTCCTCCACAGCTCCAGGGAGTCCGCCTGCAACCATCAGTCCAAAGCATCCGTTCGCAGGACGAGCTCAGAAGGCCGGGGAAGGAAGCCAACGAGGCTGGCGCTGTCGGCATAAAGGCTCCCCAACGTCAGGTGGCGGCTGGCGGACTGCCGGACGACGGAGCGTCGTCCGCACTCAGGGAGGAAGCGGCATGGCCCGGTTCCCACATGCCGCCCGGGCTTCCCCCCTCGCCACTGTCGCCGGTCTTCTGGCGTGAGAGCAGGGACACGACGACCTCCCGGGCGTCATCCACCCTTTTCTGGAGGCGGGGGACAACGATCTTCCTGTCAATGGCAGTGAAAGCCACGAAGACGACGAAGATTCCCAGGCTGAAGAACAGCAGCTTGATGAAGGGGTCCATGACAGCTACCTTTCCGACGGATCTACCGGTCGCACGAACACCGAAGCCACGAGAAGCACGAACAACACGACGCCCACCTTGAAGCCGTTGTTGTTGTTCATGGCCGCGCCCATCAGAAGCGAGACGACGGTCGCGAGTTCCAGGAAGCTTGTCAACGACTTTCCGAGATGGTTGCGCATCCACACATAGCGTGAAAGGCTCTTCTCCGCATCTTTCAAGTGCTGGACCGCCTCCGTGACCTCAGCGGAATCATCCAGGGGGAACATGTCACCCAGGGGGAACATGTCACTGGAATTCGGGTGCCCGCACTTCGGGCAGCGAACAGCGCAGACTGATATCTGATGTCCGCAGGCAGGGCAAGAAATAAGTGCCATTAAGGTTCCTTGTCCCGGGGATCTCCCCCCCGGACGGGACTGCTATGCTCTGGAGGCAACGGGGGCGTCTCCCGAGCGAAGCCGGCTGTCGGGGTTCGGGAAAGGGGCGCTCATGGGGTTCCGGCTGGGGCCGCTCGCCTTCCGCGTCCCGACGGGGAGAACGATGGGGACGATGCAGGTGCCGGAGGAGCTGAGATTCAGCTTGTGAACGGGGTCAAAGACATGACGCCGGCCTTCTTAAATTGTAGCACGGGACGTGGGAAGATGCATCCGCTTGTGTCCGTCCAGCCGAAGAATCGGTCAGGGCCCGGAGGTTGGCAACCCCGGTCCCCAGGAAGGCTCACGCCGGGTCAGGAGGATGGCCGTCCCCGACCGGGAGGGAGGCAGTCCAAGGCAGAGAGGGATGGAGGAACTGATCCAGCGCAAAGCACGAGACGTCACCCCTGCCCCTGCCGGAAAGGGGGTCGGCTTTTGCCTTCAGACCGTGAAGAAAAGTACATATCTGTTCACGGACGAAAGCGGTGGAACCTACAGCAGGACCCAACTCTTCTTCATTCCTGGTGCAGGACAGCCTTTCTCCGGGCCCGGACGGCTTTCCTCCGGAACCCGGGACGGCCTTCCGCCGGAACCCGGGACGGCCTTCCGCCGGGGCCCGGACGGCCTTCCGCAGGGGCCCGGACGGCCTTCCGCCAGAGTCAAACCGGCCTTCCTTCAGGTCCAGAGCGGTCTTCCTCCAGGCCAGAGCTGTCTTCCTCCAGCTCCAGGACAGGCTACCTCCTTGGCCAGGGCGACCGACCCGTGAACGGATAAAAAAGGACTTTTAATTCCTGGGCGCCCCCAGGGACTTCAGCTTCCTCGCGCCAACCGCTATGCCGCAGATGGCAATCGAGATGAAGACCACAGTGGCGCCCGTGGAGGTGTTCACGGCCGGGTGATAGGAGAGCGCCAGACCCGCCTGCCCCGAGAACAGCGACACCGCGAAAGCCGTCCAGAACATCCCCCGTCCGGAGCGGGCTGCCATCCTGCCGCAGGCCGCCGGGGCTATCAGCAGGGCCGAGACCAGGAGGACCCCCACCGCCTGGACGGCGGACACCACCACCAGCGACAGGAAGGCGCCGAAGGCGTAGTCCGCGCGGCTGCCGCCCCCGTGGCCGGGAGGGGCCACGCAGGAGAGCATGAGGCGGTTGTAAAGGAATAGGTAGAACGCCACCGACAATATGGCCAGCCCTACGAGGAGCCAGATCTCCTGATCGCCCAGCGTCAGCACGTCCCCCAGGAAGAAGCGGGTGACGCTGGACTGGGCCTCCGGGTACCGGCTCACCAGGGCTAGCCCCAGGGCCACGCCCCCGGAGAAGACGAGGCCTATCACCGTGTCGGAGGCCAGGTTGGAGTGCCGGACCAGCCAGATTATGAGAAGCCCTATGAACACCCCGAAGGCCAGCACCGCCGGGGCCGGGGGAAGCCCGAATATGAGCCCCAGCGCCAGGCCCGCGAAGACTGTGTGGCCCGCAGCGTCCGGGAAGAAGGCCATCCTGCGGCTCACGACCAGGACTCCGGTCCCGGAGGCGGCTATGGACAGGAGAAACATGGCGAGCGCCGCCTTGCGCATGAAGACGGGCCCGTAGAAAGAGAACACGTCATATAGGGGAGTGAGGCTCATAGGGAGACACCGCCTGACGCCCTTCCGGGCTCGTCCGCCTTCGCCGGGGCCGATCCGGCCCCCGAGCCTCCGGAAAGCGGGGCCGATCCGGTCCCCGAGCCTCCGGGAGAGGGAGCCGTTCCGGCCCCCGGGCCTGCGGAAACCGGTGCCGATCCGGCTCCCGAGCCGCCGGGAGAGGGAGCCACTTCTGTCCCCGAGCCTCCGGAAACCGGGACAGTTTCGGCTCCCGAGCCTCCGGGAACGGCGCCCGCCGCCCCGGGCTTCCCGGCCTCCGGCACGTCCGGCGGGGCGGAATCAGCGCCGGCCGTGCCTTTTGTGAGCGACTGCCCGGTGACGGGAGGGGCCGTCAAGGGATCCTCTGCGGGAACTATGGAGGGGAAGCCCGTGCCTCCCGAAAAGAGGAGGCTCTGGTGGATGCCGAAGGCGAGCGAGATTATCTCGGGGCGGAAAATCTCGGAAGGAGGCCCCTCGGCAACCACTGTCCGGTTCAGGCAGACTATCCAGTCGCCATGTGCCCGTGCCGCCGCAAGGTCGTGACTCACCATGAGGACCGTGAAGTCGCTCTTGAAACCTTCCAGAATCTCGCAGAGGAGCTGCTCGCCCATCACGTCCACGCCGGTCGCCGGCTCGTCCAGGACCAGGATGTCCGGATCGTCCATGAGGGCCCGGGCGAGGAACACCCTCTGGGACTCCCCTCCGGAAAGGGAGCCCAGGGGCCTCGCGTAGAGGTGCCCTGCCCTGACGAGCTCCAGCTTCGCCAGGCTCTCCTGGCGGACGCGCCCCGGCGTGCCCAGCCACACGGGCCAGCGGGACCGGCCCAGCGACATGAACTCCGCGACAGTTATGGGCAGGTGGCGGTCGTAGTCCAGGCGCTGGGGAACGTACCCGAAGCGGGGCTTTGCCGGGCTGAAGGCTATGGTGCCGGAGTGGTCTATCTGGCCGAGCACGGCCTTGACCAGGGTGCTCTTTCCGGCCCCGTTGGGGCCTATCACCACCGTCTGGCGACGTGGGGGCACGGTCAGGGTGACGCCTTTCAGTATGTCGTAGCGGCCTATGGACACGCCGAGCTTCCGGACGGAGACGGCGGGGGCCTGCTCCCCGTCCATTTTGGCGTCCGACGCCGGCAGCGAAACCGGCGGGCCGTCTCCCGGGACAGCTCCGGACGTCCCGGAGGCCTCCCTGGCTGCGGCCGCCGCGGAGCAGCAGGGGCATCCCGGCGGATGTCCCGCACGCGCCGGGGACGAGCCCGGAGCCTCCGGGGCGTCTGAGATCTTGGCCTCGGCTTCGTTCATGGTCAACCTCCGGTCTGGACTTGTCTCGCGGCCTGCGGAACGCGCGGGGCGCGGAAAAACTGGCAGGCTGGCCGCCTTCTGCTGTCGCTGGCTGTTTCGCAGGAGGAACCGGGCTCACTGGCGGCCCGCAGATGGTCCGTCTCTGCAAGCCTGCCCCCGCAGCCAGAGAGCTGGCCTGTGCCGATCGGCCTGCCTTCGTAGCCCGAGAACGAGACTGAGCAGCATGGCCTGCCGTCAAAGCCAGAGAGCGGGCCTGTGCCGATCGGCATGCCTTCTTAGCCCGAGAACGAGACGGTGCAACATGGCCTGCCGTCAAAGCCAGAGAGCGGGCCTGTGCCGCTCGGCCTGCCGCCGCAGCCAGTGAGCGGGCCTGTGCCGCTCGGCCTGCCGCCGCAGGCAGAGAGCGGGCCTGTGCCGCTCGGCCTGCCGCCGCAGCCAGACAGC